>NZ_DCRG01000026.1:0-258155 GCF_002325125.1 Sphingobacterium sp. UBA1498
AATTGGCCCAATATCACCGAAATCACTGTCCCAGTATCACCGAAATAGACACAAGCAACGTGCACAGGCAATTCGTGCTGATGCTATTATTGGGCTTAGTGTAGATATCGACGAAATCTCAGGAAAGGGGAGTCAAATGTTTATGATTACTGCAGTGAGTACACCAGTACATCTTAAAGAAGTTGCTTGTGTTCCCGTAGAGAAGCAGGATGATCTATTGGACGGCGAACTGATTCAGCAGAAGGTTCGAGCCTGTGATGTTATCTAATATAGATTAATATGATGAAGACACTGATTAAAAATACATTGAATTGTTCCAAATAAAATTAATATTATAAGGGATACCATTGTAACTGTGCAAGAGTATAATTTTAAGAAGAAATTGATTTAATGAAATATTTTGCTTTTTTTTGGATTATGGCGAGGGAATAATTATTGATTTGTATTGCGTTCGTGCAATACGTATAAGAATGTCGAAAATAGCTTCTTAATATTTTAATATATCTCGATAACTGTAACTTTCTAAAACTGTTAAGTCAAGTTAGATTACATTATATCATAACATATTTTTCTGTTAAAATAATTCTAATAGGAAAGTTGAATAACCCTCGCCATTTATGGAATTTTTATCTATCAAAAACAAAGATAATCTTTGTGAATTTCTCGAAATATCTTCTCAGGAATTGGATTATATTCTTTTGAATATTAATAGACTATATTATACTTTTAAGATTTCAAAAAAGAATGGAACATTTAGGGAAATTAACTCCCCAAATTTAAATTTAATAAAAATCCAATATAAAATTAAAGAGGCTCTAATGGAGAGTTTTAAACCTAAGAAATGTGTGCATGCTTATGTTAAAAAGAGAGATATAAAATCAAATGCTCGTATGCATGTAAGAAGCCAAATTGTATTAAATTTAGACTTAAAGGATTTCTTTCGAACAATTACTTATAATAGAGTTACAGGTTTATTAAAAGCATACCCATTTTGTTTAAATGAGGAGGTCAGTCAAATCTTGGCACGCTTGGTTTGTTTTCAATCACGACTTCCTCAAGGAGCGCCAACTTCACCAATTATCAGTAATTTTATTTGTAGAAATTTTGACAAGTCCCTTACAGAAATTTGCCGAGAATTAAAGTGTTATTATTCAAGATATGCGGATGATATTACAATTTCAACTCGAGTTAAAACATTTCCTACATTTTTTGGTTCGTACGATGAAATAAATCGTAAATTCATTCTTTCCGACAAATTTAAGAAGATTTTTAAGAATAATGTGTTTTTTATAAATGACGATAAGATAAGATATCAAACAAATAAAGAACGACAAGTAGTTACTGGGTTAATCGTGAACAAAAAACTCAACATTAATCGTCTCTATTTGAAAAAGATTAGAGCTACATTACATTCGATCGAGGAATTTGGGATAGAAAAGGCTATGTACCATCATTTTGAAAAGCAAGGTATAAAAATAGAACTTGGCAATTTTCAGAAAAATATTAATTATTTCTTGAAACGTATTGTGGGAAAGATATCTTTTATTGGTTTTATTAAAGGTAAGGATAATGAAACATATGTAAAACTCGTAAATAGGATAAAAAAGATTTTTCCCGAAGCAAATTTATCAATCATTTATAAAGAAGTTGCTCAGTCCAATCTTCCGGTTATAATTACGGAAGGCAAAACCGATTGGAAACATTTAAAGGCTGCATTTAATCATTTTAGGTCAGCGCAGCATAAGTTCGTTGACTTAAAGTTTAAATTTCATGAATATGAAAACGATATTGAAATGGGAGCTGATAATTTACACACTTTTTGTAAACATCAAGGACAAGGAGTGTTACAAAATAGGAATAAAATAATTTGCATTTTTGATAGAGATATTCAAAGGATTACGACAAGTGTAACATCTTCAAAAGAACGATTTAAATACTGGGGCAATAATGTCTATTCATTGGTAATTCCCTCACCAGATTTTAGGGAATTTAATGAAGTATCGATTGAACACTTATATAAAGATGATCAATTATTAGTGCCAGATTCAAAATCTAGAAGAATTTATTTGTCAACAGAATTTGATCCTATATCTGGTGAGCATATCAAGCAAAAAGATATTTTGTTGAAAAAAGCATCTATAGCTAAATCTCCTTTTCCCAAAATTATATCGGAAGGTGTTTTTAAGGAAAGTGAAAGTTTGGCACTTTCAAAGAATGAACTTGCAGAATATATTTTAAATGAAAGGCCCCCTTTCAATAAGATGAGTTTTGAAGCATTTTTAACAATTTTTACAACAATTGAGAAAATTATTAATATTGCGTGAGAATTCCTAAAGAGTCACATAAATAAAATCTCATTATTTTCGGTAGATTGTTATCGCAATAAATAGACTTTGCGATTTACAACGAGTTCAATTATTCTTTGGATTGGGAGTGTAAATCGAACTGTGTCACTAGTTCCTTTTAGGGTTCGTGCTCAGAGGCTGTAAGCCTCGAGTGCGAACCCTAAAAGGAACCGCCGAAGGCTTTAATCCTCTCCCCAAATTTAATATGTAGTTGTTGCATTGTCAAGCCCCAATTGTGAATCGGCATTGTCCATTTTTTTGTAATATCCTGAATAACCAGGTAAATGAGCTTTAACAGAGACTGATCAGAAGTAAAAGCACCCTTACTTTTAGTAACTTTTCGGACCTGTCGATGCATCGCTTCAATAGCATTAGTTGTGTAAATGGCTCGTCTTATCTCTGGAGAATACTCAAAATAAGTGGAAAGATTCACCCAATTATCCAGCCATCCTTTGACCGAAAGCGGGTATTTCTTACCCCATTTATCCTCAAATTCAAGGAGTTTCTCATAGCCTTGCTCTTGGTTAACTGCTTGATATACTGGCTTCAGATCAGCAACAACTATTTTTTTATCCTTCTCAGGCACGTAACGAAGACTCGTACGAATCTGGTGTACAATACACAGCTGAATCTGTGTCTTAGGGTAAACAGATTCAATAGCTTCCGGAAACCCTTTTAATCCGTCAATACAGGCAACAAGAATATCTTCCACACCACGCTGCCTGAGCTCGCTCAAAACCGAAAGCCAGAATTTAGCACCTTCGCTTTCTGAAAGATAGACGCCAAGAAGCTCCTTTTTACCCGCTCTATTAATACCTAGAATATTATAGACCGCACGACTCTGGACAGAGCCGTTCTCTTTAACTTTAAAGTGCATACAATCAAGGAAAATAAACGGGTAAATGGATTCAAGTGGACGGTTGCGCCACTCCGTCATAGCAGGAATTACCTTATCGGTGATATTGGAAATCTCCGTAGCTGAGATGTCCATAGCATACATTTCCTTAATATAATTTGAAATATCACGGGTACTCATACCTCGTGCATACATGGCTAAAACATTGGACTCTAGCTCTTCAGTAATAATTAACTGTCGCTTAGCAACAATTTTAGGTTCGAAAGTTCCATTGCGGTCACGACCACTCTCCCGTTCAAAATGTCCCGATTGAAGGCTACGTACAGTCTTTGTGGTCTTCCCATTTTTACGATTGGTCGCTCCAGAAGCTTTACTCTCCTGCAAATGGTGATCAAGCTCTCCTTCCAACATGGATTCCAAAAGATGTTTTAACATCGGTGCAAAAACACCATCGGTACCACCCATTTTCTTACCTTCATAAAGGCCTTTCATGGCTTCCTCTTTGAAGCGTGCAAAATCAAATTCCTCTTTCATGATTATCTGTGTCTAATATAAAAAATATTTTATATGACACAGTTCACTTTACACCCTCTTTGGATTTGCTATTTTTATCAGCAAATATCCACTTTAGACGAGAGTTCTCTTCTTGAAGAGCCTTCAGCTCTTTAAGTTGCTGAGCATCCATACCACCGTACTTTTACTTCCATTGATAGAAGGTAGCTGCTGAGATCCCGTGCTCTTTGCAGATATCCTCTATGGCCTTTTTTGACTCATATTCCTTGAGAATATTGACGATCTGATGTTCTGAAAACTTGCTCTTTTTCATAATATATAACAAACTAATTTAACATTTTTAATTTGTCTGAAAAACAGGTAAGTCTACCAAAATGGTAAGTCTTAAAAATGTACAAAATTAAAAGTTGATTTTTTTGATCCACTATTGCTTTTTAGTACCGGAAATTTTCGTAAATTAGTTTTATCGAAAAGACGTTAGTAATGTTTGTGTTTTTTGAATTTTGAGTTCTTTGAAACCACTCATTTCGCCAATACTTTTCTGTTGCATGGAATTTAACCAAACTAAAGTTTGTGAAAATATTTAAAAGTGGCGTGGACAGGTGTCCGACCGGAAACGGTTTGCTGGGTTCGATTCCTGGCCGAAGATATTTTTTTTGTTGTCTTCGGTCAGGGTTGACCTAAATAATGAAAAAAATGACTCCAATTGAACTAAATCAATACTTTCATTATCATAACTCCAATATTAGGCTTCTAAAAATTGGGTTTGAGCACATAAGAAATCAAATTAAAGATCTTTATCATAAACAAGATAATAACGGTAATTATATTTTTAACTTGTCTGATAGCGATATAAAGAAAATTGAGACCAAAAAAATCGAAAAATCATTATCACGAATTTTATCTGGAATACAAGTTTCATGGGCTGAAGAATCAGTAAAAAGACTCCTATATGAAACGAATCTTTTTACTGATACCCAACGTACTCATATTATAACAAAAGGTGCGTTAGATCAAAAATGGTATGAGAGTTTAAAAATTGTTTTCTGTATCGCTTATGATTTAGTCCCTATTGGAGATGAAATCTGTGCTTCTGTAAGTATAAACACAGAGAGAGGAAATTTAGGAAACGAGTTAGTCAATCAATATTTTGAACTTCGAGACATTATAACTAATCATTTTGTTCCTAATTTCTTTATAAGAAATAAAGTACAACACGGTGAATGGGAATATGCATTTAAACCAAAACATTCAGCAGAATATAGTCAAGAAATAACTGATTCGCTAAATTCTGAAAATATAGTAACAACGACATCAAGGTTTACATTAGTAAATACCTTTTATCAAATGGTCGTTGATTTAGGGCGTTTTAAAAGTAATAGTTTTGCTTTAGATTCTATGCAAACTCCATTTGAATTCTTCTATGCAGGATATATGAGAAAAATAAGATTTGAAATCTCAAAGATAAATTCCACTGATTTAGAAAGTTTTATTTCCGAAATAATTGATAAAGAAAAAAGGGGTAAATTATATAGACAACAAAATTCTGCTAATTAAAAACGTTTTGCAAAATTATCGCCTATAATTATATAAGATTATTACCCCGCAAGCTCCATTGTCAAAGTAACATCAAAAAAATGGACCATACCTATTCAAAAGTGGCTACGGACAATGCAACAATTACATATTAAATTTGGAGATAGAATTAAGGCCTTAGACGACTCTTTTTAGGGGTCGCACTCGAGGCTTCCAGCCTCTGAGCACGAACCCTAAAAAGAGTGATGTGACACAGTTCAGTTTACACTACCGTCATTTCGGTCGGATGGTGCCAGATATTGCGGTTCAAATGACATGTACTACTGTATGTCATATTTGGATTCCCTCGTTTTGAATGCCTCTTTTCCTCCTTCTAATCTTAACAATCTTTCCCTATTTGATAAATCTTCAATTGTTGTGGATGTAACGTTCGTATATAAATCTTTGTGTGGAATTTCTAAAATATGTATTAATTCAGCGTCTCCATTTATAACAAAATTTGAATTATGAGTTGCAAAAATTATTTGTCTATCAGGCTTTTTTGTCTTTATTAATTCAACGAGATATTCTGCAATTAATTTGTTGTCTAAATGAGCTTCTGGCTCATCAATGATTAAAGGTTTAATTCCTGTCATCAATAAAGTGACGACAACAGCTGTACATCGCTGACCAAAAGAACAAGACTTTAAATCCTTGTCTCCATAGAAACCTTTGAATTTAATATAGGTTGGAACATCATAGATATGTTTAGTGATGATTAATTTGTAAATAATGAAATTTGCTCTACTTTTGAAAATTTCCTCAATTATTTTTATATAATTTGTTGCTCTATTAAAATTTAAAAATATTTTAGATTCAAGTTCTTTTCTAAATTGATTATAATCTAGATTTACTACATCACTCAGTTTTAATTCTAATAGGGCCCTTTTAACATCACTTTTAGATGTTCCGCTAATGTGATATTCTAAAAACTTATTATAAAATTCATCAAAAACATATTCTTCGATTTTTTCATTATCAACATAGGTATCGAAATTAATTTTTAAAAGATTTTCATTTTGTATATCAAGTCTAGAATTTATTATATCTAGATTGGATGAAATTAATTGAGAATACTCTTTTGAAAGAGATACATATGTTTTTGTTATTGATTCATTCTCCTTATATTCTTCTAATAAATTCTTTATTTCCGTTTCTAATTTTAATATTTCCTGATTTAAAAGAGATATTTTCTCATTTGCGTTTTGTGAGTCTTTTATCACCTCTTCACTTGTTCCTTTCTCTTCGAAGAAGCTCTTCAATTTTTTGATTTCAGTATCGAAAGATTGATTTAATAGTTCTAACCTGTCATTTACCGATTCAAAATTTTTCTCGACAATAATTGTATCACTTTCGATAAATTCCACTTCATCAATTGTTGTTAATATATTAAGTATTTCGTTATATCTTTTTGAATAATCGTCGACCTTTTCAGAAGTTGGATATTTGTTAATAAGATTTTTAATATCCTTTAATAATTCCGAATATGAATTTTTACTAGCCTTCAAAGCGTTTACTTCTTCTTTGTTTGTACTAATTGCATTCGATATTTCTTTATATTTGACATCATTGACTGAATCAATTATTTTTTGAAATGTGTCCTTCTCATTATTTTTATCCTTTTTAAGTTTATCCTTTTTATCTATGTCGTCAATAATCTTGATATTTGAATCTATTTTAGATTTAATTAATTCAATTCTATTATCATGAACTTCAAAGTTAGAGTCCAAGTTTTTGATTCGTTCATCAAATACAAGATTTGTTAGTCTGTTTCCTTCTGCGAGTTGTTCTATCTTTCCTTGGCTTACAAATTCTATTTCGTTTGTTCCCTCTAATTCTACAAATGTTAAATTATCGCTTCTTAAATCATATTGCTTATTATCAACTGTTAGAAAATTATTTGCAAAGAAATCTGACTCTTCATTAAGTTTTTCTGCAAGTAGATTTATTATTGTACTTTTACCTGTACCTCTTCCGCCTACTAAACAAGTAAAATAATTACTGAATTCTAATTTACCTCTAATGTTTTTCAGACAAAATTCTTGAACATCAGATGAATCCTTTCTTTGAATTTTTATATTAGCTGGAAAATTGAAATTAATATATTCAATTTTTCGAGTAGAGTTTCTTGGTTCAGTCTCTTGAATTACGATTCTATGCTTTGGTTCATATAACACTTGTTTTAAGCCTTCAAAACTCAAATCGGCCTTAATCCAAGTGTTATCGCATATAGTAATCGAATTATCTCTATCGTCAAGTAATTTTTTACCGAGTTTTAGTTTTAAATCATCAAATGAATGTGCATCACAACCGCTTAAAACAGGTTTAGGTTTAGATATTTTAATTGGCTCTTCATATCGATCTGTTGACATATAATAATCAACGTTTTGGACACCTCCAAAAAATGCATCACATTTTTTATCAATCTCATCTGTAATAGATAATTTTCTAGGCGATCTAGTAGGACGTAAGCCTGCGTTATTAGCTGCTGCAACTATTAAATATGGTTTGTTTGTGCCAAAAACTTCTTTTAAACCTCTATTAATTTCTTCAATTGAAATTGTAGCACTTATAAATTTATCTGGTGTTAGATTCTTACATTTTATATTTGCTCCATTTTCATCAGTATCACTTGTCTTTAAATTTAAAAGAAATTCATCAATTTTGCTTTTTTGTACTTTGTTGTCAAATATAATATGGATATTTACTTCTTCTCCTTGTCTGTTTACTGCTACTGGCAATCTAAATTCAATATTCAAAAAAAATACTTTTCTTGATTGTGGATGGTTACTTTTAAATAGGGATAAGAATTCAAAATAATTTTCACAGCAGAAATAATCTGTTATTCCAAATGCAGAAACATCTGATTCTTCTATTAATTTACAGTACTCTTTCCAGACCTCTATTTCATCTTTTCCTTCTAAAATATAGTGGTTTGATAGTTTAGTTTTAGGTGTATGTAAATGTAGATCCCATTTTCTCCAAATTGAGCCTTTCATATTTTAGCGGTTAATTAGTATTGTGTATAAAATTATTATATACGCAATATATTAAATTTTCTGATAAGCTAATAAAAAAATAAAGAGAGTAGTTGGGATCTTCTTCGTCCGCATTTAACCGATACTAGATTCTCACAAGATGCAATATTTAGAAATCAGATACTGTATCCTGAATTAGCATGTCGGTAAGCTTTAGTGAATGCAATAACACATAGAGATTACAGTAGTGAAGGGAGGGGGATCGAAGTCAAAATTTTTAACGATAGACTTGCCATCAATAATCCTGGAGAACTTTTATCATCAATAACCGTCAAAGATTTAAAATCCTTATCTGGTGTGCATCAATCTCGAAATACTTGTATAGCTAGAGTTCTGAGAGAGACTGGCAATGTCCGAGAACTATGTGAGGGGATTATACGCATCCACGAGTTAATGAAAAGTAATGATATGGTCGAGCCTGTCTTGGAATATAGAAATAAAACCTTCTCAATCACTCTATTTTATAAACATGTTTATAGCACTGAAGAAAAACTTTGGCTAGAAGAATTTGATAGCCTTACATTATCCAGAGAGAAAAAAACAGTTGTCAGACTAGGAGTTAATGGGAGACTTATCTCTGCAAAAGAGATTTTCGAAGCCGTCGGCATTATCGATGAGAAAGAGTATCGTGAGCTAATTCAATCTTTAAGGTTACATGGGATTCTATCCACAACAATGTCTTCAAAAGAAGCAACAATTAAAACATAAGTATGGAGGATCGAGAAAAGCAGTCCCTCGATACCAAATCCATAAACCAACAACAGAATCGATTGAGGAAATGGGAGAGGAAGATAGATCTGATTACGCTAGGATTTATGTAGGAAATATTCCATATAATATAAAGGAAGAGAAGATGTACGAAGTTTTAGGGAAATTCGGTGAAGTCGTAGATGTAATCATCCCAAGATGGTCAGGAGGAGCAAGAGATGGGCAGTCGAAGGGTTTTTGTTTTGTTGAATTTGAAAAAAGAATTTCAGCCAACAATGCCTTAAATTCTACTAGACCAGTAGTAATTGAAGGAAGGAAATTAGGATTCAGAGAGTCAAATAAATTAGTTAATTAGTATCTTTCAATACGACACTATCGTTTTATAATTTTTATTCACAAACCTTTTTGAATTAATTTTTTCTCATTATTATTGTATAATCTTGTATAAGGTTGTGTATAGTTTATATGAATAAATATTATAAAGTTAGTGAAGCCGCTGAGCTGCTGGATATTAGTGCAGAAACCTTGCGGCGCTGGGATAATTCTGGAAAATTCAGAAGCACCCGACATCCAATAAATAATTATCGAGTCTACTCGGAAAATCAATTACTTTCTTTGGCGAAGGAATTTAATCTGAAGGAATTTGATTTATTCGATACCGTTCTCTATGATCAAAACAGGTTATTAGAGCCCATATTTAGGACCGATCTTGGTCAGCTCTATAATATGGATGCTATAGAATTTATGCGAACTATTCCTTCGAATTCTGTACAACTAGTTTTTGCAGATCCACCATATAATATTAAGAAAGCGGAATGGGATACTTTCGAATCGCAAAAAATATATGTAGAATGGAGTATGGAATGGATCAGAGAGGCGCATCGTATATTAACGCAAGATGGTTCTCTATTTATTTGTGGGTTTTCGGAGATACTTGCTGATTTAAAATGGGCATGTTCATCTCTTTTTAAGGGATGCAAATGGTTAGTATGGTATTATCGTAATAAAGGTAACTTAGGGAAAGATTGGGGACGTTCACATGAGAGTATTTTGCACCTTAGGAAGGGATCCAATTTTATCCTCAATATGGATGAAGTAAGAATACCTTATAATGCTCACACTACGAGGTATCCGAATCGTACACAAGGCGCTTCTTCCCAATTTTCAAATGGCAAGGAGAAGAAGCCTGAATGGAGCCCAAATCCTCTTGGTGCAAAAGCTAAAGATGTATTTGAGATTCCGACAATCTCAAATGGTTCATGGGAAAAAATGGCTCATCCTACACAAAAACCTGTTGAATTGATGCGTAAGATAATTCTCGGCTCATCGAATCAGGGCAGTCTTATTTATGATCCATTTGGAGGATCAGGATCTACTTACGCAGTGGCAGAAGCATATGGACGTCAATGGATAGGCACAGAATTTAGTCTTGAATATTGTAACCTGATAGCAGGAAGAATTCAAGATAAAGAACACATTGAGCGTATTAGGTCTCGAAAAGACGAAATTTCTTCTGCCAAATTGCGGGGGAAATTAAGATGATAATATTTTATGTAAATCTTCACTCAATAATTTTGAAAAAGGTTTAATATGTCTATTATATGGTGATAACAATGCATTTGGGGGAGGGTCTAGATAATAGACACCTTCCAATTCTGTTAGAAATCTATTATAAACCATGAATAGCCCAGAAACTAGGGTGAAACTGATATCATTATCCTTTTTTCGTTGTACATCATTTAGAAATATACCCAAAACTTTCACGGGATGTCCAATAAATTTTTCAAGCAATATTTTATCCATAAAGATCTTACCCATTCGATCTTTAGACGTAGTTTTTACGGATACCACGATTTCTGTTTGATCGAGTGAGCGCACATGGGTAAATTCCTTTGAAGGGCTTAAAATTAAATCATTCTCACAGCTATAAAACTTAGTGCCTTCAGATGTTTCATAGGGAATTTTTGTAACTCCTTTTTTATTATGAATAGCGATTTCGTTAAATACTGAACGTACAAGTTCTTCAAAACGGTTACCAACGTGTTTTTTTGAACTATTCGATTCGACAAGAAGGTCAAGTCCCATACCTACTGACTGAATCAACGTGTATAAAAAGCTATCGATTATAAACTCTTCTTCATTATTAATAGATACTTGGATTTTAATTTTTTCAATTATTTCCCTAAATTTTATTTCATGAAAATCTATTCCTGCACTGCTAGGTATAAATAGTAATTTGTTGATAGGTCTTACAAACTTTTTGGTATTACCAATATCTGAGGAATATATATAATAATTACCCTTTTCCTCTTTTCCCGAAAGTACATTCGGGGTATAATCTAAAACTCTTTTAGCAAGTATAATAAACTCATCTAAACTATTCTTTTTTATTTGTAAGTCTGTTGCTAGTGGTAACATTTTAATTTAGTATCTTTTTTATTAAATGGGAATGCAATTTGAAAATTATTATGCTATTGATAGCCATGGTTAAAGCGATTTTATTCTAATATGCAGAGCTCCAATCCAAACTTATTATTTTTTTCCTCTTTCAAGAATCAATTGCTAAGCAACTCCAAAATCTCTTCCTTCGACATCTTTTCATACTTTGCGGCATGATCCTTATGTACAAAGATCTTTGGCGAAGTTTTTTCGAAAAGCGAAACAATTATTTTGTTGCGCGGGGATTTGCTTAGAAGATTGGTAATTTCGGTTGATTGCTTCTCCGAGAGTTTCTCGTCCATTTTTGAATGGAGATATTTTGCTGTACAAGGCTTATTTAAACAACCTTCCGAGATAAGACGATCGAGCTCATTTGCTAAAAGTCTATCTTTATCTATACTCTTTTTTCCTATGGATTTTCTCCTTATTAATACTTCTTTTATATTTCTTATGAGTTCATCTTTATCAGGAATCGGATAGCTTGGATTTGCAAAATTATAATACACTTGCCCAAAGAGATTTGCAATGGTTATCATTTTGCCAATCGTAAGACCAACTTTTCCTTTTAAAATATCATTCACATTATCTTTATTGGATTTGATTAGTTTAGTGAAATCATTAATGTCCAAACCTGATTTTTTTAAGTACTTGGTTACTTGTTTCCCAAATTCAATTTTATATTTCTCCTCAATATCCATAAATATAGATTATAATATTTTGTAAACTCTATTTAATTGTTTATCTTTGTTTAGCGATTGAAATTCATGGCTGTATTGCCTTGATTAACGATGTTTTCTCATGCCAAAAAGACCAAATTACCAGTGAGGAGACCGTGAAATCGCCCTATGCTTAAAAAAGTTTTATACCTTTACATAAGTTATAGGGTGGTTCTCACGTTAACTTCAGATGGTAACTATAAAGTAATTTATAGGAGGGTTGGTCCCCTTGGCTCTGGAGTTGTGAGGCCACCTTATTTATTATAGGTCACACTTATCTTAAGAGTAACATCGTTCACATAAAACCAAAACAATTATGAGAACGAACAGTAAAAACACCACCCATCACCCGCAATCGATCCAAATTGGATTGACGAGGTATTCCCGCAAATCACTTTTAAAGAACATATTCCGCGCACCCGAATAGGTTGCGCTCCATCAAACACAGGCTGTAAAGAGCAATAAAAAGGGGAGGTCTTAACTTTCCTGTAAACGAAAAGACAGCTGACCCCTGTTCAGTCTAATGTCCCGCTATTTACGCCTGTCACCGACCTATTTATCAATATAATTGCATTAAAAGGTAATATTGGCCAATGATACAGCTTGATTTAAAATTCGCACCTTAAAATTAAGCAATTTTTCATTGTGTCCAAACTTTTTATCCGTAGTTTTTATTGCAAACCAATATTGTGTTAGGTCGGTACTTACTTCTTTCCGGCAGGGAGCGCCATAATGAACCCTATTTATGCCTTGAAATTGTATCTCGGCGCTTTTCGGACTTTTAATATTATTTGTCCATTTCGCATAGGTCGCATTTGATCTGTGCAATGACAAGCCTTTTGAACGTGAAAAATCGCGAAGGGGAAAGCTATGCCTTTAGCTGAGCGAGCATCAAAAGGTTTGTCGTACTCGATGAAACTAAGTTATGAACCAACAATCAAACAATCTGCTGCCTTTTGAGCTAGCATGTTATGAAATATACGACAATGGATACGATCCATTACATACCATTCGGGAGTTGTGGTCCCAACATACCATAACCGACTGTCAGGAAACCCTGTGGACACTTTTTGAAAACTATAGAAAGGGCATCGCACAGGAAGATGCTGCCGACGTAAAGCAGATGCATACCGTTTTAATGAAACTGTGCCGTGTGCTGATGGCTTATTTCCTGGTACACTTCCGCAAGATCGGTATCGATGCGGTGCCATTCACCTTTGCTGAACCTACCGACGTCATTACAGCCGATCTGGAAGCCAAACAAAGGATCCACAGTTTCTTTAACCGAATTGCAGAATAATACCTAATCCATAAGCAGATGACAAAAAGAGCCAATCTTTACGCTGCCTTATTGGATAAGGTAGTCAATATTCCAGTTATACAGATTACATTTCTTGTAATCGTGTTCCTCTTAGTTTCTATGTTTAGTTTATCAGCTCAGACGCCCCGCAAGGACAGCGGGGCCAATGGGCTTTTAACAGTGTCTGGTACTGTTGTATCCGCTTCGGATCGCAAACCAATAGCAGGGGTATCCGTCAGCATAGCCGATGAAAAGGGGCGGGCATCCTCCAAAAGTGATGGCTCCTTTACCATCGAAGTGAAAGCGAAGAATGGTAAAATACTATTTTCCCATTTGGGCTATAATGCACAGTCATTGAATTATACTGCAGGAGTATCAATCGATGTGCAATTGATACCTATGGATAATAGACTGGATGAAGTGGAGGTATTCAATACGGGTTATCAGCGTATTTCAAAGGAAAGGACGGTAGGGAGTGTCGATGTGTTGGACCAAAAGCTGATCGACAGGTCAGTTTCTTCCAACATACTGTCGCGAATAAATGGGCTTACCACTGGGCTGCAACTGCCCAAGATCAATAGTAACGAGGGCGGCAATCAGCCCGAATTTACCATCCGTGGTAAGAGTACATTATTCGCCAATTCGGAGCCACTGATCGTTGTAGATGGCTTTCCCTATGACGGTGGATTAAGTAGCCTCAATCCTGCAGATATTGCATCGATCTCTATCTTAAAGGATGCCGCTGCGGCTTCAATATGGGGGGCTCGCTCGGGCAATGGTGTTGTTGTTATCAGTACCAAACAGGGGAGTAAAGACCGACTTTCCTTGTCTGCGGAAGTGACCCAGAGCATCGCCGATAAACCTGATCTTTATTATAACAAATCCATATCGAGCAGTGACTTTATTGACGTGGAGATGTTCCTCTTTGAAAAGGGCGCTTATAATGCTCGATTGAAGACTGGCTATCAGCCGGTTTCACCAGTGGTGGAGCTATTGGATAAAATGAGGAAAGGTGAATTGGCAGAAGAATTAGGGAATGAAATGATTGATGCTTACCGCTTAAAAGACAGTCGTATACAGCGATTGAAATATTTATATAGGATCCCGCTCGAACAGCAGTATAATCTGGCGATTTCAAGACCTTTTAAGGACGGCAGTTTTTATATTTCGGGCGGTCTCAATCGAGTAGATCAGGCAACGAAATATACTCAAAATGAGCGCAAGACACTTCTGATGAAATACGATCAGCGATTTCTGAATGATCGGCTCAATTTTTCCTTTCAAACCAGTCTGACAGATACAAGAGTACAGAGTGCACAGAACAGCCCGTCGATGTATCCTTATGAAGAATTGGTCTCGGCCGATGGTTCGCCAGTCGCAGTAACAGGTGCTATGCGTAATAGCTATGTGGATACTATCGGCAATGGGAACCTGCTTGACTGGCACTATAATCCGTTGACGGATCTCGGTAAAGGGATGTCTACCAGTTCGCTGTTCAACCTACGGCTGAATGGTGGAATAGATGCCAAAATCTTACCATTCCTGACAGCCAGTGTAAAGTACCAGTATAGCAAATCCATAGGGGATGATCTTATGCGTTATGCAGAGGATTCCTATTACGTGCGAAATATGGTCAACACGTTTACACGGTATGATAACGCTACAGCTAAATATGTACAACAAATACCAGTCGGGGAAAATCGCACAATCAGTCACTTGCGTGGGACTTCGTATTTGTGGCGCGGGCAACTGGCGCTGGATAGGAAGATCAATAAAGATCATCATATAACGGCGCTAATGGCGATGGAATTGTCGGATGCTAGGAGTGAAGTGGATAAGAAGCAACTGTTTGGCTATGATCCCTCTACTGCGGCATCAGCGACAATAGACCATATCAATGCCTTGCCGCGTATCTATGGGGGTAGTCAGGTCATCAATAATGGAAATTACCAGAACTGGCATGTAGACCGTTACCGTTCGTATCTGCTAAATGCCGCCTATAGTTACAAAAGTATCTATGATGTATATGGGAGCATCCGTAGAGATGAATCTAATCTATTTGGTGTAGCAACCAACCAAAAGGGGGTGCCGCTCTGGTCGGTAGGCGGTGCTTATAATGCCAAGCGGGATTTGCTAAATTCAGTGCATTGGCTGTCTGAATTGAGGCTTCGTTCTTCCTATGGTGTACAGGGAAACGTAGACAAGACGATGTCGGCCTGGTTAACAGCAAGGTATCAGACATCTAAGAATGGTTATCAAAATTTATATGCTACAATCCTTAATCCGCCTAATCCATCGTTGCGTTGGGAAAAGACAAGGGTCACCAATATTGGCTTAGACTTAGGGATCTATAATCAGCGTATTGTGTTGCATTTTGATCATTACTGGAAAAAGGGAAATGATTTGATCGGCAATGGACCGATAGCACCGCAGACTGGACTGATCCAGTACAAAGGTAATGTTGCGGATACGGAGGTAGAGGGATTTGATCTCTCGCTGACCAGCAAAAACTTAACAGGGGCCTTCCAGTGGCAGTCGGTATTTAATTTTTCAAAAGCTAAGGATAAGGTTGTTCACTATCAGGTCAAACAGGCAAGTAATTTTAGCTATATGACCACTAATTATCTCAACCCGTATGAAGGATTTCCGCAATCGGCATTATTTAGCTTCCCTTATGCTGGGTTGGACAATGAAGGTAATCCGATAGGCTATTTGAATGGTGTGGAGAGTAAAGATTATAGTGCCATACTCAATAATAAGGAGTTGGAGAATATCCAATTCCATGGGCCCCGTATACCGCCTTTTTTCGGGTCATTTAGAAATGATTTTAGCTATGGTCGCTTGTATGGCAGTTTTAATATCATGTATCAGTTTGGTGGATATTTTAGGCGCATATCCTTAAATAATACAGACCTTTATAGTCCGACTGTGATGGGTGCTGCGATATACGATTACGATAAGCGCTGGCAACAGGCTGGGGACGAAGTGTCGACAAGTGTACCTGCGCTAATTTATCCTACAAACTCGTCGCGGAGCAATCTGTATGCTTACAGTACTGCGCTGGTTGAAAAGTCCGACATCGTCCGTCTGCAAGATATACAGATCGGTTGGCGTTTAATAGACTATTTCCGATGGATGAAGTCATTGGACCTGACTTTTGTGGTCGATAATGTAGGCATTCTCTGGCGGGCCAATAAACAGGGCTTAGATCCAAATGTATATCAATCGGCCTATCCCGTGCCAAGGCAATTCAGCCTAAGGCTAAAAACAACTTTTTAATGATTAAAAGATATTAAGATGAAAAAGCAGCTTTTTATATATGTATTGTCCATGCTATTATGCGTGGGCTGTGCAAAGTCTTTTTTGGAAGAGAAACCCGATGCGAGTATAGTAAATCCAAAGACTTTAAACGATTGCAGACGTCTTCTAGATAACGATGGTCAGTTAGTGCAGGGATTAAACTATTGGTTTCCGTCTTTGGGCCAATTGGCTTCTGACGAATATTACTATAACAAGGCGACCTGGGAGTCGACAGTATTTGTACAGGAACGGAATTCCTATATCTGGGAAGATGATATCTACGAAGGCAATCCGCAGATCAGCGAATGGAACAATTGCTACTACGCTATTTATGTATGCAATGTTGTCCTTGATGTATTGAACAATATCGAGGTTACTGCCGCGAATAGGGATGAATACAATGATATCAAAGGTACGGCATTATTTTTCAGGGCAATGTGGAATTTCGCGCTTGCCGAAACATTTTGTCTGCCTTACGATCAGAAGACTGCTGCAAGTGAAATGGGAATTCCGTTGCGCTACTCGCCGAATATAGATCAGTTGGAGAAGAGGGCATCACTTGAGGCCACATATAATAGCATCGTGAAAGATATGGAAGAGTCTGTTGGGCTGTTGCAAAACAAGATCCCTTCGACTTTTAGGAATAGACCTTGTACAGTTGCTGCCGAGGCTATGCTGGCAAGGATTTATTTGGTTATGGGTGATTTTGGAAAGGCTTTGCAATATAGTGAGAAGTCGTACAATACATACAATGTGCTATTGGATTATAATAAACTTCCGTTAGATGGTGATGCAATTTTCGATCGGAATAACGCGGAAATATTAGTAATGTGCACTCAGCAAGGGTATCTGTCAACTGCTGTGGGGAGATTTGCTCCGAATAGTTTTGTAGACTCGACCCTAATCGCACTTTATCAACCCAAAGATCTGCGTTTAAAGGCGTATTTCACATTTACCGAAGATGGAAAAGCGAACAGAAAGAATCTGTATACTACAGGGCTAAATGGAACGAATTGTTTTAATGGAGCGGCGACCGATGAGGTCTTGCTGATACTCGCGGAATGTAAAGCAAGAACTGGCGATCTTGATGGAACAAAAATATTGTTGGACAATCTCTATAAAAATCGTTTTGTTGCAGGCAACATACCAAGAGTCAATTTTAATACGAGTAATGATGCCATTCAACAGCTGTTGGATGAGCGTCGCAAGGAACTTCTTTTTCGGGGGATGCGCTGGTCGGATGTCCGTCGATTAAATGTGGAGGGTCGGAATATAAGTTTTAAAAGAATATTGGGCGATAAGGAATATATACTGCCGCCCAAAAGCTTAAAATATGCGTTTTTATTACCAATACAGGAAATACAGTTCAGTGGATTAACACAAAACAAAAGATAGTATATGAGAACAAACAACTGGAGATTATTTATGCTAGGCATATTGATCGTTTTAATATCGGTTACATTTCAAAATGTATCAGCAACAATAAAATTGAATACAACGCAGCTTGATAGCGCGATGGCTTATCCTTTTGAATTAAAAGATAGGAATGGAAAGCTTATACGCATGGCGGATTTTAAAGGTAAGGTAGTGGTAATTGATTTTTGGGTAAATCGGTGTGCACCATGTTTGGCTTTGTCAGAACCGTTAGCCAAAATAAGAAAATACTATGAATCCAATAAAGACGTCGTTTTCATTGACATCAATCTGGATGATGATGCCGATGTATGGAAAAATTGTTTAGATAATGGTGATGTTCAAAAAAATCGAACTATTTACTATACCGACTCCTTATCAATTTCTTTAAGCACAGCTCCAGAAGGTTTTTATCATCCGATCACAAGTTACTATAGCATGAAAGGAGTACCTCGGTGGATCATAATCGGCAACGAGGGGGAAATCATAGCAAGAAATCCCCCTAGGCCGTTGCCTGAAAAGAATGGGATAGAATCCGCCGGATCGCTGAGATTTAAAGCGCTTATCAACGAATATTTACTATCCCATAAAAAAAAAGCTAAGGTGCGGTAGCAAAATCACCGTTAAATTCTCCTTGACTGACAGGCTGCGGTGAGGGAGCCTGATTTTGAGGAATTGTCAATTGGTCACTCTCAATTCTCCAGAGACAGGTGTTCGGTGTCGTAGGCTGACACTCACCGCTAGTTTCGTCTACCATACGGTATTCATTGCCTACTAATTTGTAAAGATGGGAGTCTGCTTTTTTGAAGCTATTGAACCCAAAGAATGATGCGATTGCAACGGCTACAGCTACTGTAGCTTTTGCATTAAATTTGATTTGTTTCATGACATTTTTTATGAATGATAATAATTTTGTAAATGGCTCTTCTATATAAACTAAAGGAGCTAAAGGAAAACCAGTTCTTTACTTGTCTTTTGGCAGACGGGCCCTTCCACCAAACCATCCTAGGGCTTAGCTTCTGCTGTAGCGTTTAGCATAAATATGTTTTTAGGTAACGTAGTTATTAGCTCGTATCCTTATACTTTCTAATAGTAGTCCTGTTAGAGCAGACACGGCAATAATGCCATTGATCCAAAGATGGCCCTTCCAGTCAACGGGGAACTCCAGCGTGCAATCGCATGGAATAAATCCCCATCTTCTTTTTAATACAAGTGCGATATACCAAGAGAAAGCCATCATAAGTAAGATTGTCAGCAAGAATCCGTAACGCCTAGTCTTTTCGAAAATTAAGAGCATGCCTGTACCAAGTTGCATTAATGGTAGGAGGTACGACAATACAACTCCATAATTATCTTCGAACGGCTGATCTAGCATAGCTTGTCGAAACGCAGTATAGTCAAAAACCTTTCTTGAGCCGACAACAATCCACAGGATTAAGAGCAAGTAAGTAATGGATTGTACCACAAACGCGCGGGGATGATTTTTACCAAAATAGATCAGTTCAAAAAATTTTGCTTTTAAAAGCGCCAATGCTACCCAGTGCCCTCTTCCCCGGTTTGGTGCCGGAGCTGTTTGCTCAATATGATTATTAACTTTATCCATTGTATTAACGATTTACTTTCTGTATATACTTATTTCTACTCTACATTGGCAGTTTTGTTATATGCTAATCCACTACCATCCCGTCAACCATCTTATACCAAAGTTCGACAGTAAAAAGCAAGTGGGATATACAGAATCTGGACTCTTGTATATACAGAATGTGGGTAATGGATGCCAATAGCCATAAAAATGTAGAATAGGGGCGTGTCAAATCATTGGTTATTGCGCTTAAAATATGCCGTTGGTGTCATGCCCGTTTGATTTTTAAAAAAGCGGACAAAGCTGCTGGGCGATGTGTAGCCGAGTTCATAGGCAATTTCGTCGGTGTGCATGCCATCCGCTATATACTTCTTGGCAAGGCGTACCATAAACGCTATTTTCAGCTCCTGGGGACTCTTTCCGTAATAGCTATGGATGAGCTGATGCAGATAGTCTTTACTGATTCCAAACCGGTAAGCAATATCTTCCAGTTTAAAATCCTGGCCTTGCGCTGCCACAGCCTGTTTGATGGCTGAATAGGCTGCTTTGGACTGTGCTTGCGATTGCGATATCTTCTCATACTCTTCAAAAATCTTTTCCTTCGATAGCTGGATCAGTTTCTTGATCGCCCAGAGGATATTGACCTCGCTATCCAGGTCGCCTTTTTTGATTTTTGCCGCAATGGACTTCATCAATGAAATGGTTCGGGGGCCCACACGAAAATCAATGCTGCAGCAGGATCGCTTGTCTCCATTTCGATAGGCATCGACCAGGTGATGCAAGAACTGGAAGGGGCGCTCGTTGCCATCCCGGAAAATACTGCCGCGGAAATAAAAGTTGACAAGCGTACAGCTGCCTGCAGGAATGTATATTTCATAATCGCCTCTGGTTAAGTAGAAATAACGACCGCGATTGCAAGCGATGCTGTAACTGGTCTGCTGGCCGATATCTTTGATCTGAATTGCAGAGTCGTCACTCAAAACATAGATGATGTGCATATCGGAGCGCTTTACCCTTACCGGGATGACGATATCGCTTGATACCGCAACATCCAGCAGGTTGATGTAGCCGAGCAGCCCATCAAACTCCTGCAGGCAGGCTTGGCCAGAGGGTTGTCGGTAGTGGCTGATCTTTCCATTGGATAGTGCTATTTGTGGCTGAATAGTCGATTCAGCAAGCGGACAGGACGCGCCAAAGACAGATTCAAGATGGAGATGTAATGCTTTTTTCATTCGCTTTAGGCGTATAAGTTTCCCCCGGCCAGGATTGCGGGATGATCATGGGGAGTGATTTTTCGATAAGGTCCAATTGCTTTCCTACTGTTTTAAATTTTTATTTATCTGATTACTATTTAGTATAAATATGGCGTTTATTTGGTCACGGATGCAAGTGTAGTGTCCTAACCTCCGCTATTTTGGAGGATAATTTTCCTTTTAAGCGCCGTAAATCAGTTTTTAGTAAATTTTATTTAGTAAATTGGGTGATTAAATAATAACATAATAACAACCTAAACCAATTAAGGGAATTTGAATGAGCTTATGAAGGGATTAAAACTAATTGCGCTGAGCCTGCTTATCGCCGTGCTTTTTAATTTGATCGGAACGAACGAAATCGGGCTAAAGCCTTTTTGGCCGCCCATGTCTTGGACCTATGTATTCCAGTTTGCCCTATCCATCCTCTTGCCTGTGCTGTTTACGCAGGCGCTCCTAAAAGTTTTTTGGACCCATTGGCAGAAGCAATATCCCGATCTGAAACTGCTCGATAACGGCAAGATCAACACCAAGAGTTTGCCCCGTACTAAGCGCATCAGCGCGATTCTATATACCGCCGCAGGGAGTATATCCATGCACCTGGGTTGCATGTATGTGTTGTTTGATCGCATCGACGGTCAGGATAAGCTGTTAAGCATCTATTGCTTGTATTATTTGCCCTGGGTGAGTACGGGGTTGGTCGCCAATGCAATCGTTGTTTTCTGTAAAGGCAGGCTATGGTGGCTAACGTCGGAAAACGTAATGGTCTTATTTGAAAAGGAGATTATGGCGCAGCATCGCCTTGTTGAAAATAACAGCGAAAGCGCAGCGCGCCCGCAACTGCCGACGGTGTCGGATGCGTATATCGTACCCGGTTTTCTTTTTGATGTGCTGTATCATAGCAGCCCCTTCAATATCGAAAACTTGCAAAAAGATGCGGTACGGATGTTTGATGTACCCTTCTATTTTTCGCATAAAAGAAAAAAAGAACTCATTCTGATCGACGGCAGCCGAGTGGACGGAAGTCATTTTGTGCAGGAGCTGGAACAGCTGGGGCTCGACAAATGGTACTTCCGTATCAGTAAAACGTGCCGGGTGAATATGATGCTCGTGCGTTATCCGGTGGATCCGTATGCGACGCATCTCGAGTTTAGAAAAGAGGTCTTCGATTATCTGCATACAAAGATGTCGGAACTGGAAATCACGAGCCTACTGCTCGTCACCGAATGGATGCGTAAAGAAAAAAAACTAAAGGATTTTATCGATAACCTTCATACACTGCGGCATGAGAACTGGGATCGCCTTATACCGCTAAACTGATGTATCCCGCAATTGTAAACTGCGATAGACCAAGCGCGGCAGACAGCCATTGCCCAACTTTCTTGGCACTTTCTCCCGACCAACTCCTGCCTTTACAATAATCTTGCTCGTATTGGGCTCAGCTTTTCCTCGGAATAAATTCGAGCAGCGCCCGATGCCGTCCCGATGAAATCCCGATGAAAGCTGGGAGTTGATAGGGAATTGATTGCGTGTTGACTTTGCAATGCTATCAATTTTTTTGTGTTAGAAAACTCAACGTTGAGACAAATTCGGACTGTAATCGGTTAGGTTTCCGATGCTCTTCGGTCAGCTGTAAGTCTTTAGGTGATTTGCTTTTTGTTCTTGATTTAGAGTTTTTTATCTTTTTCCAATTTCCGAAAACAACCGATCGACATCTTTCTTGGCAAACAGTCCCGTTCCCTCTGCCATTGTGGTCGCCGAGCCGCAGGCGATGCCCATCTGAAGGACATGCTCCAGATCTCCCTGTTGAGCCAATACAGACACCATGCCGGCGACCATACTGTCACCAGCGCCCACAGTACTGCGTACTTTTACCAGTGGGGAAGGCAGCTGAATTCGTTCTGTTTCTGAATACAAGATAGCGCCCTGTGCACCTAGCGAGACCACGATCAGCGTTGCTTTACCCTCCGATATGAGCTGCTGGGCTGCCATGTCCAGATCAGAATGCCCCAATTCCTCTTTCCCTACAAGCGCAGCAAGCTCCCCGGCATTCGGTTTGATTAAAAAGACACCTTCCTCCAATGCAACGTGGAGTGAATCGCCAGAGGTATCGACAATTATTTTACTGCCCTTGGTTTTGTACGTATGGATCAGTGACCGTAAAAACTCGGGCGGTACACCAGCCGGCATACTACCGCTGATAACGACAAAATCCGGAATATACTTCAGTTCCGCAATTGAGGCCATGATCCCCTCGAGCTCGTTGGATTCAACGTGTTCTCCTGGAAAGCCGAATCGATATTGCTGATTGGTTGAACGGTCAACCACAATAAAATTTTCGCGGGTTTCGCCATTTACCCGGATAGGATCGACGGCAATATCTTCGAGCTTCAATAAGCCTTCGAGCAAGCTGCCAGTCTTTCCACCAGATGTAAAAAGGGCAGTAGAAGCCAGGCCGAGTCTCTTCAAAGCCCGCGATACGTTAATTCCGCCGCCACCTGGTTGGTATATCGGTTGTTCACAGCGCAATTTCTTTTCGGGAACGATATGCTGTACGCTGCTACTCTTGTCTACGGATGGATTCAGGGTGATTGTTAAAATAGATTTTGCCATTTTTTTACGTTATAATTGCGATTCAGAGATAAAATAGTTCATTGTCGAAATGCACTAGCCGATAATTTAAATAAAGCTACTGATTATTGTTGATAGTGTGCGGCCTTATCCACCGAACTTAAAACGAGCAGCTGACGTAAGCCGGATCTTCATCAAGACACCTTCATCATCCGTCAAAGGAACCTTGCAGATTCTAGGGAGGTAGTTGAAAGCACACGAAAATGCCAACCGCAAAAAAAAGCCATGCGTGGGCATGGCTCAATGATACAAGTGGTCGTCAGCTTAAACAGTGGATGGGGAAGTGAAATACTTCCTCCGGAACCAAAAAGCCAGATTAACCAGTGCGATCAAGGCAGGAACTTCAACCAATGGGCCAATCACGCCGACAAAAGCCTGTCCGCTATTTATGCCAAATACGCCGATGGCAACAGCTATAGCCAATTCAAAGTTATTTCCCGCGGCAGTAAAAGCAATTGCCGTACTCTGCGAATAATCTGCGCCAACTTTCTTGCCAGCGATAAAGCTAACAACAAACATCAACGCAAAGTAAATCACCAACGGAACAGCAATGCGCAGTACGTCGAAAGGAAGCTGGAGGATCATTTCCCCTTTAAGGCTGAACATGACGACAATGGTGAACAGCAAAGCAATCAGTGTAACCGGAGAGATAAACGGAATAAAACGTTCCTGAAACCAGTTTTCACCTTTTAATGCAATGAGTCCATACCTACTGAGGATTCCAGCAAGGAAAGGAATACCCAGATATATGCCGACGCTTTTTGCAATCTCCCGAATTGAAATATCAACAGAGAGCCCAGACACGCCAAACAGCGGAGGCAATACAGTAATGAATAGATAAGCGTAAAGACTGTACAGCAGTACCTGAAAAATACTGTTGAGCGCAATCAGACCAGCAGCATATTCCCTGTTTCCATCAGCAAGCTCGTTCCAGACAACAACCATTGCAATACACCGGGCCAGCCCGATCAGTATCAGTCCTGTCATATACTCCGGATAACCGTTCAGGAAAAGGAGGGCCAAAACAAACATCAATACCGGACCGATCACCCAGTTCAGCACCAGCGAGG
This sequence comes from Sphingobacterium sp. UBA1498, assembly GCF_002325125.1. Taxonomy (NCBI): domain Bacteria; kingdom Pseudomonadati; phylum Bacteroidota; class Sphingobacteriia; order Sphingobacteriales; family Sphingobacteriaceae; genus Sphingobacterium; species Sphingobacterium sp. UBA1498. Next base: position 24,737 of record NZ_DCRG01000026.1, read on the forward strand.
TGCCCAGCACCTTAACATTTCGGAAAACCTTTCCAATATGTTCATAGCGTACTTTGGCCAATGGCGGATACATCATCAGGATCAGACCGACTGCCAGCGGAATATTCGTTGTTCCGCTGTTGTAACTGTTTACCCAGGTGGAGAAGGAGGGAAAGAAATTCCCGAGCAAGATTCCAGCGGCCATCGCCAAAAAAATCCATAGTGTAAGGTACCGGTCAAGAAATTTAAGTTTCGACTGCATGGGCCTAGAGTTTAATGGTATGGAAAACATAGAACAGCGCTGTTGCGATCTGAAGACTCCGCTGTTCGTAAACCTGAGTCTGCTGCGGCGTTCCGTCTGATACCTTGGGATCTTCAAAAGTTAGGGGGATGCGCTTTTCTGCTCCGGCAATAAAAGGACAGCCACCGTCCGCCTGGGAGCAGGTCATAATTGCCGCAAAATCAGTTGAAGGGTTAAACGGACTGTCATACTTTTTTGAAAATCCGATCATGGGTACCGCATTGTCGCTGCTCTTTATAGCATATACCGGATTATTGCTGTCGGCAATCTTTAAGATCTGAAAGCCCTGGGCTGTCAATGTTTTTGCAACCTTTGGGAACAGCGCCGTTTCTTCTGTACCACCGGAGTAGCAACAGACATTCGGTATCTTGAAATAAGTGGCGGCAGTTTGCGCCCACACCTGAGCTAAATGGCTCCGGCGCGAGTTGTGGGTGCAGATAAAGTTCAGGTTTACAGGTCGCCCTGCAGTGACCTTCTGCTGGATATAATCTATCAGGAGCTGTAAGGAGGCTTTGCGTTCTTCATCAGCGAACTGTTCCCATCCCAACTTTCCGATCGTATCTGATAATGTAGGATACATCATGCGAGTTTAATGGTTTAGCAGCATCCCGAACCCGGCGTGCAGCTGGATGATTGATTAACAGATAGCTCAATAAGATTCTTTTTTTGTTTTTCAACTGGAATACCACAGGCATCCTCCGCAAGACAAGCAGTTGTGCGGCTTTTTAAAACAAAAGTCTTCCCATTGAAATCAAGTCCATATTTACCAATGGTATCGCGCTGATATTCTACTTCGATCTCTGCATCTTCCATTCCCAACTTTTCTTCCGAAAGGTTAATAATGTGGAGCAGCTTGGCGGGTTTCAGGCGGTGCTCATGATCATCGGCATTCCAAAGCTGAAAGTTTACCGTTTTCTCCTGACGTATAACACCGCCACAGTCAATAAAATTTTTTGTGATCTGGCCCACTTCGGTGACGTGGAAGTGCTCGGGAACAAATGCTCCGTTATCCAATTGGAATTCAACATTTTCCAATGTTGGGAGGATTGCTTTGATTTCTGATAGTCTCATGGTATTGAATTTAAATTAGTATAATTATATATTGCAATATTACGATATCGATGGGTAAAAAAAAGCGCTACGGACAGCAGCTCTTTACTTTTACCTCCTGGTTGAAGAAAGCATTGAAATTGCGCTGCACCGACTTCCACACCGCTTCGTCAATACAATAACAGACAGACTTTCCTTCAATAGTCCCCTGAATAATACCCGTACTTTTAAGTTCCTTTAAATGCTGTGAAATGGTTGCCTGGGCGAGTCCCAGTTCATCCACAAGATCATTGCAAATACAGGCTTTTTTATCGATAATGTACTGAAGTATGGCGATCCTTGCAGGGTGGCCCAATACTTTGAATGCCGAAGCCACTTTATTCTGCTCGTCTGTAAAAATCTCTGTCTTGGTAAGTCCCATAGTGAAGCTTATTTAATATTGCAATATTACGATATTAATAATTAAGATACAAATGGAAATAAAAAATGTCAGCTTAATTAGTTCTTAGTTGCTGAACAGATTGACTAGCACAGCGCAATTTCTTTTCGGGAACGATAGGTTGTACACGGCTACTGATTATTCCTGTTGGTACATGAGGTCTTTGCTGAGGCAGTGCTCTTCCCAAGGTATTTCTATAAGCCGGCTATGTGCATTTTGTGGAATGATACGCTTTGCTGTTGGCAGGTAAAAATGGGTTTTATTTCCGTTTCGCAGGGTGTCGCGTAATTCGGGGATCTTTTTGAGGTTGCGCTGCAAAGCTGCAAAAAATGCTTTTGCGGATTTGTCGGCATGCTTCATAATTTGCCGTAAGTGAATGATTTCTCTTGTCCGGTCTGTTTCATAACCGCCGCTTCCTGCAAGGGTATATTCGGCTACAGGCGAATCGTAAAAGATGCCGGAGCTTGTAATAGCTTCCTGATCGGAAAAGGGATAGGTGGACAGGAAAAATCCATGATAATCCGCTGATGCTATGCTTTTCAAAAATGCCGACTCATTTTCTTGGCTATATTTGATGTATTTCCGCTTGCCCGATTTGCGGTTTATCGTCTCAATATAAGCATGCGCACCATGTTTTTCCATCGTTTGGCCACAATACTGAAAAAACAGCTCTGCAGGTATGGCAATCCAAAAGTATTCGCTCATTTTCTTTTCTGTATTTAAATTCACTCGTATAGGATGTTCGAGTTCTAAGTAGCAAAGTCCGCGCCTGATTATACTTGGAGGTTGACGTGGTTATTTATTTTTTATTATCTTAACTGAACGAAAGATAAAGAAACAGACTTAAAATAATGCTTGAACAATTTAAAAAACACCTGGATAAATTTATAAAAATTTCCGATGATGAATTTGTCGATATAACCAACTATTTTGAGCTGCAGAAGTTAAAGAAGAAAGAAAATTTAATGACTGAAGGGCAGGTCTGCAAAGCCAATTATTTTGTGCTGGATGGAATTCTGCGAAAATTTTTCATTAACGAAAAGGGTGTACAGCAGACAACAGAATTTGCGATTGAAAACTGGTGGATGACAGACACCTTCTCTTATATAAATCAGACCGCCACAGAGTTTTACATTCAGGCTGTACATCCAACGGAAGTCCTGGTCATCCGCCAGCAAGCCTATGATGAACTGCTCGAGAAGCACCCGGTCTTGGAAAAGTATTTTCGCATGGTGTACCAAAAAGCGTATGCCGCAGCACAGATGCGTATCAAGTTTCTTTATGAATATTCCAGGGAGGAGCTATACCGTCAATTTCTCAAAAACCAGCCTGCATTCCTTCAGCGTGTACCTCAATATCTCGTGGCTTCCTACCTAGGCTTTACACCCGAGTATCTCAGCGAAATCCGAAAAAAAAATTTTTCTTAAACCCGTTTAAGTTTTTCAGGTTCTCCATTTTCCAATTTTGTAGTAGCAAAACAAAAAATAAGAAACATGGAAAAACGAATCAACATCAGCACAACAGAACCGCAGGCATTCAAAGCAATGTTGGGATTGGAAGGTTATCTTTCAAAAATTGAGATCGCGCAAACGCTTAAAGAGCTCGTCAAAATACGTGCATCACAGATCAACAACTGTGCGTATTGTATCAGCATGCACACCAAGGATGCCATTAAAAACGGTGAAAGAGCCGAGCGTATCTTTTTGTTGAGTGCCTGGAGGGAAGCTACCAGATTTTTTACCGAAGAGGAGCAGACCATACTGGCAATGACAGAGGAAATAACCCTTATCCACCAGCAGGGATTAAGTGAAGAAACCTACAGCAAGGCGACGCAATTTTTTACTGAAAATCAGATTGCTCAGATCATTATGCTCATCGTGACCATCAATGGATGGAATCGGATTGCCTTGAGTACGCATCTGAAAATAGAAGATTAAGGATCAGGAATACAGGGATCTATAGCAATAAATCAGAAGTATTTCTTTAGATCCCTTTATTTGACATTTTTTAAATTAAAAGACGACAAGAAAAACTACCGCATGAAACCAGGCGACTATTGTATCGCCCGTAAAAATCGTTTGGTGCGTTAGACTAAATATATTATTGCCGGCATAATCATAAATGCAGGTCGACGCCGACCTGCATTTAAGGGTAAAAGAAGTAGGGGACTTAATGTGATGCAGTATGCAGTGCCCAGTCCTCAAAATAGATTTTACCGGCATGGTATGTTCCAGCAGGTACAAGCAACGATCTTGGAACGACAAGATGCATGTACTTGCTATCCTCATCAGAAACAACCTTTAGAGGCTTTCCGGCTATCACTATATATTTTGCAACAAAATCATCCATATGGGCCCTTGTAGGCCCCGCAATCTCTACGGTACCGTTTTTCGGTTCTTCGAGTGCAAACTGTACAATGTAATCGGTGACATCTTCGAGGGCAATGGGCTGGTAGTCGATCTTCGAAACGAATACCTCGTCTCCCTGCCCCTGAACGGAAATGATGGCATCGGTATGCTCATAAAACTGTGTCGAACGAATAATGGTATAGGGTATTCCAGAACTTTTGATGTTGTCTTCCTGATATTTCTTGGCGCGAAGATAGCCGATCTGCGGCGCATTGTCCGTTCCGACAATGGAAAGTACGAGGTGATGCCGGATGTTTGCAGCCTGCTCCGCTTTTAATAGATGCTTGCCCGCGGTCTGAAAAAAGTGGATGGCATTTTCTTCTTCGGGAGAAGAGGAGTTAGATAGATCGATCACGATCGCTGTGTTTTCCAGTGCCTGTGTAAGACCTTCGCCTGTCATAAGATCCACACCATGTGTAGGCGAACCGATGACCACTTGGTGACCCAGGTTTGCCAGCTTTTTTGTGACCAGTCTTCCAGTAAGACCTGTACCACCGATGACTAAAATTTTCATATCTGAACGATTTAAATTTAAAACTTATCTGTAGGACAAAATTGGTCAAAAATTGAACCCAGGTAAACTGACAAACAAAGGTAAAAGGTGGACAAAAAAAGAAGCCGTGTCGGAGTTGAAAGGACTGGGTTGCCTAAGTCAGGTCTGGATTGGGGCGTAGTGCCTTTCTGTAATCGCCTGGCGACCGTCCGGCTTTTTTCGTGAAAAGCCGGATAAAGTATTTGGTGTCTTTGTAGCCCAGCTGCACCGAAATTTCCTTGATGCTCAATGGTGAATAATAGAGCAGGCGCTGTGCTTCGCTTAGTATTTCCTTTTGGATCAGTGCCGATGCGGATAAGCCCGTCACATTTTTTACGATATCATTGAGGTAGGCCACGGAAATATTTAACTTTTCGGCATAATCAGAGGGGCGTTTAAGACTGCGGTAATCGCTCCTGACAAGATTCCTGAAGGCGTTGGTTATACCGATAATCCGAGGGCTATGACTTAGGGACCCAACTACTTTGCGCTGTTGGCAAATTACCGCCTGTGTTATAAAAGCTGAAAGCAAGGGTTGCTGCACGTCCTGATGTACAATATTGTTTATGCTGTGCAAATTTATTAACGAATCGAGCACGGACGTAAACCATTGTTGCTCGGGCGCTGCGAGTGACACTATAATGGTTTCATGTAAAGATGCATCAAGGACGTCTTTTGCCGTCCTCGTGATATGACGGCCTTCGAACGAAATGTAATAGCCCGATGCCCCTAATGTGCCGGTAATCTGATGCACCTGGTGCGGCGGACAGATAAAAAGCGTTGCGGCGGGCATGGTAAGCGGTTCAAAATCAAATTGGACTTCCAGCGGTCCGGCTTCAACAAGCATGCAGGTATAGTGGTCGTGCCGATGGGGATTCAGCGCTTTGAGGATGCCCGGCGTGGAGCCATCCCAAATTCCAACAGCAATACTGCTGCTGGAATCCATGCTGTTCACTAAAATAGAATCACTTTTCGACATGCGGCGCTTTTTAAATTCAAATGTAGTGCATATACTTTAAAAATTACTATCTATTACAAAATCAACCACGAACCGTTTTCAGCAGATCGTGCTGATACCCGAGGCTAACTGAGCTTAAAGCATCCAGTTTGGTCAGCTCATCAGCTGTCAAATTAATTTCAGCCGCTTTGATACTTTGCTCAAATTGATTGATATTGCGTGCCCCCAGTAAAGGGAATGCCTCTTTTGATAAATTCCAGGCAAATGCAATCTGACCGGGAGTTGCTTCATGTTTTTTTCCCATTGATACCAATTCATCAATGATCTGTTTGGTTTTTTCGTCTTCCGAATATTCAGCAATAGAAGAATGGTTGATGCGCCCGGCTTCTCCCTTTCTGTATTTTGCGGTGAGCAGTCCGCCAGCCAGTGGCGAGTACATCATCAGACCCAAACCAAATTCCGTTGCCATCGGGATAAGTTCGCGGTCTGCAGTACGTTGCAATAGGTTATATTCAATCTGTAAAGCAGTGATTTTTGTTTTAGATGCAATGGACGATGCCTTCCATGCTGGGAAATTACTGAGCCCCGCATAAACTATTTTCCCTTCGCTGACCAGATCTTGGAGACCCAAAGCTATTTCTTCCAATGGAGTTACACCATCATCATAATGAGGCATATAAATATCTATGTAGTCCGTCTTAAGCCTTTTTAGACTTTGTTCAACAGCCTGTCGCATAGATTTACGGTTATTTCCAAAATTACTGATTGCAGGGTTGGGATCACTACTCCGGGTATATTTTGAACAGATAATAAAATTACTTCGCTGCCCCTTTAGATAGTTGCCTACGATTTCTTCTGCCTCTCCAAATTGATAGACATCCGATATATCGATAAAATTACCACCTGCATCTGCATAAGCTGTTAAAATCTTCTTTGATTCTTCGGGGTCGGCTCCGTAGCCTTTTCTTGTTCCAAAGTTGGCTGCTCCCAAAATTATTTCACTGGCATGTAGTCCTGTATTTGATCCAAATAACTTGTATTTCATATTTTTATATTTACTTTGTCGCAAAGTTAAGGGCATAAAGTACGCGTGTCAATTATGGATAAATTTATCTATACCCACTTTATACCTTCGTAAAATATAGCAGCTATGTACGAAAAAAAGCTTCCGGTTAATTTAGATTGTGGTTTACATCTGTTTCTACAGGTGGTTCAAGGAAAATGGAAAATAAACCTGCTATGGGCCATTCATTCAGGTATCAAGCGTCCGGGTGAGCTGCAGCGAAAAATTCCTAATGCTACCCGCCGTGTACTGGATGCGCAGCTTGGCCAATTGATCGAACATGGATTAATCAATAAAATCGTATTTGATCAGCATCTGCTGAAAGTAGAATATGAACTGACTAGGGTGGGTGAAAGCCTTATACCGGTCATCGAGATAACAGCCAAATGGGGTGAGGATCACAGAAATGAATTGGAAAAGATTTTATGAAAAATCCATGTTCGATTGGAGTTGCGCCTTTTCTGGGACCCGAGCTTTTTTACCATGTATAATTGAGCTTTTTTACCAAGTTGAATGAGTAGGATATCGCTAATGGCTGGAACCGTATTGCCTTGAGTACGCATCTGCAAATAGAAGATTAAACATCAGTAGTACAGGGAGCTGTAGCAATAATCAAGAAGTATTTCTTTAGCTCCCTTTATTTAATTTAGAATAGACCACGGTATCAAGAAACTTGCCGTTATAAAATTCATTTTCTTTAAAATAAGCTTCTTTTACAAAACCGCATTTTTCGAGTACGGCGCATGAAGCTATATTTTCGGGATCGACTAACGCTTCGATGGAGTGAAGTCCCATCGCCTCAAAGCCGTAGTGGACGACTGCCGCAATCGCTTCAGTGATATAGCCCTTCCCCTGAAATTCCGGGAGCAACATATAGCCAATCTCTGCACGATAATGCTCAGGCTTAATGTGGTAGAAGCCTATTGTGCCAATCATGGTAGGGTCACCCTTGACGGTGATCATCCAATTGATCATTTCATTGGCTGCAATTTTTTCATCCGTCAGCCGCAGAAACTCGGCGATCTCGTCTAGTGAAGTGGCCGGCGGGCGTGGGATGTATTTCATAATCTGCTCGTCAGCGCGTAAGCGATAGAGCTGCTGTATATCTGTTGCATCTGCCCGTCTCAGGGTTAACCTGTTGGTGTGTAACTCGGCAACTGTGGAGAAATCTAGTGTTAACATGGCCTGTATAGTTTGTTGTCGATTAAATTAGGACGTGTATTTTTTAATAGAACTGCACTGAAGCGCTGCGTCAGTGGCTAAGGCTTTGCATAGGGGAGTCTTTCAATGCGCGTTGTGGTATGGTAGCTGTCAAGTCCGCTGGTGGTTACTGAACCGGCTTCTTCGATATCAATATAGCCATCTTCCTTGACATACGTATCCGGCACCAGCACCGTTGTAATCTGCCCAATGACCAAGGTCGTACCGTTTAGCTCAATGGCTGTTTGCTGCACAAAATTACAGGCAAATTTAAGTGTACTTTCGCGCACAAAAGGAGCGGGGATGTTTTCCAGGTATTCGGGGGTGAGCCCAACCTGTTCAAATTCGCTCACGCCTTTTGGATACTTGGCGCTGCACTGGTGCGCCTGTTGTACGAATGCAGGTGAAACATGATTAATGGTATAACACTGCTGTTCCAGAATATTATCCAATGTACTGCTAAAAGGAGTGGCCGGCCGAAGGATAATACCACAAAGTGCAGGATCTGCGCCCAGGTGGAATAAGCTACTGAACGTAGCTAAATTTTCACTTCCGTCGCTGTTGTTGGTGCCGATCAGTACCAGGCTTTTAAACCCGCCCAGTGAATTGATAAAGTTGGCCCTGTATCTTCTTTCAAATGCAGCAATGGCGTCTTTAGTATAAATCATCGTGTCTAAATGCTTATGTTCAATTTTCAGCGACCCTGTGTAACAGCCTCCTGCACAGGAAGCTACAGAAAGCTGATATGATATACGAATAGTGCTTTCTGGCGCTAACAGGTTATCACCGTTAAATTGATGCATAAATATACTACAAACATCGATTGCAACATCATGTTTACAAAAACTTTTGCTATGGCAATGTTACATTCGCGTAGTACGTCATTGTTTATATTTGTAGCGTATGCAGATCAAATTGCATGCATTAGACGTAATACAACCTATGTTAAGACGAGTCATATTTCAATTTCTCTTACTGGTGAGTGCGATGCTGCTAGTTGTAAAGCCTTTGATCGGCTTTTCACTCTACCATCAGGCAAAAGCGCAGGGCGAGAATGAGTTTATCACCGTTATCAAAGCCTTTAGTAAACGCAAACAGGAATATTTGGACTGGGTGGATGCAAAGGATGGTGTGTGCCTGACGCTATCGCCCGTCCGCCACTTTGTGGCCAAAGTGAAGGAGTTTTTCATCACTCATTTTTTTAACACTTTTGTTCCAAATTTCGACGCGTTTTCTACCGGGCACTTCCTGTCTAACATATTGCCGCTAGAACGGCTTTACCTGCGTAATCTCCAGCTCACCTTATGATAAAAAAGCCATTTTAATCGTATGCAATGGTTCCCCGTGGGACTACAGACATTCATTTATTTAAAATAAGCTTTTTATATGTTTCAGAAACTTGTCCTTATGGGGCATGTGCTGCTCTGCTGTAGCCTATTGGGCTACGGTCAGGAGCGTCATGTGCCTATCAAACTCAACGAACTGCTCGCTTCGGTAACGCAGCATGCGCCCTCTTTGCGGACCGACTACGTGCGTACACAGGTACAGCAGGCCCGTGCCGCCGAAGTGAAAAATAACCGTCTGCCAAGCCTCCAGCTGTCGTATCAGGCAGATGTCGGATCCAATAATAATGTACCGGGGCCTTACTTCGGATTTGGCCTCGTGCCGACCAACAATGGCGGTATCCGCGCCGATAATAAGTATCAGGCGGTGAGCAGCAATCTTGGCATCGCAGCTTTCCAGTGGGAACTGTATAACTTTGGTCAATTCAACGCCCAGGACGCACTCGCCCAGTCGGAGGTAAACGTCGAAAACCGCCGTTTTGATCAGTCTAAATACGACTTACAGTCTTTTACCATCTATAGTTACCTGCAATTATTAAAGCTGCACGACCTGATCGGTATTCAGTCGCGCAGCATCGCCCGTAACCAGGAAATCCGCCAATCGATATTTGCACTTGTCAAAAGTGGTATCCGGGCGGGGGTAGATACCAGTATGGCCGATGCCGAAATATCGCGGAGCCAGCTTAGCCTCATCGAGCTGGACAATCAGCAGCAGCAGTTGCAGATTCAGCTGGCCACGCTGGCGGGAATATCGCCAGCTCAGATTGTAGCCGATACCACGGCCGAAAAGATTCTTTTTGAGCAGGTCAAGAATGCCCCCATTGCGCTCGATGGTGGCCGACAGCATCCGATGGTCGCCTATTATAATGCATTGTTCGATAAGACCAAGATGGAAGAAAAGCTGGTTGCCAGCAGCTACCGCCCCAAGCTGTTCCTCTCCGGCGCAGTCTGGGGAAGGGCTTCCAGTGTCCATAGCGACAATAGCTATGGGGCGCTCACCGATGGCTTTGGCTTGCAGCGTGGCAATTACCTCGTTGGCCTGGGCATCAACTACAACCTATTCGACCTGCGCCGCAAAAAGGTAAAACTCAATACGCAGCGCCTTATGGTGAACGAGGCGGGCCAGAAACTACAGGAACAACAGGCCAACATTTCCATGAATATCGCACAGTCGGCCGCCGAAGTGGAAACTGCCGGAAGACGGCTCAAGGAAATACCGCGTCAGACCAAGGCTGCAAATGCCGCCTACCGTCAGAAGTTTTCCCTCTATAAAAACGGTCTCATCGACATCGTGGAGGTTAATGTAGCCCAGAACATGCTCTATCAGGCAGAGCGCGATTACATCACGGCCAAGTACAATTATTACCTGGCATTGTTTCACCAGGTGGTGGCACAGAACAATGTCGATGGCTTTCTTCAACTTTTTAACTAATCACTTATGTCACTAGTCACAGCTGCTTTACGAAGGCCCATTACCACGGTTATCATCACGCTGAGCCTGTTGCTCTTTTCGGTGCTCGCTGTACTGAAAATACCGATAGATATCTTTCCGCAGCTCAATTCGCCGACAATTTACGTCATCGAATCATACGGCGGAATGTCCCCGCAGCAAATGGAAGGTTTCTTCTCCTCGCGGATGCAGGATCAGTTTCTGTATGTAAATGGAATCAAGAATATATCCGCCAAAAATATTCAGGGCCTCACCCTCCTGAAACTTAGTTTTTACGAAAACACCGATATGGCCGAGGCCTCGGCGCAGGTGGCGCTGCAGGTAAACCGGGCCATGAAGTTTTTCCCGCCTGGAGCCTTGCCACCACAGGTGGTCCGTTTTGATGCCTCTTCACTACCGGTGGGGCAGCTGGTTCTTTCGTCGAAAACCAGAAGCCTCAAAGAGATCTACGATATGGCGAGCACGCTGGTACGGCCCACGTTTTCGTCGGTACCGGGACTCTCGGCACCGCCGCCCTTCGGCGCCAACTCCAGAACGATCACGGTGAATGTAGACCCCAATAAACTGCGGAGCTACAACCTCACCGCCGATGAGGTGGTGATGGCCTTGTCCAAATTCAACGTGATGTCGCCATCGGGTAACCTGCACCTCAATAATACGATGTATGTAACCACCATCAATTCATTGATCAAGAATGTGGCCGACTTCGCCGATATCCCTATTCTGACAAAAAATGGGATTCCGATTTACATCAAAGATGTGGCACGGGTATCGGATGCTTCGGACGTGACCGTAAGTTACGCCCTGATCAACGGGCGGCGCTCGGTTTATATTCCTGCCGTCAAGACATCGGATGCATCTACCTGGGCCGTGGTGAGCAACCTCAAAGCCAAATTGCCCGAAATCCAGAATCTGCTCCCAGAGGATGTCAAGGTGTCTTATGAGTTTGACCAGTCCGTGGCCGTAATGAATTCGGTGCAGAGTCTTTTGCACGAAGGTGGGCTCGGTGCTTTGCTTACCGGCCTGATGGTACTCTTGTTTCTGCGCGACTGGCGAAGCAGCCTCATCGTCATTGTAACCATACCGGTGTCCATTCTGATCGGCGTACTGCTGCTCACCTTGTTTGGCCAGACCATTAATATTATGACCTTGAGCGGATTGGCACTGGCCATCGGTATTCTGGTCGATCAGGCCACGGTGACCATCGAAAGCATTCATCAGCATCAGGAACAAGGGGCACACAAGCGTAAGGCCATCTATCAGGCCTGTCAGGAAATTGCGGTACCATTGCTTTTAATCCTGTTTTGTATTTTGGCCGTATTTGCACCTTCCTTTATGATGACGGGCATACCGCGGGCGATGTTTCTGCCGCTCTCTTTGTCCATCGGATTGACCATGATCGCTTCTTATTTCATGGCGCAGACGCTGGTACCCATTCTATCCAACTGGCTGCTCAAAGAGCATCACATTGGTCATTTCCAGTCGGATTCGCCTGGATTTTTCGATAAGATCAAAAAGCGGTATCGCTTTGGCCTGTATCGGTCCATGCGGCATAAGGGCAAAGTGATTGTCGGTTATCTGCTGCTCACGGTCGCTCTTGCAGCGGCAGCATTTATGTATATCGGCAAGGATATGATGCCCAAGGTCAACAATGGGCAGTTTCAGTTGCGCATCAAGGAACCGGATGGCACTAGGCTCGAACGTACCGAAGAGTCCGTCAAGCAGGTGCTCCAAGTAATCGATAGCACGGTAAACCACCAGGTTGCCATCAGTTCGGCCTACGTCGGTCTGGTACCCAGCAGTTATGGGGTCAGTAACCTGTATGTATTTAATACCGGGACGCATGAGGCGGTGATCCAGGTGAACCTCAATGCGGATTATCATGTCAATATGGATGAGCTTAAAGATGCCTTACGGCGTAACATCCACTTTAAACTGCCCAAATTGCGCCTCAATTTTGAGCCTATTGATATGACCGAAAAGATTATGAGCCAGGGGGCGGCAACACCGATCGAAGTGCGCGTTGCCGGAAAGAAAATGGACGAACTAAAGGTCTATGCCGATAAAGTGGTCAGTTCACTGCGGCATATCGACTATCTGCGCAATGTGCAGATTGCGCAGCCACTACGCTTGCCGACGATTGCCATTGCCATCGACCGGCTCAAAGCCTCACAGCTTGGTCTGCAGATGGATGATATTGCGCGATCGGTAACTGCGAGTACCTCGTCCAGCCGATTTACGCAAAAGATCCAATGGCTCGACGAAAACAATACCTATACGTATCAGGTACAGGTGCAGGTGCCGGAATATGTGATGAATACCATGGACGAACTGCGAGAGATTCCGCTGGTAAAAGGGCAGCTCACGCCCACCTTGGGAGATATTGCCACGTTCAATACCCAATATGTACCGGGAGAGTATGACCGGCAGGGGCCAAGGCGGTATTTGACAGTGATGGCCAATATTCATCAAAAGGACCTGGGTACAGCAACGGCCGATGTGCAGCAGGCGATTCGCGAGCTTCCGGCACCGCCGCGCGGTGTTATGGTGGAAATGAAGGGGATGTCGACACTGTTGCTCGATACCATGGGCAGTCTGCAGCTCGGTCTGGCCTGTGCTGTTGTTGTGATCTTTCTGCTGCTGGCCGCCAATTACCAAAGTGTCAAGCTTTCGCTGACGGCATTGGTGACTATTCCAGCCGTAATATTGGGCTCGCTGGCCATGCTTTTGCTCACCGGTTCTACGCTCAATCTGCAGTCTTATATGGGCATGATTATGTCTACGGGGGTGTCGGTCGCCAATGCGATCCTGATCGTGTCCAATGCTGAAACGCTGCGGCTCGACTTTCGCAATGCCCGTACAGCGGCTTTGGCCAGTGCAACCACACGGCTGCGTCCCATCCTGATGACCAGTATGGCCATGATTGCCGGCATGATTCCCATGGCCATGGGCATGGGTGAAACAGGCGAACAGGCTGCCCCGCTGGGCAGAGCCGTTATCGGCGGGCTGTTTGCATCCACCTTTGCCGCCCTTTTTGTATTGCCGCTGCTGTTTGTGTGGATGAAGGAAAAATCATCGTTTGATTCCGAATCCCTGTTGCCGCAGGACGAGCCCGATCATGGGTCTTTATCCATCGAAACCCATCCGCAGGAACTGCGATGATAAAGGCCGCAAGGGGATTGCAAAGGAAGAGAATAGTATTAAAGATAAAAACGCCAAAGGTATGCGGGCTGATTGAATGCGGCGCGCATGCCTTAAAGAAAATACCAAATCATGAACAATAAAATAGAACGGATAAAAAAAACAGGCTTTGTACTCGTGCTGGCAAGCTTACTTTCGGCTTGTGGTAACACCGAAAAGCCGATTGATCTGACGCTGAAAAATCCGGCTAAAGCCAGTACCTACCAGACCACCGTAATACAAGAAAAAGTAATGTCGAGCAGTGTACGCCTGCCCGGCAAACTCAAACCCTTTAACGAGGTAAATATCTATGCCAAAATGAACAGTTTTGTGAAGCATATATATGTGGATAGAGGAACCCTTGTAAAAAAGGGACAGCTGCTGATGCAGTTGGAGGCACCCGAGATGTTGGCCGCGGTGCAAGCGGCGCATTCCCGCTTTGTGCAGGCTCAGGAAACGGCTTCGGCGAGTAAGGATAAATATAAAAGGCTTAAAAATGCAGCGCAGGAGGAGGGAGCAGTGTCACCCCTTGATCTCGACAATGCGTTATCGAAGATGAAAGCGGACGAAGCGGTTGCCATGTCGGAAAAAGCAAATGTGGAGGAGGTTGAGATGTTGCAGTCTTACTTGAATATCAAAGCGCCTTTCAATGGGGTGATTGTGCAGCGTAACGTCTCCGAAGGTGCGCTCGTAGGACCGGGAAAAGGGAATGATCAACCGCTATTGATCTTGCAGGATCTCAATAAACTCCGGTTGGAAGTACAGATCCCCGAGACTTATGTCGATAAAGTGGATCTCTCGAAGAAAGTGACCTATCGTTTTAATAATACACCGAATAAGGTATTTGAAGGGATGATTGCGCGTTCGGCAAATTCTTTGGGTGCGATGCAGTCCGAAGCCATAGAGGTGGATGTGCCCAACTCGGATAACAGACTCAAGCCGGGGTTATACTGTGAGGTGGATATTCCCTTATCTGCCGGAGCGAATTCGTTATTGGTACCCTCCAATAGTATTGTACGTTCGACAGAAAGGCAGTACGTAATTCAGCTGATAGACGGCAAAACTCATTTTGTGGATATTAAAGAGGGGGTGTCCACACATGATTCGACCGAAGTTTTTGGAAAGCTGAATAGGAGTGATCAAATCTTGCTGCATGCCAATGACGAAATAAAAGAGGGGGTCAAACTGCCTTTGGAAGAATAAGTATACGGTGTGATTTAGTAATTTGAAAGGCCTCCGAAAGGCCTTTCAAACTTTTGATCATATAAATCCGGGTTAGCGCGTTGGAACAGGAATTTCGGATATTTTTCACCCACAGCATACGCGCCCCGATTTTTAATTTCATACCTTTAACACCGTTAAGATTTCTAATGATGATTCAATTTCTCTCGGCATTGGGCAACGATGCTCTTCTCACAATACTACAGCAATCCGGTGATCCAATGGCAATTTATACAGGTGAGGACCTCTGCCTCCAGTTTGCGAACAACGCAATGCTCAAAATATGGAACAAAGATGAATCGGTATTTGGAAAGAAATTGGAGGTGGTATTCCCTGGGCTGAAGGGTAATTCGATCCTGGCGCTTCTGCGGGAAAGCTGGCATTCGGGAAAAGAAGTTGTGGCTTGTGGTGTGCACTCGGCCCCAGCGGTGCATGGCGAAACGACCCCATTATATGATGAGTATACCTATCAGCCTATCGTAGATAAAGCCGGTAAAGTCTCTTGTATTTTGCAGCGGGTAAATAAGCTGAATTGGCGCAGCCACGATGCGCATTCGACGGCAGAAAAGATACTGCTGAAAGATGGCGAAAGCCTACACGCTGATGCGATTAAACATTTGGAGCAAACGATTAAAGCGAATGAATCCTTAGAAAGGAATCTAAGGGAGAGCGAGCGACGGCTTAGGTCTATATTGGAAACGATGGCAGAAGGTGTCGGTGTTACTGATGCCGCAGGTCAAATGGTGTATGCCAATCCGATGGCTCAGCGCATTTTGGGTTTGAAAGAGAAAGACATTAAAAAGCGTACCTACGATGATCCACAATGGCAGAATCTGCGTATCGACGGAACGCCGCTCCCCTCCGAGGAGCATCCAATGTCAATCATGATGCAGACCCAAAAGCCGGTCACCGATCATGAGATTGCCGTAAAACCGCCAGATGGAGATATCATATATCTTTCGATCAATGCTGCACCCATGTTCGATGAGAAAGGGGTGCTCACTGGGGGGATAGGAACCTTTATGGACGTGACCGAAAGACGGCTCGTCACGCAAAGTAAAGACGATTTTATCAGTATAGCCAGTCACGAACTCAAAACCCCCGTCACTGCACTCAAGGGGTCATTATATATGCTTCAAAAGAAAAGCATGGATTTGTCTGAAGAAATTAAAGTTAAACTTGTTGATCAATCGGTGCAAAGCCTCAATAGACTGACGGTTCTAATCGACGAGCTGCTCGATACAAGAAGAATGGAACAAGGGCATGTGGCATTAGATAAAAAGCCTTTTGTACTATCGGAATTGTTCGAACAGTGCCGTGCTAATTTTAATCATCAAACAGCTGAACAAATTACTTTCGGAGGCGATCTACAGGAAGAGGTTACGGCCGATATGCAGCAGATCGGGCAGGTTATAGTCAATTTGATCAATAATGCCATTAAATATGCACCCAAGTCGAATATTGCTATCAAAGCAAATAAACTTGATGAGAAGGAGATGATGATTAGTGTGCAGGATGATGGCCCTGGTATACCCGAGCAAAAACGCGCCCAACTCTTTGAGAGGTACTACCGCACAGACTATCAGGGACAAAAATTCTCAGGTCTTGGCTTAGGACTCTATATCTGTGCAGATATCATCAAAAATCATGGTGGTACTATCGGCGTGGATAGTGTGGTAGGACAGGGAGCAACATTCTGGTTCACTTTGCCTCTCTAGCATTTTGCCTTCTAGCATTTTAGGCTATACACATTCCGCGGATGCTGAGCTATCATTTTGACAGCACGAACTGCTGGATAGATAGGTAATAATTTGTCATTTTTTATAGCGATTTTCAATGCTTTTGGCACGATTATTTATCGATATTCATACTTTCATCGCATTCGTTTTGGCGTAATTGCCATAGTTTAAAAATTTTAGAAGGTTTATATTTATGCAAGGCACAATTGACAGGATAAACAGCGAGCATCATCGTTCGCAGGTTTTCCGTTTAACGTACAAAGGACAGGATTACCAGTTGATATTGTTAAAAAAATCTTTATCAAAGTTCGATACAGAGCTGCCAATTTTGCTGGATGGAATTGACCAAAAATTAGTAAAGAAAGGCGACAGCTGGTTTTTTGAAAATATGCATTCCGATCAGCACTTTGCTACCGAGATCTGGCGCAATCTATCGCTTCGGTACCGCCTTTAAGCCAAAATAAATCTTGCCTCGTCTTCCTGTGGACAATAAAAGAATTGTGCAACTCGGCCAACCTCGAGGCAATCTGTTGTAATTGTTTGATTTTCGTCAGCTATTGTTTCTATTTAGTCACCACCGCCGCCGAACGATGTGCTAACTTTGTCCTATAATATGAATTGATATGGAGACAAATAAAGTATGGTTTATAACGGGAGCGTCCAAAGGTATGGGGCTGTCGTTGGTCAAAAAACTCATTGAAAAAGGCTATCGCGTAGCAGCAACAAGTCGAAAAATACGCGCTTTAATTGACGCTGTGGGGAATGTAGACATGGCGCATTTTTTACCTCTTGAAGTGGATTTGACTAGTGACAAAGCCATCCGTGAAGCCGTGGAACGCACAGTTGCACACTTTGGGAAAATTGATGTGTTGGTGAATAATGCAGGCTATGGGATAGGGGGAGCGGTGGAAGAAATAGATCAGGACGAAATCAAAGATAGTTTTGACATTAACGTCATGGCCGTCGTCAAAACCATGCAGTCCGTCATGCCTTACTTCAGGCAGCAACGATCGGGCAACATCATTAACATTTCTTCTATTGCAGGTTTCGCCCCAGGAATTGGCTGGGCAATGTATGCTGCCACAAAATATGCGGTAACTGGGCTTTCGGAAGTCATGGCAGAAGATGTAAAGGAGTTTGGCGTGAAGGTGACGGTGGTGGCGCCGGGGGCATTCCGCACCGCGTTTCTGGACGACAGCTCGCTTGTTTTGGCCAAAAGGAAAATCGATGGCTATAGTGCGGTAAGGGCCTCGCACGAAAGATATGCAGCGATGAATGGAACCCAGATCGGTAATCCCGAACTGCTGGCTCAGGTTTTTATCGATCTTGCAGCGCATCCCAATCCGCCTGTGCGCCTCTACCTCGGAAGCGATGCCTACAAAAGGGCAAAGGAGAAAATCACGCTGCTTTCGGAAGAGCTGGAAAGTAATAAGCCTGTTTCTTTTACTACTGATTTTAAGGAAATGTCTTAAGCGGCAAATAAAGGCGTTGTCACTATCGAGTGACAACGTCTTATTTGATTTTCGTATATTCAACACATGGAAAAATTGCAGTCGCTGGAGGAATTTTACCGGTCTAAATTTGACCGCATTCCCGAGAATATCCGACATGGGGTAGGGCATTTCAATGTCTTTACAATCGATGAATACATAGGTAAGCATACGAAGCCAGTGGTCTATAGCCGAAAAGATTATTATAAGATCACCCTGATTATTGGTAGAAACAGAATACATTATGCCGACAAGGTGATTGAAATAAAAAAGCAGGCCTTGTTTTTTACCAATCCGCAGATTCCCTACAAATTTGAATGGATTGACGATTATAAGTCGGGATTTTTTTGTGTGTTTACGGCATCATTCTTTCATCATTTTGGCAACCTCAATGATTACGAAGTGTTTAAACCGAATGCCTTACCCGTATTTGAGCTGACGGATGGGCAACTGGAAGATATTAAACAGGTGTATGGGAAGATGCAGGATGCCTTAGATTCGGATTATGCGCATAAATACGATCTGCTGCGAAATCTTGTGTTTGATCTGCTGCACTATACGCATAGCATGCAGACGGCTTCTAAAGTGGAAAAGCAGCAAGCAAATGCATCTCAACGGATTACGCATATGTTCTTGGAACTCTTAGCGCGTCAGTTTCCGATTGAGGATGCGCGGCAAAGGATCGGCTTTCGCTCACCCTCGGAGTTTGCGGGCCAGCTTGCGGTCCATGTCAATCACCTCAACCGCGCCGTCAAGGAGATCACTGAAAAGACTACCTCCACGATTATTGCCGACCGTCTGCTGCAGGAGGCCAAAATATTGCTGCGGCATACGGAATGGAATGTTTCCGAAATCGCTTATTCGTTAGGTTTTAAAGAGGCTACTCATTTCAGTAATTTCTTCAAAAAAAAGATGCAGATGACACCGCTCCGCTTTCGGGAAATGGATTGATTATTTGTTGAGTAGTTCCAGTGCTTTTAGGATTTTCTTGTCTCTCTTGAGATTTTCAAAATTATCGCCTTGCAAAACTTCAACATCAGGCAGGATATTTCGGGTGTAAATCTTTGAATTTCTGTCAACGACATAGTCGGTGGAAAGATTTATTCCAGCTTCCTTGCTGATCGTGAAGCCCTGCACAGCGGTCGTATAGTCAGCCGTTGGTTCACCAACGATATACGTGTTTTTTCTTCCGATTAACGATATAGCCGTCATTTCACCAGCGCTGGCGGTGTAGCAACTCGTAAGTATAATCAGGGGAATATCTTTTTTTAATGGTTTTTTTAATTGTACCTGCCTAAGCAATTTAATGCCGTCAATCCGCATGTTTCCATCCCTGATTTCCCATTGCCCGGATGATAAGCCCTGTGCATTTCTAAAACCTCCGAAAACCATGTTATCACCGATAAACTCCTGCAAACCCAAGAAAATAGGATACATATTGCCACCGGTATTTGTTCTTAAGTCGATGATCCATGCCTTTATCTTTGCAGTGGATACTTTGTTGATATGGGCTGTGATATCATTGGCAATGCTGTCGACTTTCTTAAATGCAAAGTCATGATTGCCGGGTATCCTGAGGTACGCTGTTGTACGATCAATGATCTGGCTGACTACCGCCTTTTCAGTTTTTAACCTCCCTTTTACATAAGTGTTTTCAGGCCGCTCAGCCTTGTCCCAGCCGTAGGTTCTATCCTTGTATTTAAGTGATCCGTGATGATCCCTGAGCAGGCGAAAGACCTCAGTATATAGTGGAGCTAGGTCAGATACTGTATCCAGATTTTTTGCTTTGCTATATAAGATGCTTTCAATCAGGTTGATGTTGGTCGTATCAACGGCGTTTGATCTGATGAGGTTAATGGAGTTGTCCAGAAATGATTTGACGCTGTCACTTTTAAACGTTTGCGAAAAAGACGAAAGACAGAGAAATAGCAAAATTTGGAATAGAAGATACTTGATCACTTGCATCAATTAAATTAGACGATAATGATATAAAGATAAGTAATTTCCCGGCAACTATTATGTTGCGACTTCCAGAGGTGATTCCATTGCCAGTTATTTTCTGTTAACACTCGAACGCAATCGATTTATGGCTATCAAGCGCGCATAGCCTCAAATGACTAGAACGAAATGATCTCGTGATTCGATTGAACTATTTGTGGTCTTCTCGTGTTCTCTAAAGAACTGTAGATAAATTGTAACGATAAATTTAAAAACATAACTAGCAAGATATGAATGGATTGAATAAAAATATGCTGGGCGGATTGTTCGGTGCGCTCGTACTTAATATAGTCCATAGTGCTGCCAAAAGGTTTGACTCCAAAGCTCCTGAAGTGGATAAAGTGGGTGAGGAGGCGATGAAAAAAACAGTGCGCTTTGCGGGTTTTAAACCGCCAAAAGGTAATACTTTAGTCGCAGCTACATTTGGTGCGGATGTCGCTTCAAATGCGATGCTGTATACGCTTATCGGATATGGTAGTCAGAATAACCTGCTGCTCAAAGGGGCACTCCTGGGTACTTTGGTGGGGGTAGCTACATTGACTATCCCAGAGCAGGCCGGGCTGAATGCCGAGCCAATAAAAAAGACCGATCGTACCAAATTAATGACCGTAGCATGGTACGTAATTGGCGGTATTGCAGCTGGAATGGCGATAAAGGCTATGGGAAAAAAATAATAAACAGTTTCATCGCTTTATGCACAGGGGAAGTACCCTGCGCGTAAAGCGATGAGTTGATAAACAGTTTTATGTGCTGGCGAAGGGGCAAAGCGTAGGCATTAGTCTAAAATAAAATTTTCCTGATCCTTCGTCAGTACAATCGGATCTGTCATTATTTTCTGGACATCGCTGAAACTGGCATTTCGAAAGTTCGCAACAAATTTCTCGAGATGAAAGGCATTTTCGGGTAAGAAAGCTAAGGCATTATTCTTCGCATTGCCCTGAAACTTTGTGATAACAGGCTGCATCAGGTGGTTGTATTTTTGACAGGCGGACGGCAGGTCATCGGGCTCCAGAGCGATATAATGAGCCAAAGCCTTAGCCCCGTAAATAGACAGTGAAGCGCCCATGCCCGATAGCGCTGTAGGACAATAGCCTGCATCTCCCAGCAACACCATCCTGCCATTGACCAGGTTTGACGTATGTACCATGCCCATTTTGTCGATGAAAAATAAACCTTCATCCAATAAGCTGTCCAGCAAATGGTTTACTTCAGCATTGTAACTTCCAAATGCATTTTTAAGAATGGACGGTGCGCTGTTTCTCAACGTTTTGAGGTCTTCAAAACTGCGTAAATAGCACTGGATGGCTATCTCATCTTCTGCGATGGGATAGATCGACAGCATCTTGTCTACATCAATATAGATTTTAAAAGCACCAACTTTCTTGTGGTGATGTTGCCTTAATTTGCCGCCTACGTACAGCATATTGAAATCCTCAAATTGTACGTTGTCAAAATACTGCTGCCGAGTAGCGGAACGCAGTCCTTCCGACACGATAATTAAATCGACACACAGCGTACTCCCGTTTGAGAGCTCGACTTCTGCATAGTCTTCCTTTTCATTGACTTGTACCAGCGTGGTGTCAAATAGGATATGGACATCGTTTTTGATGGCCTCGTACAATACCTGGTGCAATCCGCCCCGCGATATCAATACGGAGCGTTCGATGTTTTCATTCATTTTGTCATAAGCGATGTGCTGGATAACGCTGTCATTGGTTTCAACAAAATCGACTGTCTCGGAAGGGGATGATGCTGCCTGTAGCGCCCAGCTAAGCCCGAGCTCGTCCATGATTTTAACACCGAAGCTCTTTAGGGAAATAAGAAATCCGGCCTTGCTGAATGAAGGTGAGCGATCAACTAGCGTGACACAATGACCTTGTTGCGCCAAGAAATTTGCTGCGGTCAAGCCGGCAATTCCGGCACCGGTAACTAAGATATGTTTTTTCATTGCTTTTATTTGTAAGGATTAATGCAAATTTATGCATACTTTTAAGGCTAAAATAGTTCAATAAAAAGCAAAATTAGTCCAATAAAATGAGTAGTGTCGCTAAAAAATGAAGAAATGAGCTACTGGGTGGATCGCTTGGGCGTTTCGCTATCGCCCGACAGATCCGAATTGGAAATGCTCGAACTGAATGAGCTTAAGATGGTCGATCTGTTGCCCGAAATGCTGCTTATGATTCGTTCGGTAGTGGCCAAGCAAACCTTTTGCTTTCGAAGGGAGCCGATCAAAATCATCGAAAATGGGGTATCCATTTCGTTTCAGAATATCATTCATTCGCCCTCAACTCCGCAGGTACAACCACATGTCCGCATCGTACCCTTACATGTGGCAACCGAGTTGACATTTCCAAAAGCCGTCAATATCCAGCAGGTAACCATTCTGGTGAGTCTCGATTATTTAAAAAGTTTCATTGGAAAAGCACACCGCACATTCGATTATCTGTTTGATAACGATAAAACGCTCTGGATTGAAGAATTTATGTCGCCAGAAATAGCGGCAATTGCCAATGAGATAGCGAAGTCTAGCTGTGGTGAACCGCTTTCTGATGCCTTTTATAGGTTAAAATCACTCGAGTTACTCTTTCATCTGTTTAAAAACCTGTCTGCCAGAACGCAGGTCACTCATCAGCAATTGACAAAATATGAACTCGAATCGATCTATCGGGTGAGGGATCAGCTAGCGAACTACATGGACCGGCCTTTTCTTCAGGAAGAATTAGTGAAAATAAGTGGTATGAATGTCATTAAACTTCGTAAGCTTTTTACACAGGTTTTCGGTATGGGAATGTATCCTTATTATCAGCGTCTGCGTATGCAGGAGGCTGGACGGCTTTTAAGGGACGAGTTATTATCTGTTTCTGAAACTGGGTACCGCTTAGGATTTAGCAACTTAAGTTATTTTGGCAGATTATTCGAAAGCCATTTCGGATCTAAACCGAAAAAATGGATGCAGCTGCACAAGCGTACTTCCTCCGGATCTAAAAAACAGTACGATACGTAATGAGCCTATTTTGACATGGCTTCCAGGACTTTTAAATGCGACCTAAAGGCAGTGCCAAAGCTACGGAATTCGTTGTATTTTATTTTATACTCGCTACAGGTCTGCTTGACGATGCGGTTGAGTGCCGGATAATGCACGTGGCTGATTTTTGGAAAAAGATGATGCTCAACCTGAAAATTGAGTCCGCCAAGCAACCAGGTTAGTACCTTGTTGCGGGTAGCAAAATTTGCGGTGGACTGGATCTGGTGGATCATCCATTCTTCTTCGACCTTAGACTGGTCAATGGTTTTGAATTCGGTCTCCTCAACTACATGGGCCAGTTGAAATACGGTGGCCAGACTCATGCCACAAACCGTACCTGAGATCAGCAGTCCGATAAGCGTGGGCAGCCATCCTACGAAGATCACCGGAATAATGACAAATAAGCTGAGGTGAACAAGCTTACTAACCCAGAAAATAATACGTTCGCTGAGTGGAAAATGAAATCGC
The DNA here is from genome assembly GCF_002325125.1 of Sphingobacterium sp. UBA1498. Taxonomy (NCBI): domain Bacteria; kingdom Pseudomonadati; phylum Bacteroidota; class Sphingobacteriia; order Sphingobacteriales; family Sphingobacteriaceae; genus Sphingobacterium; species Sphingobacterium sp. UBA1498. Next base: position 48,581 of record NZ_DCRG01000026.1, read on the forward strand.
TCAATTTTATCGCCCATACGGCCACGAAAATACTTCTCATAATCCTGGTAAAAGATCCATGCCAAATAGGAAATTCCATAGAGCAACGGAAAATAAAACCGTTGATAGCGATGGTGCTTACACAGTTTCTGGTCGTGATGTATACGCATAAATTTAACCTCAATATCGTGGTCTTCGCCATCGATATTGGTGTAGGTATGGTGGGCGATATTATGTTTGAGTTTCCAAAAGTAGATATTACCGCCCAATAGATTGAGCGAGTAGGATAGTAATGTATTGAGGCGTTTGTTGTCTGAAAAAGAATTGTGCCCCGCATCATGCATGATATTAAAGCCAATAGCAGCGAGGTTGATACCAAAAATAAGGCATAATACGATTGCAACGCTCCAGTGCAGGGGCGCGAATACGAGCAGCCCATATAACACTATAAAGCTGACGAGCAGGATAGCGGCCTTCAGGTAAATTTTACGATTCCCCGTTTTGGGTTGCAGCGAAGTTTGAAAATAAGTATTGATTTTTTGTTTTAGGGTTTTAGAGAACAATGTATTTACATTGCTGAATTTTACAGACTGGGACATTTGACTTTTTACGGGAGAGATATTCTTTCTTTTTTTATAATCCGATCTTGAGTGATTGAATTGGCATAAAGGTACGCTAATTTATTCGATTGATTATAATAATAAAGTTAAAGATTGTTAAAGCTTATCGTTCTCCTAAATTCAAGTGGGGAGACCGATGTTTTCTTTTTAAATAATCGATTGAGGGACTGTGGCTGTTCAAATCCGAGCTGATAGGCGATTTCGGCGACAGAAAGCTGAGAGCGTGAAAGCAGATTTTTTGCTTTTTCGATGATCTTATGCTGGATGTGGTTCTGTGCGCTCTCACCGGTTTGCGCCCGCAGGAGATCGCTTAAATAGTTTTTTGACATATTCAAACGTTCCGCAAAATACCCTACCTGCGGAAGGCCGGTGTGTTGTGTGCCGGCGTCAAAGTATTCATCCAGCAACTGCTCAAACCGGCTAACCAATGGTATATTGTGTGCTTTACGGGTGATAAACTGACGGTCATAAAAGCGCTGTGAATACACCAGTAACAACGCTATATGACTGACAATGGCATCTTGGCTGTAGCTGTCAATGGTGCCTTCATATTCGCTCAAAATACCCTTTCCGATCGTTCTGATCTGCTGCTTTTCCTTTTCGGATAGGAAAAGTGCTTCATTGACCTCATAGTCGAAAAAACTATAGCTACCGATGTTGTTTACCAGCTCATAGGTACGGATAAAATCTGGGTGGAAAACAACCGAATAGCCGACTTTGACATCGGAGCTCGTCGGATCTACAGTAATGGCCTGACCGGGCTTAAAGAAGGTCATTAGGCCCTCCCGAAAGTCGTAGTGATGGGGGCCATAGCGCAACATGCACTGCGCATCTTCTTTGACGGAAATACAGTAGAGATTGAGTAGAAAGGTGGTTTCTACCGAGGGATGTGTATGCTTGTTCTGCGAGAAATCGGTGATACTGAAAAGCGGGTGCTGCGGTTTGGGCAACTGCAATGCCTCATGATATTCCGCGATGCTATTTATCTTAACGAATGCTGGTTCTTTTTTTGACATGTTCGTATGGCCTATTAAATATCGTTGACATGGTCGTATTGCCTAGTGTATGATACGCTAATTTAAGTAAAATGTCATGCGCTTTGGGCAAACATGACATTTATATTTTCTAGGATTGCAGCGGTATGCTGACATCGCGCGATCCGGTATCGAGCCCTACGGGTAGAATAGCCTCAATGCGCTGTAGCTCTTCGGGAGTCAACAGGATTTCGGTCGCTGCGATATTCTGTTCCAGATAGCGTACCTTTTTTGTGCCAGGTATGGGCACAATGTCTTTTTGGATGAGCCAGGCAAGGGCCAGCTGGGACGGAGTAACTTGTTTTTCCATGCCGATTTGTTCAAGCTCGCGCACGAGCGCCACGTTTTTGTAAAACTGTTCGCCCTGGAAGCGTGGAATAAGTCTGCGAAAATCATCTGCTGGAATATCGTCCGGCGACTTGATCTGTCCGGTAATAAATCCGCGGCCCAAGGGGGAGTAGGCGACGAGGCCGATGCCCTGCGCTTGTGTGAGTTCGTATACGCCGTTGGTTTCTACCTCACGTCCGAATAGGGAAATTTCATTCTGCACCGCCGTAATCGGAAAGGTCGCATGTGCTTTTTTTATTTGCTCGGCACTGACTTCTGAGATGCCCAGGTACCGGACTTTGCCGGCTTTGACCAGTTCGGCCATGGCACCGACAGTTTCTTCAATAGGCACATTTGGATCAGGCCGGTGCATATAGTATAGATCAATTACATCGGTATCGAGGTTTTTAAGGGAGCGTTCGATTGACTTTTGGATATAATCTGGCCGGCCATTGATACGCCAGGTCACTTGGCCGCTGGCATCAATCTCAAAGCCGAATTTGCTGGCGATGATAAACTCATTCCGCTTACCCTTGATGGCTTTGGCGATAAGCTTTTCGTTTTCAAAAGGACCGTAGAGATCGGCAGTATCCAAAAAGTTGCCGCCCAGTGCTAAGGATCGATGGATGGTCGCAATGGATTCTTTTTCGTCGGCCTTGCCGTAAATATCGCCGGTGGACGCAAAACTGCTCATCCCCATACAGCCGAGCCCTATCATTGGAATTTCGAGCCCTTGGCTGCCTAGTTTTCTTGTTTTCATTTGCTGCTTTTTTTTGTTGCTCAAAATTACGGTGCAAGACCCGTTGGCCACTTACCCCAATTACAGAATAATGTAACCGAATTACGGATCGTAAGGTATACTTGCCCGTATACCTTTTCGTACGCGCTCCGGTGATCAGAGCAACTAAGGGATCTCGTTGATGGATAGGCAGAACGAGGCGACCGTACGGCAACGAATGTTGGCACAGCGATGACGAATTGTAAACGGCTGCAGTTAAATATTAAATCGCTAAACAAATCGATCATAAAAACGCTTAAATTACATCAAAATTGAGCGCATGTTAGGCTTCAATGGATAATTTAAATAATCATGATGAGAAAATATTGTTGTATACTGCTTCTTCTAGCGGTGGTAGTAGGGAATGTACAGGCGCAAATAGTAACGACTAAACTGCTCCCGCAGCGCATACCCGCAGGGTTTGACCGTGTGAAGGAAGCGGTTTCCGAGATATCCGGCAGGAATGGAGATAGCAAAATACAGGTCACACCGCTTGCAGCAACCGATACGACGGCTACCTTTGAAATTGAAGAACAGGGTTTAAGTATCGAAACTGTGGTGGACGACGAAAAGAAGTTTAATAAACTAGTCGCTGAAGCGGCAAAGGACGTTTCAAAACCGAGTATTCATATCTTGCATACCTATACGTTAAAGGATAAAAAATTGAAAGTGCCACCGCCAAGAAAGATTTTCTTCTCTCCGGAGTACGGGGTAACCTGGACGTTGACCCTAAAAAAAATAGCAGACAAGGAAACGGAGCTCGTACTTAACTATAAATCGATAGCGCCCGCATTTGCCAAGAAGATTGAGCTTGAATTTGAAAGTGATACCTATTACAACAATAAGATCGTTAAAATTGCTGTCGATGATATCCGGATGCGTCATCTGATCCGTGAAATTTTAATCGATCAAATGCATGTCGACCGGGATTACCCTGCACCGACATATCCGGCGTCTAACTAAAAGGATTTGCTCAGCAATTTGCTAGCTAAAATAATGGCCGAACCCCGGGTTCGGCTTTTTTAGTATAGGCTATTTTACATTGGAACACGACCCACTTCACTCGTGGCAGTGGCTAATTAAGATGGTCGTCAAAGCCCGATAAAGGTGCCAACTTTTGTAGGAATTCATCTGTTATAAAAATTGTAATACTAATAATATTATAAATGTGTACCTTTACCGCGGTTCATAAGGGCCGCTAACTTTATTCAACTGTATGATTAACTTGTATGGTACGGATTCTACTTTTACAGTATCCCAAAAACATCTCGCTCAGGCGCTTGAACAAGCTCGTATGGGCTTTTGGGAAGTAAGCTTGGTAGAAAACAATTATATGTCTTGCACGGATCAGTGCAAAAGAAATTTTGGGTGGGACACGACGAAGGAGTTTAGTTACAGTGATATGCTGGGCTGTATCGTAGAAGAAGACCTAGAAGCGATGCAAGATTGCGTGGCCCGGTCTATTGAACTCCAAATTCCCTATAACGCGCAGTACCGCGTACGTCATAGCGATAATACCATACATTGGATTGAGGCGCGTGGATGGGTCACTTATGACGAGGCCGGTTATCCGCAGGTCATATCGGGAACAACGCTTGATATTACCGAAAAGAAAGAACTGGAAATTTTGCGCGACGAAATGTTGAGCATTGCCATGCATGAAATCAAGACTCCGCTGTCATCTGTAAAAGGAACACTGCAAATGCTGGAAAGGAAATTGGAAGTGCAGGAAAACACACTATCGAACAAGCTGGTTCAGAATGCGCTTAAAGCTACCGAGCGTATCAACCGGTTGCTCAATGAAATGGTTGCACCCGTGATGGTTATGGCCAGGGGCATTACATTGGATAAGACCGAAATAAATCTCTCGCAACTCATTCTTGAAATAAGCCAAAACGCTGGACTGGTGTTCCCTGAAAGTGATATACAAGTCCATGTACCTAGTCAAGATGTCTTTTTAGAGGCCGATGGATACCGTATCGGACAGGTCATCACCAATCTGATCAATAATGCGATTAAGTATAGCGATGGAAAATCGCCCATAAACATCAAGATGGTAGTCCTTCAAGATGAAGTATCCATCGTGGTGAGCGATCAGGGGATGGGCATAAAATCAGAAGATCGGAAAAAAGTATTTGAGAAGTTTTATCGGGCCAATCGTGAGGGGCATATTGAAGGACTTGGTATTGGACTTTTTCTATGCGCCGACATCATATTGCGGCACGGTGGTCAGATCAAGATCCTTGAAAAGGAGGGACCAGGTACGGATATCTCTTTTACACTTCCTTATAATAATTAAGGCCGAAACTCTTCAATAAAAACACCCGCTATATATACACCTGACTTTTGATAAGTAATGAAGTTTTACAATCAACTTTAACGTAGCGTGTAAAGACGGAATATCTATTTTCATTTATTTAAAACTATTGTTGTTGAATGCAAGTTCTGATTTAAATGATCGGAAAAATAACTTGCTTTTTTCTGTTCATTTAAAGATGGAAAAAGATGAAAAGAAAAATAGTGGTTTGCGATGAGAGCTCAATGGTATTGGAGGCTCTTTCATTGGTTTTAACGGATAAGTATGAGGTGTATACCATTTCCCAATCAAAAAAGCTGATAGGTGCAGTTGAAAGCATTCATCCCGATATCGTGCTTATGAGCGCAGAAATGCATTGGCAGTTTGACGGTAATCTAATCTTGCAAAGTCTTTTTTCTAAAACCTTCAAAACTATTCCGGTGATCATGATGTCTGCCAATCTGGCGGATAGTGAGTCGGCAAAGGCATGGGGTGCGGATAGCTTTTTACCAAAACCTTTGGACTTAAATGAGCTATACTATCAGCTTGAGAAATGTACAAAAATGACATGTCGCTCGACAGCTTGATCAGCATGTAATGAAAGTGCTGTGGTCGATTTGCCGACATGAAAAACGATGCAGTATAGTGGCAGAATTAAAAAGCATAGGGTATGGTAAACCAAAAATTACTACCTTCGCCCGGTGTGCTATCCACTCCGATTTCACCGCCATGCCGACGCACGATTTCAGCAGAAATATACAGCCCTAGCCCAAGACCAGAGTATTTCTTTCCGTCCGGATAGACGCGGTAATAGCGTTCGAAAATTTGATGCTGCAGTTCGGGGGCAATACCTTCGCCATAATCCCGAACGTGGATTTTCACATCGTCGGCTTTCTTTTCGATCCGCACATCAATTTTATAGGATTCGGGCGCATATTTGATCGCATTATTGATGAGGTTGGAAACGACTTGTTCGATACGCTGCTCATCGGCATTGATCACAGCGTCAAGATCGCCGATCAAATTGAGCTGATGCTTGCCGATAATATTGATATCCTGGAAGCAGGAGCGGATCAATTTAGCCGCTGAAATAGGTGTTTTATTCAGTTTTAATTGCCCCAAACTGATGCGGTGCATATTGAGCAGATCATCGACCAGTGCTGTTATTTTTTTGACACTGACGCCCGACATGTCAATCAGTTTGCTGATGGTAACATCTGCCGATTTATCCTTGAGCATCTCCAGCATCTGTATTGTGCCCCGTAAACTGGTAATGGGAGTTTTGAGCTCATGGCTGGCGATACTGAGAAAATCCTCTTTCTGGGCTTCGTAATTTTTGCGTTTGGTGACATCTACGGTGACGCCGATGAGGTCCAAGGGTTTCCCTTTGGCATCATAACGGGTTAGTCCCGAAGAGTTGATCCAATGTAGTGAGCCGTCGGGCCAACACGTAAGATATTCGGCCTGATAGATTATATTCTTAGCAATAGCTTCCTGAACTTTTTGCTCTACCGCCTCACGATGCTCGGGCACAATGGCTTGTATAAAGTCTTTAAATTGAAAGTCTCCTGTTGGGGGAAGACCGAAATGGCTTTTGCAGGTGGCTGATGCATTGTTTTTCCAGTTTTGAATATCGAGGTGGTAGGTTCCCAATTCTCCCGCTTTCAATGCGATTTCCAATTGCTGGTTGAGTGCTTCAAGATTTTCTTTCTGAAGGATACGATCGGTCACCCTATTGGCAATTACAATGATTGATTCCGTTTTTCCATCCTCGCCACTTAAGGGTTCATAGATAAAGTCAAAATACTGTTGAGATAGTACGCCGTCATATTCAAGCATGACAGGCGCGGTATCACCAATATAGGTTTCCCCACTGGTAAACACGTTATCAAGAATATCGAGATAAGGCTGATCTTGCAGCTCTGGCAATGCAGTGGCCAGCGGATGCCCGATGACAGCGGTGGTTTTGCCCCAGATTTTGAGCACCATATCATTGGCCACTTCAATCGTCAATTCGCGGCCTGTTAAAATGGCGAAAGCAATCGGAGCCTTGGTAATAAATGATTTTAAACGCTGCTCGCTCTTTTTCAGATTCTTATTGAGCAATAGCGTGATGTCATAGGATTTATACAGCTTGCTGTTGGTGAGCGTGAGCTGCTCGTTTGTAGCCTCCAGCTCGCTGTTGAGGTCGAGCAGCCGCTGCTGCATATTGCCTAGGTTGATATTGGTGGAAGCCACTTCTTGGACGTTTTCAATGGCTGCATAACGTAAAGCGACCTGATCCATTGCAGTACGGGCAAAGGACGCCAGCATGCGCTCTTCGGCGGCACTAAATTCGCGACATTGATAATCAGCAATACTGAATGTACCGATATGAAATCCATCGGAAGTGATCAATGGGGCAGCAGCATAGAAGCGCAGTCCATGTACCTCGTCAAAATTAGCCTCTGGTCTGACCAGCACTTCGCCTTGCTGGATGATGTGCGATAGCAGGCTATCCGTACGGCTAATCTGTATAGGATCGATGCCGATGGCTGACTTAACAAAGATACGTTCTGCGTCAATAAAGGATAGCAGCAGTACCGGCGTCTGGAAAACCTGGGCCGCAATTTCCAACAGGCCATCAAAAATTTTTTCGGAAGGGCTATCCATAATTTCGTAACGCTTCAGTGCGGCAATCCTTTCAATTTCCCTACGTGGTGTAGCCGCTTCGCTGAATACATCTTCTGTCATATGACCGGATTATCTTTACGTAAAGATAACCCAATCTTGGCAGATATACTACGCCGATGCAATAAAATTAATTTTTGTATAATAAAGCTGTTCGGAGTCGTCAGTTAGCTGTGCTGGCTCATTAATGAACAGGGTTTAATACCTCAACCTCCTGAAATGTGAAACCTACGCGTATGGCTTTCAAACCGATCAGCCCCTGTAGGTCTTCCACCTCAAACTGTTCGATATCAGCCTCGAGCAGGCCTTTGTGCTGAAGCAGTTTTATATAGCCCAGGTATTCGGTTTCTTCGTGAATGGTGGAATAGACTATGACCAGTTTTCCTTTTTGGGTAATGCGCTCCGATTTTCCTTTAATCTTTGCTTTGTCGATGCGTTTCTTGGCAATTTCATACCGTACATTGTAGGAACCGTCGATATCAAACTGTTTTTCGTCCATCCGGAAACGGATGGAAATAGGTGTTGCAAAGACAAGCACTAGCGAGGTCACCTCCAGTTGATGCGGCAGTGAGGGCTGCAGCAACTTAAATTCGTGTTCCATTGCGCACATGACCTGCAGCTGCCATAAGCGTAAGTTGCGCAGGTAATACAGCTCAAAGTTGCGGTCGGGCGCAATGGATGCACCGATATACATATTGTGTTCGATACCATCCGTTTTGTAGCGTTCGTAATAATGGGGGAAATATTCTTGGGCTTCGACCTGTTTTTCGTCCAACACGGCCACGAGCTTTTTATTGATGAGGGTGATGGAACTGTCATAATCGCGACGCGCCTCATAAAAACCACCGATTGCTAGGTTGATACGTTCAAAATAACGGTCGATTGCGTCGACAATGTTGGTATCTCGAGCGTTTTTTCGGAAGTTTTCCAGGATAGGATGGATGTCAGCATTAAAATAATCGAGCATCTGCTGTTCGGTATCGGTCAGCAGCGCATGCTGAAGTGCCGCCAGGTTTCTTTCCAGATCGAAAATCTTCTGCTCAAACAGGGGTAATTTTTGTGTCTGATTGATGGCCCTGAATAGGGCGATCAAATCACTGTTTTGGTTGGACAGGTCCTGCCGTATCGCCTGGTTGCGCGATTCGGATGACCCCTGTACGTCGATCTGTCCGTAAAGCGGATACACATGATCGAAGACAATCTCCTGCAGGGCATAGTCTTTCCCGAAAGCGCGGTCGTTCAGAAAGTGGACAGCTTCTTCCTGAAACCGCCATTTGACACTCGGGTGGATGGAGGTGTATTCCTTTTGGATCACTGCCTCGATCTGATTTTCTGTCTCGGAAAATGCTTTGGACACTTTATCTTTAATAAAAGGCAGAATAAAGTTGAGCTTGTTGGCATTGACAGAATTGAGTTCGCGTACCCGCGACGATGACATCTCCAGCAGACCCAAAACTTTGCCGCCTTCGATAAGGGGCACAAAAATAAAGCTCTTGACCTGCTGTTGCTTCAGCTTATTGATAAAATAGGCCTGTTTCGGATCAGTGATGGGCATCTTGTCGATATCGGGCACGACAAGATATTCATCTTTTGTCAGCAGGCTCTCGAGAGTGTCGCTGCAGAGCATCTCTTCACACTCGGTGATCGTGGAATCGTAGAGCAAATGGCTGTAAAGCTGTTTTTCGACAATCCGTAAGTTGTATTCGTTTCGGACCTTTTCAAAGGAGGTGAGACCGATGCGCAGATCGCTAATTTTGTAGATAGACCTAAAAATATTTTCAATTTCTGCCAGCTGGATTGCGCTTTTCTCGCGGAGTAGATTACTCTTGAAGCTCGATACCGCATTTTCAATGGTGGCATCAAAAAGGGTCATTATGGCAAAGCCTTTTAAGATCCAGCTCCGTTCGGGGAATTTGGATTTCCATAAGGCAATATCCGAAAAATTGTCGATCAATTCAACAATATCTTCTTCTGAAAGATGCACGGCGCGTTCAGTGGGGATAATATCCATAAAATCGGCATTGAACAATACGCGGTAATGATGGATAATATTATTTTTATCTGGAATATCCAAAAATTGGGGCGCATCCATAGCATCTACCTTAAAGCCATAATACTGGCTGATGATGACGCAGCAATTGAGAATATAATAGGTGTCGGCAGAGATGTCGCGAAGACTGAATTCATAGTGATCGCCAGCATCGTTTAAGATTTTTTCGAGCCTTGCGGTGTGATTGAACGTGTAGAGATGAAAGGGAATCGTAACGGCCTTGATCTCATTGTGTGTTAGTGAACTCGGGAACAGGTCTGCCAGCAGCACCCTGATGATAGGCTCGTAGCGCAACAGATCGTCAGCTTTCTCCACACCTTCGATCAGTTGGGGATATTTCTTGATTTCGTCCAGTAACGCGCGCGCGTAAGCGGCCTGAAAATCGATCGGCGATAAGGCGGCTTTTTCAAAGGCGGGTATAATCTTGTGAAAAGCGATCAGGGTTTTGAACGGACTGGAATCAAAGGCGAAATTAAACTGCATAATGGTTGTTCCCGACTAAATTAGATATTGCTGGAAGATGTACAAAAATAAAAAATAATCGGCGATTGCAGGACGTATTTTTAATACATTTTTCCGTTTTTACGGAAGGATGTCATAGCGGCTCCGTTCACTGCTGTCTAGCTATAGGTTAAAAATAGTAAAAGCATCAAACTGTATGGGCATGCGCTTGTTCTATACACAAAAGACATAAGCAAGCGGAATCAGATCGCACAGAAAGAATGTTAGGAGGTTGCTTAAAGCAGCGAATAACTTGAGCTCAGCGATCGGGAAATGCAGGCAGAGGTCAGAAGGCTGGCAACAGCAATAAGGATATGACAATGTATATGAAAATTAAAAACTAATACCATGGAAGAGAGAACTACATTTACCGGGATTCCTGTGACCAACGACGAAGGAATAGAAAAGTATTTTGATTTTGAAGTAGGTCGGGAGGAAGGCCAAAACGAATATGCACGCATTACAATGGATGGATGCCAGCTCATCTTAGATGAACAACTGGCTTATCTCAGCGGTGATCTGCCGGAAGAATGGCACAGGCCAGCAATCGATAAACTTCTCTTTTTATTGTCGGTAGACCGTAATAGTGATGATAGCGCACAGGCGTAATAGGTGAAAATAAGGTCGTATACAGCGAATCGTCTCAATAGACTACTGGATCGAAGGGACAATGGGTAGGCTTGACGTGTTGGATGGTGCGGAGAAACAGTCTATGGAGTATAAACAAAAAAAGCTCATCGTATGATGAGCTTTTTTTGTACCTAGGGCGGGAATCGAACCCGCACTCCCTTAACGGGAACAGGATTTTAAGTCCTGCGTGTCTACCAGTTCCACCACCTAGGCAGGTGAGCGAAAAACGAGATTCGAACTCGCGACCCCAACCTTGGCAAGGTTGTGCTCTACCAGCTGAGCTATTTTCGCATTGGAATTATTATTCTTTCAATCGGTCAGAACCTTGCGTTCTTCCTTTTCGGTGGTGCCAGCTGGATTCGAACCAGCGACACAAGGATTTTCAGTCCTTTGCTCTACCAACTGAGCTATGGCACCTTTTCAACGTGAGCTGTTTGCCTTATTGATGATGCAAATATAGACGGATTATTTGAATTACGAAAGCGAAAAGCGCTTTTTTTTACGTTTAAACGCCAACCTGCTGATTTTTAAGTAAAAAAAAAATAAGGGGCTATCCGTATGGAATAGCCCCTGTATAGTTTGTTGATGCTGTTGATTACGACAATTTGCCAACTTCTAAGACCAAATCAACAATTTTGTTTGAATAACCCCACTCGTTATCGTACCAAGATACCACTTTAACGAAGTTGTCATTCAATGAAATTCCAGCTTTCGCATCGAAGATTGATGTACGTGCATCACCTAAGAAATCTGAAGAAACAACTTCGTCTTCAGTATAACCCAAGATACCTTTCAATTCACCTTCAGAAGCTTCTTTCATCGCTGCCTTGATGTCTTCGTAGGAAGCACCTTTGTTTAAACGTACTGTCAAGTCAACAACTGAAACGTCTGCTGTAGGAACGCGCAATGACATACCTGTCAATTTACCTTTCAATTCAGGAAGAACCAAACCTACTGCTTTAGCAGCACCTGTAGATGAAGGGATGATGTTTTGGTATGCACCACGGCCACCTCTCCAGTCTTTTACTGAAGGACCATCCACTGTTTTTTGTGTTGCAGTTACGGCGTGAACTGTAGTCATCAAACCTTCAACGATACCAAATTTATCATTCAATACTTTAGCGATAGGCGCTAAACAGTTTGTTGTACATGAAGCGTTCGAAACGATATTTTGATCAGCTTTCAATTCTTTGTGGTTTACACCCATTACGAAAGTAGGGGTATCGTCTTTTGCTGGAGCAGACATTACCACTTTCTTAGCACCTGCATCGATATGTTTTTGAGCCAACTCTTGTGTCAAGAAGAAGCCTGTAGATTCGATGATCACTTCAGCACCTACTTCATCCCATTTCAAGTTTGCTGGATCTTTCTCAGCTGTAACGCGAATAGTTTTTCCGTTAACAACCAAATTACCGTCTTTTACTTCTACAGAACCGTCAAATTTGCCATGTGTTGAATCATATTTCAACATATAAGCCATATAGTCTGGTTCAACTAAGTCATTGATACCAACAATTTCAATTTCTGGACGATTGATTGCTGCTCTGAATGCTAAACGACCAATACGGCCAAATCCGTTAATTCCAATTTTCATATTCTTAATTTTTATTGATATAATATTTAATTAAATTGTGTATTGGTTCCTTGACTACAGTTCCAATACTGATATTAAATTCTTCTGTGGCAACTTCCCGGAGGAGGTTCTCATAATTGAACGCAACCGAACCGGTAAAGTTTACGTCACTGTCGGGATATTCTTTCATTAGCGGCTTGATGTAAGTTTTAATAAACGTACGAAGCCCGTTTTTAACCAGCTGATTGATGAATAAATGATCTTTGTTGTCAAGTACAAAATCGGTAAAGGAATTCAGAAAATTTGTCGGTTGAGGTGCAAAATAAACCCGTTCCAAAATCATTTTCTTATCAATATTAAATTGTCTTTCCAATTTGTCCCGAAGATCAATAGGGAGAGATTCTGTCATATAATGTTTGAGCAGCTGCTGGCTATTCCAATTTGTCGCTCCCTCATCGGCTAGGATGTAGCCTAGACCATAGTTATTATCAATGATTTTTTTCCCTGTATAATAAGCTGCATTCGATCCACTTCCTATAATCCCAATGATGCCTCTTTCGTCGCCAAACGTAGAAATCGCCGAAGCGATTACATCATGGTCTACCCGCACACGAGCGTTGACAAAAAAACGTTCCAAGACATTCTTTATTTTATCTTTGCGCTCCTTGGACGATGACCCCGCACCAAAAAAATAAATCCGCTTTATTTTCTCGGCGTTGTTGATCAGATTGGTGTTCTTGTGCAGGTGCTGTAGTATGGAACGCTCATCTTGAAGATAGGGATTGATCCCGTTCATGCGAAAACCAGTGGTTATACGGCCTTTATCGGCCAATCTCCAGTCCGAAAATCGCGATCCACTATATACTACTGCTATCATGTCTGTTCAATTTATGATTATAAAATCTCAGCCATTTCCAATAAATCAGGGCTAAGTTTGATTTCCTTATTGCTGATTGCTTCTTCAATTGGAGTTGTTTGGATTTCATTGCCACGCAGACCTACAGTTATTCGTGTATTTCCTGCCAATAATTCATTGACAGCAGCAAAGCCCAATCGACTAGCAAGCACGCGGTCGAAACTCGTTGGAGAACCACCTCGTTGCAAATGCCCTAATATACTAACTTTCGTGTCGTAATGATCAAACTTTTCTTTTACTTTTTTCGCTACATAATATGCTCCACCGTTTTGGTCGCCCTCAGCAACAATAACGATAGAGGATGATTTCTTCTTAATAGCCCCATCTTCCAGGTGGCGGATCAGATCGTCAATAGCCGTTTCTTTTTCAGGAAGTAAAATGGCCTCGGCTCCGCCTGCAATACCGGCATTTAAAGCGATACAACCCGAGTCTCTACCCATTACCTCCACAAAGAAAAGACGCTCATGCGAAGCTGCCGTATCTCTGATTTTATCAATTGCTTCGATAACGGTATTATTGGCCGTATCATACCCAATGGTATAATCCGAACCATACAAATCGTTGTCTATCGTTCCCGGTATCCCTACTACGGGAATGTCGAATTCTTTGGAAAAAAAGTTTGCACCGGTAAAGGATCCATCACCGCCGATTACCACCAAAGCGTCAACACCAGCAGCTTTTAGATTATCGTAGCCTTTTTGACGGCCCTCTGGCGTTTTGAACTCCATGCAACGCGCCGTTTTCAATATTGTACCGCCACGTTGGATGATATTACTGACCGAACGCGTATCCATTTCTATAAAATTGGCATCGATGAGGCCTTGATAACCTTGGTAAATACCAGTAACTTCTAATCCCTTATGTAATGCTGTACGAACTACAGCACGTATACAGGCATTCATGCCAGGAGCATCACCTCCAGATGTTAAAACGCCTATTTTTTTAATTTCTTTTATCACACGCAATATTTTAGGTGATACGAATATAAGATTTTTATAGTGTATATTCTACACTTTGAATAAATTTTTCAATATTTTTTTGCGCATCACGTTTAGGAAGCGTATAATTGTTACAGATAACCCGATGATTAGTAACCGCTAAATTTAGCTCAGTATATTGCACATAAATAGATTTAGAAGTTTTGTATAGTAATTTTACCGTAGACTGTGTCATATTAGGCTTTCACGAAGGAGAATTAAAAGTTCTTCTGGCCGAAAGAAATGAATATCCTTTTAAGGATTGGTGGGCATTGCCAGGCTTTTTCGTGGATAACGATGAAGAGATGGAAGATGCCGTAAAGCGGATTTTGTATGAAAATACAGGTTTGAAAGATGTCTTTATGGATCAGCTCCATTCCTTTGCTGGTTTAAAAAGGCATCCAAAGGGAAGAATTTTAACAGTGGCTTATTATGCTCTCATTCAATTGGACAGTACCAAACTGAAAACGAAGCCTGTTACAAATTACATGAAACAGGCCAAATGGTTTCCTGTTCGTAATGTACCCGAACTGGCCTTTGACCACAAGCAGATTTTGGATCTCTGTCTGGAAAGATTGCAGCGTCGCCTCGCTTATAAGCCTATCGCTTTTGAATTGCTTCCCGAAAAATTTACCCTTACCCAATTACAGCTGGTCTATGAGGGAATATTGAATAAACAACTCGATAAACGCAATTTTAGAAAGAAAATGCAAAACTATGGGTTTCTAAAAGAACTCGACGAGGTACAGACCGGTGTGGCGTATCGCGCAGCAAGGCTCTATAAATTGGACAAACGTAAGTTTCTAAAACATTTTCAGAACACGGTCGCGTTTTGATTGCACGATTTATCCTAATAAAGGCAAACTTATAAAGTTTGCCTTTTTTGTTGTCAGCTCAATATCAAAATTATTACAATTTCAAAATTTATTTTGTACGGCATGTTACTTTTTATATTTTTGAACAATTTCTGATAAAAGTCAGAAAGTTGAAAGGAGTTTTTTGAAGAATGGAAGATAGAAAAGATCAAATCATCGAGGCGGCGATACGGCGCTTTATGCATTACGGTTTTAGTAAGACTACGATGAATGAAATTGCGGAGGATATAAAAATTACTAAAGCGAATTTGTATTACTATTATTCAGAGAAGAATGCACTGATACGCGATGTGATTGTGCGTTTAACAGATGAATATAGGGAAGAGGAAGAAAAGATGGCCGATGCACATGAAGGTACTACGTACGAACTGATCATTAAGATTTTGGAGCTGCGTGATGCATTTGTACGGAAATATTATATGTTGCACATGAACGAAAATCTGGAATGGATAAAGGGGCTTTCTATGCAGGATTTTTTTCAGTGCCTGCATGACCGCGATGTAAAAGCGTTATTTGAGATTTTGCAGGTAGGTGCCGAAAAGGGGGAAATCGACGGTGAGGAACTCTATAAGACCGCTGAAATCTATGTGGAATTGATGAAGAGTCTCTCGCTGATGTGCAATATTTCGGATATCATTTCGGGCATACCAAACCAGGACCGTTTTGATGAAGTATTACAAAAGCAAAAGTTGGCTACCAAGCTTTTTTTTAATGGTATAGGTAAAAAGTAGATATAAAATTAGGATAAACAAATTAGGAATGAAAACAATCAGAATACTAGCCAGCCTTTTATTAGGTACGATGGTTTTCCAAAGTCATGCACAACAACAGTTAACCTTAAGTGACGCCATTAAATTTGCGTTGCAAAATAAGGCTGATGCAAAAAAGGCAGGTCTTGATATTGCAAATGCTGAGCACAAAATTGCGGAAGTTAAATCGGGAGCATTGCCGCAGGTGAATTTTAACGGTGGAATTACCTACAATCCAATGATCCAAAAAGTTGCTTTACCGGGGGAAATTGTCGGTCAGCCGGGAACAACTGTGATGGCCGCTTTTGGACAAAAATGGCAATCTACCAATACCATCAGTTTAAACCAACAGCTGTTTAACCAGACGGTATTTACGGGACTGAAAGCTGCAAAAACGACTCGCGAATTTTATGTGATCAATAAGACCTTGACGGATGAGCAACTGATCGAGAAAGTGGCTAATAGTTATTATGATGTTTACCAGTCCAAACTGCAGTTAAAAACCGTGGACAATAACCTGGAAAGTACCACCAAAACACGGGATGTTATTGAAGGGTTGGTTAAAAACGGATTGGCGAAAAAAATTGACCTGGATCGTACCAATGTTGCCGTGACAAACCTGAAAGCTTCTAGGCAACAACTTATTAATGCGGTGGAACTGAAAGAAAATGCATTGAAATTTGTTATCGGCATGTCCATGTCCGAGCAGATTACCATGCCGACTTCAACATTTGAAACCGTAGCACTGGATGCGATATATGATCCGCTTGATGTGTCGAATAGGACAGAAATCCAGGTGCTTTCAAAACAGAATGAATTGCTTGAACTAAATAAAAAGGCAGAGATCTCCAAATATTATCCGACGCTTTCTCTTACAGCGAATTATGGAAGACAGGGATTGGGACCTGTATTCCCGATATTTTCTAAGGCACAGGGCGTAAATTGGTCTGGCTTTTCTGGTATCGGACTGAACCTTACCGTTCCTATTTTTAACGGTTTCCTTACACGCTCCAAAGTGCGTCAGGCGCAGATTGATATCGATAAATTGCAGATCGATATTGCCGACACCAAGCTGGCATTGAATATGGCAGCTGAGAATTCACGGGTACAGATCAAAAACTCATTATTGACAATCGAATCGAACCGTAAAAATGTGGATCTGGCAAAATCAGTATTGGATGATACCAACAACAATTATAAAAATGGCCTAGCGACATTGACTGATCTGCTGGATGCTGAAAATGCGTATGCAGATGCGCAAAATAATTTAAATACTTCTTTGCTGGATTATAAAATTGCAGAGGTGCAGCTGATCAAAGCGAAT
Organism: Sphingobacterium sp. UBA1498; assembly: GCF_002325125.1. Taxonomy (NCBI): domain Bacteria; kingdom Pseudomonadati; phylum Bacteroidota; class Sphingobacteriia; order Sphingobacteriales; family Sphingobacteriaceae; genus Sphingobacterium; species Sphingobacterium sp. UBA1498. The sequence continues at coordinate 65,880 of NZ_DCRG01000026.1, forward strand.
GGAAAACTTAAATCATTGATTAACGAATAATTGACTAATACAATATGAAACGCGGAATTATTACCCTACTTATTATTGCTGCTGGTCTAGCAGGAATATTTTTTGTGTTAAATAAAAATAAAAAGAAAAATGAAGCCGAAACAGCGGAGGTTGCCAAAAAGAATGCAGCAATCGCTGTACGTATCGATACAGCGAAAGTGTCTTCCATGGATTTACGCTATACCGCAAATGGCACATTCTCGCCCAAACAGGAAGTAACCGTTTCGGCTCAAACTGCCGGCAGAGTTGTGAGAGTATTGGTGGATGAAGGTTCCCGTGTGAGCGCCGGGCAGACCTTGGCGATCATTGAAGGCGATAAACTGAATGTAAACGTAGCCAATGCGCAAGCTGCATTTACCAATGCGCAGGCTGATCTTCAACGCTTTGAAAGCGCTTACTCGACCGGAGGTGTAACCAAACAGCAGTTGGATCAGGTGAAATTGCAGTTCGAAAATGCCAAGAATAATTTAAAAGCATCTAAATTGAATGCCGGCGACGTGACCATCAAAACGTCAGTATCGGGAATCGTCAATGCACGTAAGATTGAACCGGGTACCTACCTGAATATTGGCGCTCCAGCCTTTGATATTGTCAATGTAGCCACCTTGAAATTGCGCGTTAACGTCGACGAAAAGAACGTTGCGACGTTAAAGATCGGTCAGTCTGTTGACGTGAGTGCAAGTGTGTATGCAGATCAGCGCTTTACAGGAAAGATAACGTTTATTGCCCCCAAATCGGACGGTAGCTTAAATTTTCCAGTAGAGATAGAGGTCAACAATGCATCAAATAAATTGCGTGCAGGTATGTACGGTACAGCAATCTTTGGTGAGGGTGTTGCCACCAATACCTTGATCGTGCCGCGCAATGCTTTTGTAGGTAGTGTGAGTGACAATAAGATTTTTGTGCTCAAAAATGGTAAAGCAATTGAAACAACGGTGAAATCGGGTAGAAACTTTGGTGATTACATCGAGATTTTAGGTGGTTTGCAAGATGGTGATCAGGTGATTGTATCGGGTCAGATCAATTTATTTGACCAAAGCCCTGTAGAGATTATTAAATAGAGGATACTGTAATCAATAGCTGATGAAACGCTGTCTTTGCACGGCTATTTAAAATAAAATATTCTAATGAAAATTACCGAAATATCGATAAAACGCCCCAGTATCATTATCGTATTATTTATAATACTGACATTGGGTGGGTTGTTTTCTTATACGCAATTGGGCTACGAACTGGTCCCTAAGTTTGAAATCAACGTAATCACGGTACAAACAATCTATCCGGGGGCATCGCCTGCGGAAGTGGAAAGTTCGGTCACCAAGAAAATAGAAGATGCGATTTCTTCGTTGGAAAGTATTAAAAAGGTGGAATCGACCTCGCTCGAAGGAGTTTCTATTGTGATGGTTACCCTGAATAACGGTGCAGATGTCAACTTCCTCCTTACAGACGCCCAGCGAAAAATCAACGCTGTCGTCAACGATTTGCCGGACGATGTGAAGACGCCTTCGCTCTCCAAATTCTCGTTTGATGATGTAGCAATCATGAGTCTGGCCGTCACATCCAACCTGTCAGAGAAAGAGCTTTACGACTTATTGGACAATAAGATCCAACCGGTTTTTGCACGGATCAATGGGGTAGCCAAGGTTGACATGATCGGTGGGGAGGAACGCGAAATACAGATTTCCGTAGATCCGAAAAAAATCGAAGGTTATGGACTGACAATTTCTCAGGTGCAACAGACTATTGCATCGTCCAACCTGGATTTTCCTACAGGTAACGTCAGTACCCGCGACAACCGTACAACGATTCGTCTTGCAGGTAAAGTAACCTCTATCGAAGAGTTGCGCAATCTGCCTATCACTACACCTGCAGGCGTGCAGATCTATCTGCGCGATATCGCCGATGTGCAGGATGGTATCAAAGAGATTGAAAAGGTGGCACGTTTGGACCGCCAAAATACGATATTGCTACAGGTATTTAAACAGTCTGATGCGAATGCCGTGGCAGTGTCTGAGGCCGTAAAGAAAGTTATCGCTGTACATGATAAAGATGGAAAAGTGATTAGTGGGGTAGAGAAAGATTATGCGGCACAGAATATTAAAATTCTGGTGGCTAATGACTCTTCTGATTTTACCTTAAATGCGGCTGATAACGTTATCCACGATTTGATGATCGCCATTGCTTTGGTGGGTTTTATCATGCTTTTCTTCCTGCAAAGTTTGCGTAATGCTGCCATTACCATGGTGGCGATCCCGCTCTCCTTGATTGCAACTTTTATCGGTTTGCTACTGATGGGGTATACCTTAAACCTCATGTCCTTACTGGGACTGTCATTGGTGGTAGGTATCTTGGTGGATGATGCGATCGTGGTGATCGAAAACATTCACCGCCATATGGAGATGGGAAAAAATAAAGTACGCGCAGCGTATGATGGGGCGTCTGAAATTGGATTTACGGTAACGGCAATCACCTTGGTCATTGTCGTCGTGTTCCTTCCAATCGCCATGTCAACGGGATTGGTGGCCAATATCCTTGCCCAGTTCTGTGTGACTGTCATCATCTCGACGCTATTGTCCTTATTGGTATCCTTTACGGTCGTACCTTGGTTGTATTCACGCTTCGGTAAATTGGAGCATCTGAGCAAGAAGTCGCTGTTTGGTCGTGTTATCCATGGTTTTGAAAGTGGTCTGAACAGCTTTACACATTGGGTTGCCGGTCTGTTAACCTGGTCATTGAAGAATGTCAAAACCAAATTAGCCACCTTAGGTTTGGCAATCGGTTTACTTATTGCATCATTTGCACTCGTGGTTAAAGGTTATATCGGTTCGGATTTCTTTCCGAGTGTAGACCGGAAAGAATTTTTTATCCAGCTGGAACTCGATAAAGATGCTTCTTTGGAAAAGACAAACTTGTTAACGCAGAAAGCCGAGGCTTATATCACGGCGAAGCCAGATGTCAAGGAAATCATTACCACAGTAGGTCAGTCTTCAGACGGAATGGCGTCGACAACAGGCTCACGTTATAAATCGGAGATCCATGTGATTCTCGACAAGGAAAATTTTGAAGGCAACTCGCAGGTGTATTCAGCAACATTAAAACGCGAACTGGAAAATAAGCTGATCGGTGCCAAGATCAAAACGGTAAACGTGGGTATCATGGGAGCGGAACAAGCGCCATTGAAATTGACCATCATTGGTGCCTCGGTCGAAGATGCGCAGGAATTTGCTGAGAAAGCAGCAGATCTATTGCGGAAAATTCCTGGATCTGCAGGGGTTAAGTTGACTTCCGAAGCCGGTAATCCGGAGATCAATGTGAAGATAGACCGCGATAAAATGACTTCGTTGGGATTGAACGTATCTACCGTAGGTATGACCATGCAGACAGCATTCTCCGGTAATACGGATAATAAATATAGAGCGGGGGATAACGAGTATGACATCAATATACGCTATAACGAAAGTGGTCGTGCAACGATCGACAACGTGCGTGCCCTTAAATTTATCAACAATCAAGGCGCTTCCATTTCATTGGATCAATTTGCTGAAGTGACTTATGGCTCGGGACCTACTTTGCTAGAACGACGCGACAAATCGCCAGCCGTATCTATTCAGGGGCAGGCCATCGGTAGACCGATGGGTACTGTCGCTCAGGAGTGGCAGGCGCAGTTTGAGAAATTGCCACGTAAACCCGGAATTGTATTTGTATGGGGTGGTAATATGGAAAACCAAAGTGAAGGTTTCGGTACATTGGGAATCGCTTTGTTAGCATCTATCATCTTAGTATACCTCGTTATGGTCGCATTGTACGACAGTTTTATCACACCGTTTGTCGTGTTATTTTCGATTCCATTGTCGTTTATTGGTGCATTGTTGTTCCTGGCATTAGGAAATCAGACTTTGAACATCTTTACCATTTTGGGTATTATCATGTTGATTGGTCTAGTTGCTAAAAATGCGATCATGCTGGTCGATTTTGCAAACCACCGTAAGGAAGCCGGCGATAATACACACGACGCTTTGGTCGCTGCCAACCACGCGCGTCTTCGCCCGATCCTGATGACTACAATTGCGATGGTTTTCGGTATGATCCCTATTGCGATCGCTACTGGAGATGGAGCAGATATGAACAGGGGGCTCGCTATTGTTATCATCGGCGGGCTGTTGTCCTCTCTGTTTTTGACTTTGGTTGTCGTGCCCGTGGTATACTCTATTTTTGACAGTCTTCAACGTCGTTTTGGAAAGAAAGAAAAGACTGACTATGAAGCCTTGATGAAGGAAGATTACGACCATGTGGACGTGGCAGAACATTAAAAAATAAGTAAATGTAATATCCAAAAAAGGCGGTTAATATGTGTTAACCGCCTTTTTTGTATTAATTTTAGGTTAATCAATCGATTGCATAAATATTTTTTATTACATTGCGTCGCATTAACAAAATATACACTTAAAATTGAGACAAGCATGTGTGGAATTGTAGGATACACAGGTTATCGTCAGGCGTACGGTATCGTCATTGACGGATTGAAAAAGTTAGAATACCGTGGATATGACAGTGCTGGAGTGGCATTGCATAAAGGTGATCAGATCGATGTTTACAAAAAGACAGGTAAAGTCGCAAACTTAGAAGAGTTTGTGTTCGGTCAGGATCTCCAATCAACTACAGCGATAGGCCATACACGTTGGGCAACACACGGTGAGCCTTCGGACAGAAATGCACACCCCCATTATTCTAATAGTGGACGTATAGCCATGATCCATAACGGGATTATCGAAAACTACGCTTCTTTGAAGTCGGAATTGATCAACAAAGGGTATACGTTTAAGAGCGATACGGATACAGAGGTGCTCGTCAATTTTATTGAAGAGATTCAATCTCAGAACGAATGCTCGCTAGAGGAAGCTATTCGTATTGCCTTGAAACGGGTAGTAGGAGCTTATGTGATCCTCGTATTGGAGGCAGGTCATCCGGATCGTATTATTGCAGCGCGTAAAGGAAGTCCTTTAGTTATTGGTATCGGTAAAAATGAGCATTTTTTGGGTTCAGATGCTTCGCCGATGCTAGCCTACACCAAAGAGGTGGTATACATCAACGATTACGAATTGGCGATCATTACGCCGGACGAACTGATCTTGAAAAATCTAGGTAATGAACGCATCACACCTTACGTTCAAAAATTAGATCTTGAGTTGTCAGCAATCGAAAAAGGCGGTTACGACCACTTTATGCTAAAGGAAATATTCGAACAACCCGATACTATTTTCGACTCCATGCGTGGTCGGCTAGACCTGCAGTCGCATCAGATTACGCTGAGCGGTATCGAGAAGTTTGCAAACGAAATCAGTAATACCAACCGCATTGTGATTGTCGCTTGTGGAACAAGCTGGCACGCCGGACTTATCGCAGAGTATATTATTGAGGAACTGTGCCGAATTAATGTGGAGGTCGAATATGCCTCGGAATTCCGCTATCGTAATCCCGTTATCCATCCTGGAGATGTAATTTTGGCCATCTCTCAAAGTGGTGAGACTGCGGATACGTTAGTCGCTTTGGAAAATGCTAAAAAACAAGGTGCTATTATTTTAGGCGTTGTCAATGTGGTGGGATCTTCTATTGCCCGTCTTTCGGATGCTGGTGCCTATACACATGCAGGTCCTGAAATCGGCGTAGCAAGTACCAAAGCGTTTACAGCACAACTGACAGTACTGAACCTAATTGCTTTAAAAGTCGCTTCATTAAAGGGTTCAATCAGCGACGAACGTTACCAGGCACTTGCTCGGGAATTGAATGAAGTTCCGAAGAAAGTGGAATGGATCTTAGATACGCAGGTGGAGAAAATCAAACAGATTGCCAAAAAGTATAAAGATGCCCGCGACTTCCTATTCTTAGGCAGGGGATATAACTTTCCGGTTGCCCTCGAAGGTGCCCTGAAGTTGAAGGAAATTTCATACATCCATGCCGAAGGTTACCCGGCAGCGGAAATGAAACATGGTCCTATCGCATTGGTAGATGAAAACTTACCTGTTGTATTTATCGCCACTAAAGATGCTTATCACGAAAAGATTGTATCGAATATCCAAGAGATCAAAGCGCGTAAAGGCAAAATCATCTCGGTTGTCACCCAAGGCGATACTGTTTCTGAAAGCTTATCGGATGATTTTATGGAAATACCAGAAGCCGATGAAATCATTGCACCATTGATTTCTGTTGTGCCACTGCAACTCCTATCGTATTATATTGGCGTAGAGCTAGGATTGGATGTGGATAAACCACGTAACTTGGCTAAGTCCGTAACTGTAGAGTAAGGAGGCTGATGAGTATATTGAAGAAAAAACCTTTGGAGCAGCTGGGATATGGATTTATCCCAGCTGAATTTATTCCAGCAGGACAAGACGAATATACCCTGCGTTTTCAACAAAATCCGCGGAATGACTTTCGGGATCTGACGGATGAAGAGATTCAGCAGTTAATCAAAAACGGCAACTGGTCCAGCGACTGGTCCAAAGTTAAAGTATCGGCGGTCTTTGATCCAAATCAGATCCAACATTGTAAATTCTATGGTCTGGTCCGTATCGGAAATCTGAGCCCAAGTTACCTGGACTATCGCAATTTGAAATTGCCTATTGGCCTGTATCATTCCACGATTGTAAGTTCGGATTTTGGCGACGATGTTGCTGTCCATCACGTGGGTTTTCTGTCTTACTTTATTGTTGGTAATGAGGTGCTGTTAAGCCAGATTAAGGAAATGGAAACAGGCAGTACAGCGAAATTTGGCAATGGTATCCTCCGCGATGGCGAAGCGCCCGAAAAACGGATACAGCTGGAGCTCTGCAATGAAAATGGTGCACGCTCGGTCTATCCTTTTGATGGCATGCAGTCTGCAGACGTATACCTCTGGACCCGTAATCGACAGGATCATGTGCTGCAACGCCGATTTGGGGAATTGACTGATCAGAAATTTGGCAGTCAACGTGGCTTTTACAGTCAGATCGGCGACCGTTGTGTCATCAAAAATACCTTCACGATCAAAAATGTAAAGATCGGAACTGATGTATATATCAAAGGGGTCAGCAAACTGAAAAATGTGACGGTCAATTCCTCGCAGGAATCTTATACCCAGATTGGCGAAGGCTGTGAGCTTGTCAATGGTATCATAGGCTACGGCTGCCGCATATTTTACGGTGTTAAAGCCGTACGTTTTATCTTGGCTTCTTATTCGCAGTTGAAGTACGGTGCCCGTCTGATCAACTCGTATCTGGGCGACAACTCCACTATTTCCTGTTGCGAAGTATTAAATTCTTTGATCTTCCCGGCACATGAGCAGCACCATAACAATTCTTTTCTATGTGCGGCGCTCGTGATGGGCCAAAGTAATATGGCTGCGGGAGCTACGGTAGGATCCAATCACAACTCTAGAGCAGCGGACGGTGAAATTATCGCGGGACGTGGTTTTTGGCCGGGACTCTGTGTCAGTTTAAAACACAACTCCAGATTTGCATCGTATTGTCTTATTGTCAAAGGAGATTTTCTGCACGAATTGGACATTAGATTGCCTTTTACGTTGGTAAGCAATGATGTGCAGCATGATCAGCTGGTATTGATTCCGGGCTATTGGTTTATGTACAATATGTACGCGCTGGTGCGTAATGCCAATAAATATGAAGCCAGGGATAACCGACATTTCAAAAACCAATATTTTGAATACGATATGTTGGCACCGGATACGGTGAATGAAATGTTTGAAGGAATGGATCTGTTGGCTTTGGCCGTTGCAGATAGTCTTCATACCGCAGCAGGTAAGGAAGTGCAGGAGCGTATTATTGCCGGCCGGGCACTGCTCGCCAACAATATGGATCTTAAGAACCAGACCATTGTGCTCCAAGGAGCAGAGAATTCCCGAAGACCTACCGTGATTCAGAAAGTAGGTGAGGCGTATCATTTGTATCGCTCGTTTATCAAATACTACGGTGTGTTGCATTTGATGGATGCACTCGAGGACGGTCTTTCGCTGCAGGATATCATAGAATCCTTAGCGGATAAGACGCGTACAAGCTGGCAAAATATAGGTGGGCAGCTGATCGAAAGCAACGCGTTGCAAACTTTTCTGAATGATATTAAATCTAAAAAAATAGATTCTTGGGATGAAGTCCACGAGTTCTATCATGATAAGAGTAAAGCTTATGCCTTGGATAAACGTGAACATGCGCTCTTGTCTTTAATGGAGATTCTAAATTTAGAAGGGATGGCTTTATCAGCAGATAAAATTGTATCTTTGTTGGATCAGGCACTCGGACACCGAATCTGGATTGGTGAACAGATTTACAAATCGCGCGCTAAAGACTACAAAAATCCATTCAAAAACATGGTGTATGCCAATGATGAAGAACGAGATATTGTGGTAGGAAAGCTGGAGGAGAACTCCTTTATCAATCAACAACAAAAAGAATTAGAGACATTTAAGATAAGGGTTGCTAATTTGAAAGGGCAATTTTAAAAGAAAGGCTTCCGCTCGGAGGCCTTTTCTTTTTTGAACTCTACACTGCCTGAAGAAGCTCCACACTGCCTGAAGAAGCTCCACACTGCCCAAAAATCCGCGCTGCTCTCGAGCGTGAATTGCAGTTCTTTAATCATTAATCTTATCAAGAGGTTTGCGTTTATTCTCTTTGATCTGTTTAAAGTGACTCGGTGTAAGTCCAGTAACCTTTTTAAATTGATTACTTAAATAAGCAACACTGGAGTAATTGAGTTTATAAGCAATTTCACTCAGGGTGAGTTCGTCATAAACCAATAACTCTTTGACATATTCAATTTTTTGGCCAATGAAATACTTTTCGATGGTCATGCCTTCCACTTCTGAAAAAAGATTGGAGATGTAGTTGTAGTCGTGATGTACTTCCTTGCTGATAATTTCGGAAAGATTGAGGTTAGTATCATTATGCTGGTTGCGGATAAGGTCCAAAATAAGATGTTTGACCTGCTCAATGATGACCGTTCTTTTATCGTCAATGAGTTCAAAGCCAAGGCTGGAAAAGGTGGCAGCAAGTTGCTTGGTCTCCGCTTTGGTTAGTTCTTCATCGATTTCAACCTGACCCAAGGAAATATGTTTGATATGGAGATTGAGCTTGGCCAATTCATTTTCAACGACCATAATGCACCGATTGCACACCATATTCTTTATCGCAAGTTTCATATGTAAATTATTTTAAATACAAGTTACCAATGTAAACCCAAAAATCGATAATTTATTGGATATGGGGTTGTAAGATTTGGAGATTATCTTGTATTATTTTTTAAAGCGTTACGGTTTGATTTCAATGGGAGTGCCAATTGGAACTGCTTTAAAAAGTTCATCAATCTCCGAGTTAGTTAGCGCCATACAACCTAAAGTCCAGTCCATGTGCCGCTGCAACTTGCCGATAAAACCCATACCATTTCTAAGCCCGTGGATCTTAATGTCGCCGCCGGCTACCTTTCCTAGGGCTTTGGCCTGGGCGATATCTGCTTGATTGGGATAGGAGACCCCAAGGTTTTTGTGGTAGTCGCTATACTGATTTTTATCGTTGATCGTATATAGACCCTCAGGTGTTTTTAAATCGCCTTCAAACTGTTTGGCACCGATAGGTTGCCTACCCAGTGAAATCCGGTAAGTTTTTAACAGCCTTCCGTCACTATACGCTAATAGCGACCTTTTCGATTTGTAGACGACAAGCTTGTCGACTTTAGCGTTGTTACTTAGTGCAGGTTCCGGATAGCTGTTGTAGCCCCACAGCCCCAGGGCAATAAGGATAAAGAGAGCGATAACCGTTTTTAATACTATTTTACGTTTTTTTTGTCGCTTCATCTTTGAGAAGTTTTAAAAGTGTATAAATGGGTAAACGAAGTGCCAGACACTGCGCTGGCACTCGGTTTATTTTTATGCTTTCGTTTTCCGGAAGATAAAGTATAATCCGACTAATATAAAAGGTATACTTAATAACTGACCCATGTTTAGAGCCATGCTTTGCTCGAACGCTTCCTGGTCGATTTTAAAATGTTCCAGCACCATACGCGCGCCGAACAATAAGACCATAAAAATGCCGAATAGCTGACCTCTCTGACGGTTGGGATTTGACTTGAATAGGGAACCGATGATGATAAAGATCAAAATATAAGCGATAGCTTCATAAAGCTGTCCGGGATGACGGGGTATATTGTCTACACGTTCGAAGACAATAGCCCAAGGAAGGTCGCTGGGGGTTCCAATAATTTCGGAATTAAAGAAATTCCCAATACGGATAAGTGCTCCGGCAATAGGGACAACGACAACGAGTCGGTCTGCCAGCCACAGAAAATCGGTTTTCGTTTTTCTGCAAAATAAATAAAGCGCGACAAGAATCCCCATGGCCCCACCATGGGAAGCTAGGCCTGCAAAGCCTGTGATATGAAATCCTGTATTATCCCACTTGAATGGTAGGAAAATCTCCAGGATATGATCTTTATAATACTCAAAATCGTAAAACAGGCAGTGCCCCAATCGTGCTCCGATTAAAGTGCCCAGAAAAATATAAATTGATAGTTGATCTAGTTGCTCCTGTGTACGGCCTTCTTTTTTGAAAATACGCAACATAATGACGTATGAGACAAAAAATGCCAATAGCCAGCACAATGCATAATAACGCAGGGCAAAGGCGCCGAAGTTGAACATTTCAGGGTCAATATTCCAATGTATTGCACTTAATATTGAATTCATAAATTTTATAGCTGTTTAAATTACTTTGGAGTAAAGATAAGCTTTAATCTCATTTTTTTGGTTATAATTTGCTTAAACAAGAGCAACACGATCATGGCGTTTGTTATTTCAGGTAGGCAGGCCTTCTTTCTGCTATTATTTTCCAAAAAACATTTTTACTTTTGCAATTCATTGAAATTTTCATATTTTGACGAAAGTAAATAGAAAAGGAAAAGATGGCAGAAAAAAACAAGAAAAAAGAGCCGAAACACAATACGATTGTGACTAAAGATTCGCTTTCATTTTTTGAAAAATATATCAACAACGCTTCTCCAACAGGATTTGAGTGGGATGGACAGCGTTTATGGCTGGATTATTTAAAGCCTTATGTCGACGAGACGTTTGTAGACAACTACGGTACTGCCGTGGGTGTAATTAACCCGAGGGCGGAGTACAAAGTGGTTATAGAGGCTCATGCTGATGAGATTTCTTGGTTTGTCAATTATATAACAAAAGACGGGCTGATCTATGTGATACGCAACGGTGGTTCGGATCACCAGATAGCACCCTCTAAGCGCGTGAATATTCATACGGAAAACGGTATCGTCAAAGCCGTATTCGGCTGGCCGGCTATTCATACACGTTCGGGCGAGAAAGAAGAGAACCCTACATTAAAAAATATCTTTTTGGATTGCGGTTGCAGCACCAAAGAGGAGGTCGAAGCTTTGGGTATCCATGTCGGTTGTGTGATCACTTACGAAGATACATTCTCTATCCTGAATGATCGTTATTATGTCGGACGTGCGATGGACAATAGGGCAGGTGGCTTTATGATCGCTGAGGTGGCACGCTTGCTAAAAGAGAATAAAAAGAAATTGCCATTTGGATTATATATCGTAAATTCGGTGCAGGAAGAAATTGGTTTACGTGGAGCAGAAATGATTGCAGACCGGATCAAACCGAATGTCGCTATCGTTACCGATGTAACGCATGATACGCAGACTCCGATGATTAATAAGATCACGCAGGGGGACCTGTTCTCAGGAAAAGGCCCGGTATTGTCGTATGCACCAGCAGTGCAGATCAATTTGAATAAGCTGTTGGTGAAGGTTGCTGAAAAGAATAATATTCCATTCCAGCGTCAGGCTTCTTCCCGTTTTACTGGAACTGACACGGATGCATTCGCCTATAGTAATGGTGGTGTACCGTCGGCGCTGATTTCTTTGCCACTGCGATATATGCACACGACAGTAGAGATGGTTCATAAAGAGGATGTCGACAACGTGATCAGACTGATCTATGAAACATTATTGAATATAGAGAATGGTCAAGACTTTAGAACATTTACAAAGTAGAATTTAGAATATATTAACTTATCATTAGAATTATTATGGAAAATAACCAAAATCAAAACGAATTGAGCATCGAGTTGACAGAAGAAGTAGCAGAAGGAATCTACTCAAATCTTGCGATTATCACTCACTCTAATACTGAATTTGTGGTTGACTTTATCCGTGTGATGCCAGGAGTGCCAAAAGCAAAAGTGAAATCAAGAATCGTTTTGACTCCGGAGCATGCTAAACGCTTGTTAGGTGCATTGGTTGATAACGTAAATCGTTTCGAAGCATTGAACGGTCCGATTAAAATGGATGTAGGCGCTGCTGAACAATCTCAACAAGGTGGAGACCCTACTGTAGCATTTCCTTTCGGAACTCCACAAGGTCAAGCATAGTTGATAAAAACTATCCCTGAGATATAAAAAGCGTCAATGATCCCATTGACGCTTTTTTTTGTCCTTAATTTAACAATTACTGCTGTTTCGCCTTTAAGAAAGGGCTTAAGAATGTAATACAGCAACGTTTTATCGCATTTTCTGAAACCCTATCGTACCTAATCTTTTCGGATTTTCTCCATATAAACGAACTTATGTACTCAAAAGTTGTTATCTATGGATGCTGGCCCTTTTAGTGCATGCTACATACCCGGTATATTACCTATGGATAGCCCTTGTACCAGGCCTTTACTTTTACTAAATTTAGATAACTAATTTCAAAAAGGAGAATTATATGGATATTCAAGTGCGGAACTTGACAAAGAAGGATTATGTTGATTTGAAAAAATCGATGGAACAGGCATATGATGGTGTAGGTGAAACCTGGTCGAAAGAAAATATTCAAGACCTGATCGATTTATTTCCAGAAGGACAATTATGTGTGGAGATTGATGGGCATGTTGTCGCTTGTGCCCTGTCCATTATTCTGAATTCAAAAAAGAATAATATCTACGATAGCTATTATGAGATTATTGATAATGGCAAGTTTACCAAGCATAGTGATGATGGGGATACCCTCTATGGGATAGAAGTGTTTGTGCATCCCAGTCATCGGGCTCTTCGACTTGGACGCCGGCTTTATGATGCACGTAAGGAGCTGTGCGAACAGATGAACCTCAAAGGTATCATTGCTGGCGGTCGGATACCCAATTACCATAATTATGCAGAAAAAATGAGTCCGCGGGTGTATATTGAAAAGGTCAAGCGCAAAGAAATTTTTGACCCCACTTTAACGTTTCAGCTTTCAAATGATTTTCACGTCAAGAAAATCCTCAAGCATTATCTGCCTGAAGATGCAGAATCGATGGAGTTTGCTACGCTCCTCGAGTGGAACAATATCTATTATGAGGCCGAGACGCGATCGATTTCGACGACAAAGCAAACCATCCGTCTGGGGTTGGTGCAATGGCAGATGCGTTTATTTGATAATCTTGATGCATTTTACGATCAGATTGAATTCTTTGTGGATACAGTAAGTGATTATGGAACCGATTTTATTATGTTTCCCGAGTTTTTTAATACGCCGCTCATGAGCCCGTACAACGATCTTCCGGAACGTTTGGCAATGGAAAGGCTTGCGCAGCACACTGCGGAGATTATTGATCGCATACAGCAATTTGCCGTATCCTATAACGTTAACATTATTGCAGGCTCTATGCCTTTGGTAGAAAATAAAAAGCTCTACAATGTTTCTTACCTCTGCCATCGCAATGGTAAACTAGATCAGTTTAAGAAAATTCATATTACACCGAACGAATTTAAATACTATGGTATGGTCGGGGGGAGTGAAGTGAAGGTTTTTGATACCGACTGTGGTAAGGTAGGGCTATTAATCTGCTACGATGTCGAATTCCCTGAGTTGAGCCGAATCTTGGCAGACCAGGGCATGCAGATTCTCTTTGTTCCCTTTATGACCGATACACAAAATGGTTATATTCGTGTGCGTACCTGTGCGCAGGCCAGAGCGATAGAAAATGAATGTTACGTAGCTATCGCTGGTTCTGTGGGCAATTTGCCGCGTGTGAACAATATGGATATTCAATATTCGCAGTCTGCTGTCTTTACGCCTTCAGACTTTGCCTTTCCAAATAATGCCATTAAAGCGGAGGCAACCCCAAATGCCGAAATGGTACTGATCGCCGACGTTGATCTGTATGCGCTTCGGGATCTACATGAATATGGTACCGTTAAAATCAAGAAGGATCGGCGTAAGGATCTATATGAAGTAAAACTTTTAAAGTAATTTTATATATGCTTTTAATTTAATAAAATATGATACAAAAAGTCAAGTGGGGAACGCTGTCGATCGTTTTCATGATGATGTCATGTCAGTCAAATAAGAAAAGCGATACGGCTCAAGAGGTCCGGACCAGTTTTTTTGACGTTTCGGGAATGGATACCACGGTGCATCCAGGGGATAATTTTTTTGAGTATGCGAACGGAGCCTGGATGAAAAATACCCAGATCCCGGCATCAGAAACAGGATGGGGGTCATTTTACATTCTTGAGAATGAAAATTTGGAGAAGCTCAGATCTGTTTTGGAAAACGCTGCAAAATCAGCTGACAAGAAGGGATCCGATCAGCAAAAGGCAGGCGATTTCTATGCCAGTGGCATGGATACCGTGACCATCGACAAATTGGGAGCAAAGCCGATCGAAGGAGCAATCCAGAAAATCAATGCGTTGAAAAGCATCGAGGAACTGATCGCTTATGCTGCAGATGGATTTAAGGAGGGTGATGGAGACCTTTTTACATTTTATGTCGCTGCGGATGATCGGATCAGTACGAAAAATGCATTGCAATTTTTTCAGGGCGGACTTAATCTACCTGAAGCAAGTTATTACCTCGATCAGGATGATAAAGCAAAGAAAATCAGAAAGGCTTATGTGGCCTATCTGGTTAAATTGTTTGGATTGATCGGAGAGGGAGCCAACGCACAAAGATTGGCAGAGGAAGTACTTCAACTGGAAACCGCTATAGCCAAATCTCATGCGACTCCGGTAGAATTGCGTGATCCCGTTAAAAATTATCATAAATTTGCGGTGCAGGATTTCCAAAAACAGACGCCAAATCTTAATTGGAAGGATATCCTAAGTCGTTTGGATATCAAAACCGATACCATGCTCGTGCAGCAACCTAAGTTCTATCTTGCTTTAAATAATCTGTTGAAATCACAATCGCTAGCGACCTGGAAGACAAAGCTCAAAGCAGATTTAGCAAATGCGTCGGCTAACGCTTTGAGCAAGGAATTTCGAGAAGCTAAATTTGATTTGTTTGGAAAAATATTGAATGGTCAGCAGCAGGAGAAAGAACGTTGGAAATTAATGGTGAGCTCCGCAGATCAAAACTTGGGGGAGATTGTCGGAAAGTTATATGTGGATGAATATTTCAAACCTGAAGCAAAGAAACGGATGCTTGAATTGGTCGACAATCTACAAAAGGTGTATAAAAGTCGCATCGAGAAATTGGACTGGATGACACCAGAGACCAAGAAGAAAGCAATCGAAAAATTGGAGGCTTTCACCAAGAAAATCGGTTATCCTGAAAAGTGGAAAGATTATAAGGACGTGGAAGTGTCCAAAGATGCCTACTATGCCAATTTACAGTCTGCAGCCAAGCATGCTTATAAAGAAATGGTAGAAAAAATCGGTAAACCGGTTGACAAGTCGGAATGGCTGATGACAACACCTACGGTAAATGCATACTATAATCCGCCTTACAACGAAATTGTATTTCCAGCCGGGATATTGCAATTTCCATTTTTTGATGTGAACGCAGACGACGCCATAAATTATGGCGCTATTGGCGCCGTTATCGGTCACGAGATGACCCACGGCTTTGATGATCAGGGACGTCAATATGATAAAGATGGTAATTTGACAGATTGGTGGACTGCGGTCGATGCAAAGCAGTTTACAGAAAGGGCCAATCAGGTAGCAAAGTTATATAGTAGTTTCACATTGTTGGACAATCAACATGTGAATGGTGAGCTCACGTTGGGCGAAAATCTCGCTGATATCGGAGGACTCAATATTGCCTATGACGCCTTTAAATTGACCAAGCAAGGGCAGGGGCAAGAGAAAATCGATGGTTTTACACCGGATCAACGTTTCTTCCTGAGTTTCGCGCAGGTGTGGCGCGTAAAGAGTAGCGATGAAAGAATGCGTTTGCGTTTAAAAGTCGATCCGCATAGCCCCGAACAATTTCGCGTGAATGGCCCAGTGTATAATATGGAGGCTTTCTATAAGGCATTTAATATACAGCCCAAGGCAAAAATGTATGTGGCACCCGAGAAGAGAGTTTTGGTTTGGTAATAACTTTTGGGCACGAATGTTATTGTCTTGATGCTGTTTAGGGCAATACTATTCACAAAATAACGTTTAACTAGAAATGAAAATGTAAATTTGTCTTTGAATTATGATAAAAACTGATTACTTTTGCCCTTCATTTAATAACACATTTAATTAATTAACAATGTACGCAATAGTAAATATAGCAGGACAGCAATTTAAAGTTGCAAAAGACCAGTTCCTTTTTGTACACCGTTTACAAGGAGATGAAGGCGCTAGTATTGAATTTGACAATGTATTGTTAGCAGAAGACGGTGGTAAATTTACCATTGGTACACCTAGCGTTGCTGGTGCAAAAGTTTCGGCTAAAATTTTGTCTCATTTAAAAGGCGATAAAGTTATCGTTTTCAAGAAAAAACGTCGTAAAGGCTACAAAAAGAAAAACGGTCACCGTCAACAATTTTCTAAAATCCAGATCACTGGTATTACGTTATAATTGAATTTTTAATCAGACAAACAGTCTTAAATTAAGATAAAGAAATGGCACACAAAAAAGGTGCGGGTAGTTCGAAGAACGGCCGTGAGTCACATAGCAAGCGTTTAGGTATCAAAATCTTCGGTGGTCAACAAGCAATCGCTGGTAACATCATCGTACGCCAACGCGGTACACAACACAATCCTGACACAAATGTTGGTATTGGTAAAGACCACACATTGTTCGCTTTAGTAGACGGTAAAGTAGTTTTCCGTAAAAAAGCTAACAATAAATCTTATGTATCTGTAGTTCCTACAGAACAAGCATAAGGTTTTGCAACAATATTTAAGAGGCATCAAGAAATTGATGCCTTTTTTTTACTACTTATCTGCTTTTCCCTTATGCCAGCGGCCACACCTGGCCACCTCGGAAGCTGTTGCAATAGCGCACTAACACCATCTTAAAAAGTTTGGTTGCAGCACACTACTGTTTAAAAGTCTCATCCCACTGTACTCAATTTGTTAGGCTTGATAATGAACTGTTTAAGGTTTTAAACAGATTTAAATTGTTATTTTCTGTTAAATGTAACTGCTTTGGTACAATTTTTATAAAATATTAGTGTTTCTAAAATAAACACCAATTGATGAAATATCGACAGAGACGGAATAGGACTTTCCAGGCAGCAGCAGCGACGCCCGCTTGGTTTGTATATCTGTACACGATGTGCGCGTGTAGACGAGATGATTTAGATATTTTATGCCTATAAAAGAGCGAAATGTGATGGATTCATGTGTCCATATCATGCAAAAAAGAACGAATAAATACTTACATATGAAATACAATAAGTTGGGATATGCTATGTGCGCTGGATTATTTGCCTGTTCATTCTATTCCTGTAGTTCCATTTATATGCCCAATGTGCCATCCGCGCCAATGTTTACAGAAGCGGGGGAAGTATATGTGTCGGGTAATATTAATACCAAAGCCAATGTATCGGCAAACCTCGGTGTAGCTGTCACTGATCACGTGGCGGTGATTGCCAATGGTTCCTATGTAGATAGTAGATCCAATATCAAAGACTATGCGCAAAAGATGGGAGAGGCAGGAATAGGCTATTATACACGGTTTGGTCGTAAAAATAATCGTGTATTTGAGGTTTATGGCGGTTATGGGGTGGGAAATACAAGTGTAATCGATAAGCGTTCATCGACAATGGGACAAGCAATTGTGGAAACGAAGGACATGGATTTTGACAAAGTGTTTGTACAGGTCAACTTTTCATCGGAAAAAAAGGATGCCCTGAAACTATTTGGTAACCGGCATGACATCGATTATGGTACCATCATCCGTCTGAGCAATATGCGCATGAAAAATTTTGCGATCGATGGCCTTCCGGCAGAAAAAGAGGAAAATATGCTGGTAGAACCTGTATTTTATACCCGGATGGGGCTTGGAAAAGGGTGGAAGCTGCAGTATACAAATGGTATGGTTTTCGGTCTCAAAAGTAATACCTATTTAAAAGCAGGATATCCATTGTTTACGTTGGGAGTTTTATATAAATTTGGAGGAAAATAGCGGCTATGAACAAGAAAATATTATTGGCGTTTTTTGTAGTGCTGGGTTTTTTTATTTCCGGCTGTGGAGTAAATCGACAAAAAGCGCAGATCGAGAACTTAGCGAAATGTAAGTTCGATGTAGAATCAGTGGATAGTATCCGGTTGGCAGGCACATCCCTGCAACGACTGATCAGAAATAATCAGATTGACTTAGGAGCCGCGCCAAGCTTAGCATTGGCGTATTTGCGGAAGGATATCCCCTTAGACGCCGTAATCCGGCTTAAAATAGATAATCCAACGCTTAAGAAAGCGTCCATTAATAAATTTCAATATATCATTCTTTACGGTGGGCAGCAGCTTGTTGAAGGTATTGTCAATCAGTCCTTACAAATAGAACCCGGAGAATCTACGGTCGCTAATGTACGTATAGCAACCAACATCTACGATTTGTTGAAAAATTCGGATCTACAGGATTTTTTAATGTCAAGCGATGAAAATAAAAAAGGAATATTCACGTTAAAAGTGAAACCTTCAATCAATATCGCCGGTCAATCTGTTTTCTATCCAGGTTATATTACCATAGATAAAGCGGTAAGCCGCAAGATCCTGCTTTAGCGTATAAGCGTAAGCGGCTAGATAATAGGGTTTTTCATGGAAGTGGAAAACCTTTTTTGTTTATTCGGCGGGCAAAGGATTGGTCAGAGGCAGTTTACCAACTGCTTTCAAAACTGTGGGCCTTGTTGACATGGGGAAGATTTTAGGAGCTGATTTTTCAATTGTTGCGATTTTTGGACGGTGGTATGTGATTTTGCTAAACCGTTATTATAAATGGACTATTATGTGAAGAATTAAACTGTAATAAAAAAGTTATAGTGTCAAAGTGTAAAGTATACACCTTATTTTATATTTTAGTCCTTAATTACAAACCTAAATATGTTTAAAAAAATCTTTATTCCTGTTTTATTATTTACTGGCGTACATGCTATGGCACAAAAGGCCTTCGAGCCATACGAGCAGTCTATTGAAGGAACTAATTTGACATTCAAAATGCTCGCCATCCCTGGCGGTAATTTTACAATGGGAAGCACGAGTGGAGGTAAGGAGGATGAAAAACCTGCGCATGAGGTTAAGTTGGATCCGTTTTGGATGGGTCAGTATGAAGTAACATGGGATCTGTTTGAGCCATTTCTCTATAAAGACTATGAGATTGCAAAGAGCAAGGACGGACAAGTAACCAAAGAAATCGATGCTGTTACCCGACCGACCAAACCGTATTTGGATATGACTTTTGGTTTTGGGAAAGAAGGACATCCAGCCTTGGCAATGACCCATTACAATGCTATCCAATTCTGTAAATGGCTATATGTGCGCACCGGGGTGTTTTATCGTTTGCCCACAGAGGCGGAGTGGGAGTATGCTGCCAGAGCAGGTTCCAAGACAGCGTATTTTTTCGGTGATCAAGCAACACAACTAGCAGATTACGCTTGGTTTAAAGAAAATGCGGAAGAGAAAACGCATGTTGTCGGACAAAAGAAGCCGAACCCCTGGGGTCTTTATGATATTTATGGCAATGTAGCCGAGTGGACTTACGACCAATATAAAGCCGATAGCTACAGCGAAGGTACGGGAAAGGTGTTGACCAACCCGGTAGTGGTACCAACTACCCTCTATCCACACGTTGTCCGTGGTGGTGCATTCGATAGCGCGGCTGATGACCTTCGTTCGGCGGCTCGGGGAGCATCAGATCCAGTATGGAAGCAACTGGACCCGCAAGTACCAAAAAGTAACTGGTGGTTTCCAGAAGCACCTTTCGTCGGACTGAGATTGGTAAGACCAGCTACTCCGCCTAGCCATGAAGAGATTATGGCGTATTATGATAAAAAACCAATTAAAGATTTTTAAAAATAAAATAATCAATATAAAACTGTTATGGAGAATCTAGAAAGAAGAGATTTTATTAAAACTTCTGCTGTAGTAGCCGGTGGCGCAATGTTGAGCTCGTTACCGCTATCGGGCGCATATGCTGCAGGTTCAGATGTCATTAAAGTTGCCTTAGTCGGCTGTGGGGGCCGGGGAACAGGAGCTACTTTCGATGCACTGAGCTCGGGAATGAACATTAAGGTTGTAGCTTTGGCCGATGCCTTTAAAGATAATTTAGATAGTACATATAATACTCTCAAAGAAAAATGGCAAGATAAGATCGATGTGAGCGACAACCATAAATTTGTCGGATTCGACGCTTATAAAGATGCGATTCAATTGGCAGATGTTGTTATCTTAGCCACGCCGCCAGGATTTAGACCGGCACATTTCGAAGAGGCAATCCGCCAGGGTAAGCATGTTTTCATGGAAAAGCCCGTCGCCGTTGACATCCCGGGAGTGCAACAGGTGTTGCGGGCAGCGGCAGAAGCGAAGCGCAAAAAACTGAATGTTGTTGTGGGGTTGCAACGCCGTTATCAAACAAATTACCGGGAGGCTATCAAACGTATCCAAGAAGGTGCCATCGGTGATGTTACATCGGGACAAGTGTATTGGAACTCGGGTGGTGTATGGGTGCGTCCACGCAAACCGGAACAGACAGAAATGGAATATCAAATGCGTAACTGGTATTATTTCAACTGGTTGTGCGGTGACCATATTGTTGAACAGCATGTGCACAATATTGATATTGCCAACTGGGTAAAAGGAGCTTATCCGGTATCGATTCAAGGCACAGGAAGTAGGGCCCATCGTACCGGTAAAGAGTATGGCGAAATATACGACAATTTTGCATTAGAGTTGACCTATGCGGATAACAGTGTTGTCTACAGCCAGTGTAGACACTTTGAAGGAATTCATAACCGGGTTGACGAACAATTCCAGGCAACCAAAGGACGGGCTTATCTCTCTGCAGGTGGACAGGCTGTATTGTACGACTGGAAAGGAAAAGAAATCTATCGGCATGATGCTAAAGGGAATCCAAACCCCTACCAACAAGAACATAAAGAACTTTTTGCGGCCATTTCTAAAGGCGAATATAAATTTGATAATGCTGAATACGGTGCTTACAGTACATTGACAGGTATTATCGGACGTATTGCTTGTTATACAGGTAAAGTAATCAAGTGGGACGAAGCATTGAAATCGACCATTAAATTGGGCCCGGATGTACTCGCATGGGATGCAAAACCAAAATTGCTGCCAGATGCAGAAGGCTTTTATCCGGTAGCAGTGCCTGGCCAAAATACAAACCTCTATATTTAAGCTTTTGGGCTGATGAGATTAAAGTGGTATGTGTGTCTCCTATTTTTTAGTATCGTTTGTCGCATGCATGTACAGGCGCAAACCCCATTGCCTGAATTACACAAAATTAGGCTGGAAGGTCCCGCGCAGGGGACACAATACCATATCACTTATTTTGCTTCCGACAGTCTTTTGAGACGGTCGGAAGTTGATAGTATATTGACGGCGATCGATTTGTCGATGTCAATATATCGCAAGGACTCGAAAATATCCCAGTTCAATACCGATTCGGTGAGGTCTATTGTCATGGATAACCACATGGCCAAGGTGATAAAAGCTTCCTTTAAGTATCATAAATTATCACATGGTCAATTTGATATTACGATTGCCCCTTTGGTCAACCTTTGGGGTTTTGGTGCCTATAAGAGTCCGGCAGCTCCAGATTCGGCGACGGTATTGAAAGTGAAGGAATTTGTTGGCATGCAGTATCTAAAGGTCCGTGGCAGCCATCTGATAAAAAAGAAAGAAGGAATTAAAATTGATGTCAATGGTATTGCACAGGGCTATACGGTAGATGTTTTGGCGGACTATCTTGAGCGAAAGGGAATTGTGAATTATATCGTTGAGGTCGGTGGTGAAATCAGGACTTCGGGTACGCCGCCTGGGGGGCAGGGGTTTTCCATTGGCATTGTCCAGCCAGATGATGATGGTGGTGAAGAATTGATTACTGCTGTGGCGCAGCTAAAAAAAGGAGCGCTGACCACAGCTGGTAGTTTCGAAAAGTATATCCAATATAAAGGGAAAAAATTGGGACACCATATCGATCCCGTTTCAGGTTTTCCATATCAGAGCGATATCCTAAGTGTCAGCGTCTATGCAAAAACTGCTATGGAAGCAGATGCACTGGATAATTATTTTATGGGCATGGAACCCGATAAAGTGATGACAGAAGCCAAAAAAATGAAAGGTGTGGCAGTATTTGTCATTTTTAAAAATAAAAATCAATCCATTCAAGCGATTTATTCGGAGGGATTTGGTAAATTATTTAAAAATTAATCAATTATAAAATAAAATGAAGAGATCGGATTTTATTAAAGGTAGTCTTTTGGCAGCTGGAGCCGGACTAGCTGGTCAGACTTTTGCGTCAACAGATCAACATACAGCTAATATGATGGATAAAGGTAAGACATTCAACCTAAATTACGCGCCCCACCAAGGGATGTTCAAAAATTATGCAGGTGATAATTTTCTGGATGAAATTCGTTATATGTATGATTTGGGCTTTCGTGGTATAGAAGATAATGGCTTTTTAGGGAGAACTTTGGATGAGCAGAAAAAGATCGGTGATCTTTTGGCTAAGTTAGGCATGACCATGGGGGTATTTGTGGTGGACGGCGGACAAAACTGGATGCCATCATTGGCGACCGGCAAACAAGAGTATTTGGACAAGTTCGTCGAAACATGCAAGAAATCTGTGGAAGCTGCCAAGCGTTGCAATGCAAAATGGCTAACGGTAGTGCCAGGATTTTATGAACGTAGACTTCCCTGGGGCAATCAGTTTAGCAATATCCTAACAGCGATGCGAAAAGGCGCCGAGATCTTTGAGCCGCATGGTTTGGTGATGGTATTGGAAACATTAAGTGATACACCAGATTTGTTTTTGCAGCAAACACATGAGACGTACGCCTTATGTAAGGCCGTGAACAGCCCATCCTGTAAAATTTTATATGATATCTATCATATGCAGCGTACCGAAGGGGATTTAATTGCCAACATGAATCGTTGTTGGGACGAAATTGCCTACATTCAGATCGGCGATAACCCTGGAAGAAAAGAGCCAACTACAGGTGAAATTAATTACAAGAACGTATTCAAACATATTCACGGTAAGGGATATAAGGGAATTATGGGGATGGAACATGGTATCTCCAAACCGGGTAAAGAAGGCGAGGATCGCTTGGTGGCAGCGTATCGCGAGGTGGATAGCTTTTTGTAATATTTTAATAGTGTACTATTGACAATTAGATTTAATTTCTTAAATTGAGCTGGTAAAACCAATTAGTAGTATTGTAAAACACCATTTTTTTTATGATTTCATCAACAATTAAATTTAAACTATCTTTTATGATGTTCCTCGAATTTTTTATTTGGGGGGGATGGTTTGTCACATTAGGTACTTTCTTGAGCAAGAATTTGAACGCTACAGAATTTGAAAAAGCTAATGTATTTTCAACGCAATCATTGGGTGCGATTATCGCTCCTTTTATTGTCGGAATGATTGCCGACCGCTATTTTAATGCGGAGCGTATTTTGGGTGTTTTGCACTTGGTTGGTGCCGTATTGATGTATCAGATGTATGGTGCTGCAGATATGTCAACATTTTATCCGTATGTATTGGCTTATATGATTCTTTATATGCCAACATTAGCATTGACAAGTTCAGTTTCGTTTAGGCAACTGACCAATCCAGAAAAACAATTTTCAGGTATACGCATCTGGGGCACAATTGGCTGGATCGTTGCAGGTTTAGTTATCAGTTATTTTTGGGATGCAAAAGCTTCTGAAGGGGCATTGAAAAACACCTTTTTATTATCTGGTGTTGCTTCTTTAGTTCTTGGTGTATTCTCGTTTGCTCTGCCTAAGACTCCGCCAGTTAAATTGGATGAGGGCGAAAAACCTTCGTTTGCATCAATCATTGGCCTGGATGCGATTAAATTGTTGAAAGACAAGAACTTTTTGATCTTTTTCGTTTCTTCGGTATTGATCTGTATTCCATTGGCATTTTATTACTCCAATGCTAACCCTTTTCTTTCTGAGATCGGGTTAGAAAATGCAACTGGTAAAATGACTATTGGTCAAGCATCGGAAGTATTGTTCTTATTGGCCTTACCAATCTTCTTTACAAGATTTGGCTTTAAGAAAACAATCCTGGTAGGGATGCTGGCTTGGGTAATTCGCTACCTTTTATTTGCTTATGGCAATGCGGGCGAGTTATCGTTCATGTTGTTGATCGGTATCGCACTACACGGTATCTGTTATGACTTTTTCTTTGTTTCAGGACAGATTTATACAGATAGCAAAGCTGGTGTTAAATACAAATCGGCTGCTCAGGGCTTAATTACTTTGGCAACTTACGGTGTTGGACAGTTGATCGGTTTCTGGGTTGCGGGCTATGTCGGAGACAAGTACAAAGATTTGAAGGCAACAGACCTGGCGGCATTCTGGAATCATACCTGGGTCGTACCAGCAATTATCGCAGCGGTGGTATTCTTTATCTTTCTAGCCCTTTTCAAGGACGAAAAGATCGATAGTACAAATGCTGCACACTAAACAGAAAAATAACTATTTAAAAAACAAATAATTAGAAGAGAGATGGCAACAAATACTTATGACGCAATTGTAATCGGTTCGGGGATAAGTGGTGGATGGGCTGCGAAAGAATTGACAGAGAAAGGGCTGAAAACAATTATGCTTGAGCGTGGTCGTAACATCGAACACATCAAAGATTATACTGCGCCAAATAAAAATCCATGGGAATGGCCTCATGCTGGCGGTCGTACGCAAAAAATGATCGAAGAGTATCCAGTTTTGCGTAGAGATTATCCATTGAACGAGAAAAACCTGGATTTTTGGGTAAATGAAAAGGAAAGCCCTTATACAGAAGTCAAACGTTTTGATTGGTACCGTGGGTATCATGTCGGCGGTAGATCGCTTATGTGGGGAAGACAATCTTATCGTTTAGGCGATTTGGATTTCGAAGCTAACTTAAAAGATGGTCACGGTGTGGACTGGCCGATTCGTTATAATGAAATTGCCCCTTGGTATAGTTATGCTGAAAAATTTGCCGGTATCTCGGGTAATCGTGACGGTGTGCCGTCTTTGCCAGATGGAGATTATATGCCTGCAATGGCGATGAATATTGTTGAAAAAGACTTGGCGGAGCGTTTGAAAAAACAATACGGCGGTCAACGTCATTTCATCATGGGTAGAACGGCCAATATTACCGTTCCGCATCACGACCGTGTAAATTGTCAATATCAGAACCAATGCTGGTTGGGTTGTAATTTTGGTGCTTATTTCAGTACACAATCCGCAACTTTACCCGCAGCGAAAAAAACAAATAACCTGACATTACGTCCTTTTTCCATCGTAACCAAAATTATCTACGATAAAAATACGAAAAAGGCAAAAGGTGTAGAAATTGTCGATGCTGAAACAAATCAAACCTATGAATTTTTCGCAAAGGTCATCTTTGTTTGTGCATCTGCATTGAACTCAACGTGGGTATTGATGAATTCTGCTACGGATGTTTGGGAAGGCGGTCTGGGTAGCAGCAGTGGTGAATTGGGGCACAACCTGATGGATCACCATTTCCGTTGTGGTGCCGGAGGTAAGATTGATGGTTATTTGGATAGCTACGTGTACGGCCGCAGACCAACAGGTTTGTATGTGCCTCGTTTTGTAAACGTAGAAGGTGATACCAAAAAGCGTGATTATGTTCGTGGCTTTGGATACCAGGGTGCCGCAGGTCGCGGACGTTGGTCTGGTGCTGTTGCAGAAATGGAAGTTGGCGGTGCATGGAAAGATGCAATCTGCGAACCAGGTGACTGGACCGTAGGTTTTACCGCTTTCGGAGAAACCTTGCCTTATCACGAAAATAAAGTTACACTTGATAAGACCAAAAAAGATAAATGGGGATTACCTGTATTATCATTTGACGCGGAGATCAAGGATAATGAATTAAAGATGCGTGGTGACATGCAGAATGAAATGAAAGAAATGTTGGAAAACATTGGTGTGAAAGATATCTATACCTACGATAATGTATATGGCTTCGGTCAAGGTATCCACGAAATGGGAACCGCCCGTATGGGACGTGATCCAAAGACTTCGGTCTTAAATGGTAATAACCAGGTGTGGGATGCTTTGAACGTATTTGTGACTGATGGTGCTTGTATGACATCTGCAGGTTGTGTCAATCCTTCATTAACGTACATGGCGCTTACTGCGCGTGCAGTTGACTTTGCAGTGAGCGAATTGAAAAAAGGTAACATCTAATAGCTAAAGATTGATAACAATGGAAAATAACGCAAATAAGACGAGTAGAAGAGGTTTTATAAAGAGCGCAGCAACAGCTGCTGCGGCTTTTATGATCGTCCCTCGCCATGTATTGGGCGGAAATGGCTTTACAGCTCCAAGCGACAAATTACAAGTAGCAGGTATCGGTGTTGGAGGGAAAGGTTTTAGTGACATCAATGCGTTTCATGATTCAGGAAAAGCAGATTTGGCTTTCTTGTGTGATGTGGACGACCGTCGTGCAGCCGGTGCATTAAAACGTTACCCTAAAGCAAAATATTATAAAGACTATCGCGAGATGTTGGATAAGGAACACAAACGTATTGAAGCTGTTTCTGTTTCGACTCCAGATCATCAACATGCAATTCAGGCGCTTGCCGCTATGCAATTAGGTAAGCACGTGTACGTTCAAAAACCGCTGACACACGATGTTTGGGAAGCCAGAGCATTGACGCATGCCGCTAAGAAATATAAAGTAGTGACCCAAATGGGAAATCAGGGGGCATCGAATGATGGACCACGTTTTGTGCGTGAATGGTACGAAGCTGGTCTTATTGGTGATGTACATACTGTATATTGTTGGACAGACCGTCCGGTATGGCCTTCAGGTATTGCTTGGCCTACAGGTAAAGCTGATATTCCGAAAGAATTGGATTGGGATCTTTGGTTAGGTACTGCACCTTACAAAGAATATGTCGACAAACTGGTGCCTTTCAACTGGCGGGGCTGGTGGGATTATGGTACAGGAGCGTTAGGAGATATGGGCTGTCACTTGTTGGAAGTTCCTTTCAGTACGTTAGGGCTGACATATGTACAAGATGTACAAGCAACTGTAGGTTCTGTATATGTAGACGAATTCAAACGTGGATATTTCCCTGAAAGCTGTCCGCCATCAAGCCACGCGACATTAACATTCCCGAAAACACCGCGTACTAATGGCCCTGTCACGTTACACTGGATGGATGGTGGTATTCAGCCTGCCCGTCCGGATGAATTAGGTCCAAACGAAATTTTTGGTGATGGTGGTAACGGAATCTTACTTGTGGGTACAAAGGGAAAAATCCTTGCTGATACTTATGGACAGAATGCACGTTTATTACCAACTTCAAGAAAAGAGCAAATTGCCCAAAAGTATGCTCGTGTACCGGGACAAGAAAGTGGACACTATGCACAATGGGTAGAAGCTTGTCAGGCTGGATACGGTAAGAAAGAGGTGAGTTCGCCATTTGAAATCGCCGGTCCGTTGACAGAAGCTTTATTGATGGCTAATTTGGCAATTAGAGGAGCTGATTTACGTATCGATGGCAAATATCCTGGACGTAACCTGAAATTGTTGTGGGATAACAATAATATGCGCGTTACAAACTTTGATCATGTCAATCAGTATGTAAAACGTAATTACAGACAAGGTTGGGAAATGAAATATAATTTCTAAAATTAAGATATTTAGTAGTATGAATAGAAGAGAAGCATTACAACGAGTTGCCTTAATTTTAGGAGGTACCGTTATTGGCGCTAATTTATTTTTGGAAGGTTGTACACGTTCGGCAACGAAAGATGTACAAGCATTATTTGAAGCTAAAACGACCGATTTATTAGGCGACCTAGCTGAAGCAATCTTACCAGCTACCGCTACCCCGGGAGCGAAAGAAGCAGGAGTAGGAAGTTTTATTCCTGTCATGGTACGTGATTGTTATACAGAGAAGCAGCAAAAAGCGTTTTTAGATGGTTTGGGCAGTTTGGACGATAAGTCGAAAGAAGTGAAAGGGAAACCATTCCTGGAACTTTCGGCGGAAGATAGAACGGCGGTTGCGGCGGCTTTGGATAAAGAAGCGAACGAGTTTAACAAAAAACAGGCTGAAGATCAGAAAGATATTCGGGAGAAAAATAGAGAGAAACAGAATGAATTGTACAATTATGTGGATAATGATCCACCTCATTGGTTCACCATGTTTAAACAGCTCACGTTGACTGGTTTCTTTAACTCTGAACTGGGCTGTACGAAGGCACTGCGCTATGTGAAGATTCCCGGAAAATTTGATGGTAACCTTCCCTACAAAAAAGGAGACAAAGCATTTGCTTAACAAAGCTTGCAATAGTAAAGATAAAAAGGAGGCCATGGTCTCCTTTTTATTTTGTCTCGATTGCCAGGGCAAAATGGATCCGCTGCTGTTTAGTAACGGTCATGAAATATCCCTGATCGGTAGAATCACCATTGATTTCTACAGTATCATTATAGCGCAGTTCACGAAGATAGTTCATCTCCAGCGATTTGATCTGATTAGTTAACACGAGCTCCATAGGCAACCTGTCCATACACCAGTCGAGATATTTGACATTGTTGGCGTGGTTGACAATATCCAGATCGGAAAGTTTTACGATATATTCATCCCTATTTTTGACCGTGCTGGAAATATCGAGTTTAGAAAACGGCCGCTGAGTAGCCGGACGGTCTGGGTATGTCACAAAATCTCCAGTCGAAATTGCGAGCGTTTCGGAACTTCTTTTCACCGTATTGATGACAGCCCAGTAACTGCTTGCTGTCACATAGAGCTGCCCATTCACTGTAATTTCAAAATTTCTGGTCGAGCGCGCGCCTTCTAATTCTTGTACCCAGGTCTTCACCTTGACAATATCCATCCATTTGGGTAATCTCGCAATCTCAATTCGTATACGGCTTAGTACCCACGTTTGGTTATGTTTGGCCATTTCTTTAAATCCAAACCCCGCTACATTGGCATGCTCTCCAGCGGTGAGCTGCAAAATATTAGACAAATCGGAGAAGCGGATGCGACCATTGGAGTAGCACTGCGTGAAATTAATTTCCCACTCTCTTTCGAAAACAGAACGTTCCATATAGCATATATTTTCGGCAAAAATAGATAATATGAATGATTTATGCCATCCTCACACTATGAAATGACACTATATTCAGATAACGCGCACTCGCCCCAAGGTGCAAACGTTTT
The DNA here is from genome assembly GCF_002325125.1 of Sphingobacterium sp. UBA1498. Classification (NCBI taxonomy): domain Bacteria; kingdom Pseudomonadati; phylum Bacteroidota; class Sphingobacteriia; order Sphingobacteriales; family Sphingobacteriaceae; genus Sphingobacterium; species Sphingobacterium sp. UBA1498. The sequence goes on from NZ_DCRG01000026.1 coordinate 95,545, forward strand.
TTTATTGTAAAATAAATGATAGTTTTCTATTATAGTATTGATTTTTATAAGTGGAATTGGTAGATTTAAATAAGCCAATGGCAGAAAGGAATAAAATAAGATTGGCTTTTGCGCGTTATCAATAGTGAACGCAAAGAATATTTTTACACATTAAATGCTCGTATTATGGTTGGACAACTAATAGCTAAAGAGGAAATTCCTCAGTTTAAATTTATCCCGGCGATTGAAGATAAAACAGCTACCTTTATGGATAAATTGAAAGGCGCACTTCGGTTGGGAAATGAGTTTAAATCCAAAACCGAAATTGCCTTTCAGACAGATTCCGGACCAAAGCGTATCGAAACCACTGTGTGGTCTTTAACCGATAGATATATTCAGATTAAGAGTGGCGTTTTAATACCATTAAAGTCTATTATAGCAATTGATTATTAAGCAATAAAACGAGAGGCTCCTAATTTAAGGAGCCTCTCGTTTTATACGATTACATCTTGCCTGTTGGCAAAAAAAGAGTTTATTGTCTTTTCTTCAAAAGGGAGCTTTTGTAAACCGTAATTTTTAGTACGATTCACCGGTCAATTCTTTTAGTCGTATCTCCGAGACTTTAGCATCGTATTGTGCAGTATAACTCCGCGTCATTGCATTGATGTAATTTAACTGCGCTGTTCTTACTTCCAACGTTGTTATGGTACCGATCCGGAATTTATCCATGGTGATGTTTAAATTTTCTTTTGCCAGTTCCTCATTTTTCCGTTCTACATTGGCCAGTTCGATGTTGGTAATGTAGGTTTGAAACAAAGTCCTTACCTGAGCCTGTATATCTTGTTTTTGCTGTTTTATCTGTATTTCAGAACTTTTGATCTGAAATTTGGCGATACGTTCGTTTCTGTTTTGCAAAAAGCCATTGAAGATGTTAAGGGATGCTGATACACCGTAGGTGAGACCTCTATTTTTGTTTTCTGTAGAGAAACCAAGTGAGGAGTGAGATTCGTTCCAATTATACCCACTATTTAAACCAATTTTAGGGTAACGTTCGGCTTTCACTGCCTTTAGGTTGAGTTCGGCGACACGATTGTTGATGATGGCAAGCTGAATTTGAGGATTTTGTTGATCAGCAATTTCGATGAGATTACCCAGTTTAAGATCCGTATCCAGTTTCATTTCATCTTCAACTTCAAAGTCTAGGCTCAAATCTCTAGTCATCAATTGGTTGAGGTAAGTTTTGGTGTTTTTAAAGCTTTCGAGTTGCCTGAGTAGGTTTGTCTGATCGGTATTCAGGTCGACTTTGGCATTCAGCAGATCGAGCTTGGAACCTTTTCCGATCTGTAGGCGATTTTCGGCCAGAGTAACCCGATATTGAGAAAGTGTAATGGTTGTATCTAAAGCGTCAATCAATCGTTTTTGCTGTACAAGATTATAATAGGTGGCCATGACTTCACTGAGTTGTGTAATGACCTCATATCTAATCTCCGCCTCACCCTGACGCTGTATCTCTTTAAATCGATCCCTACGCGCAAACATACCCAATCCGTCAAATATCGTCCAGTTTAAGTTAACGCCATACGACATATTGTCATTTTTAGCATTGGAAACCTGCTGTACTTGTCCATCGGCCCTAACCTGTCGTGAATTCTGAACCGAATTGCTTCTGTTAAATGTGCCGGTTACTGCGGGAAGCATACCAGCGCTTCCCAAACTGGTATTCTCGATATCAATGTTGTTGTCATTTTTAGCCAAAAGAATATTGAAGTTATTGCTCAACGTTGTTTTTAGCGCATCTTCCAAGGTCAATATCTCTTGGGCACGAGCTTGAAACATGATGGAGCAAAGCCATATTAGTAGGGTGAAATTTCTCTTCATGTTTAATTATTCGTAGCTTTTAATGTTATCAAATTCTGGTCTATGCTTTTTTTGTCGTGACCACATATAGTAGATGGCCGGGATGATGAATAAGGTCAGAATAAGCGAAAATATGGTACCCCCGACGATTACTACCCCCATTCCAATTCTGCTGGTCGAAGCAGCACCGAGCGACATCGCAATTGGCAATGCACCGAGTGCGATGGCCAAACTGGTCATTAAAATTGGTCTAAGGCGCGATTCGGCTGCATGCATGATTGCCTCAAATTTTTCCATTCCTTCTTCTCGCATCTGGTTGGCAAATTCGACAATCAGAATACCATTTTTGGTGACGAGGCCGATTAGCATGATTGTCCCAATTTGACTGAATATATTCCAGGTTTGGTCAAATAACCACAAACTGATCAGGGCGCCGGCTACAGCCATCGGTACCGTAAGGATAATGATAAATGGGTCGAGAAAGCTTTCAAATTGAGCCGCTAGGATCAGGTAGATAAGCAACAAAGCAAGGCCGAAGGCAAATAGGGTATTGGAGCTACTCTCAACAAAATCACGCGATTCACCGCTAAGATCGGTCGTAAAGCTCTGATCGAGTACTTTTTCCTTTATACGGTCCATTGCAGCAATGCCGTCGCTCATACTCATACCAGGAGCCAAGCCGGCGGAAACGGTCGCGGACATATAACGGTTGTTATGATAGAGTTGGGGCGGACTGCTTTCTTCTTTCACACTTACAACGTTGTCCAATTGGATGAGCTGCCCCATGTTATTGCGAACATAGATGGAAGAAAGATCCGTTGGAGTCGCCCGACGGTCATTCTCAACCTGGCCAATTACTTGATATTGTTTACCATCGCGCATAAAATAGGCAAATCGTTGACCGCTTAGCAACAGTTGTAAGGATTGAGATACATCCAGTACAGATACGCCAAGGCTCAGCGCTTTTAGACGGTCAATTTCGACATGAAGTTCTGGTTTGTTGAACTTTAGGTTGATATCCGTTGTCGAGAATGTTGGATCACTGTTCACCTCAGTCATAAATTGAGGTATTTTTTCCTGCAGCTTTTCGAAATTCTGCGCCTGAATAATATACTGAACGGGTAATCCGCCTCTTCGGTTCATGGATATCGTTGGCGTCTGTGAAACATTGACGCGAACGGCATCGTATTGTTTGGTCCACTTGGTCAGTTCTTTAGCGATATCGTCCTGCGATTTCTGACGTTCACTTGGGTCAACCAACGTCATCCGGATACGTCCGGAGTTGACCGATGCGGCGCCAAATCCCGGCGAAGTGATGTTAAGACTGATCTTATTCTCCGGGATCGAATCATACACCAGTTTATCAAGTTCCTGCATATAGCGATCCATATATTCATAGGTGGCACCCTCTGGACCTGTTACATTGACAGAAATATTACTTCGGTCATCATAAGGTGCAGTTTCCTTTTTAATGGACGAAAAAAGGATTCCAATAATCACAAAGCAGATGATCAGGATCGGAAAGCTGATCCATTTAAATTTCATGAATTTGTCAAGGGCATTGGCATACCCCTTGTTCATCTTGACAAACATGGGTTCGGTCCAATTATAAAATTTCGTCTTCTTGTGTCCACCACCCTTGATCAAATAGGCATTGAGCATAGGGGTGAGGGTCAGGGAAACAAATGCAGAAACCAGTACGGCCGAAGCGATAACGACTCCAAATTCACGAAATAAACGCCCCACAAAGCCCTGAAGAAATATAACAGGTAAGAATACGGCTGCAAGTGTGATTGAAATCGAGATAACAGCAAAGAAGATTTCCTTCGAGCCCTTCAAAGCAGCCTCTATAGGAGACATACCTTCTTCCACTTTCTTAAATATATTTTCCGTCACTACAATCCCATCGTCGACGACAAGACCTGTCGCGAGTACAATGGCGAGCAACGTCAGTACATTAATCGAAAATCCAAAAATGTACATAATAAAAAAGGTTGCAATCAATGAGACGGGAATATCCAGAAGAGGCCGCAATGCGATACCCCAGTCGCGGAAGAAAAAGTAAATAATCAAGGTAACCAAGATAATTGAAATCAGCAGTGTCTCGGCGACTTCCTCAACAGATTTTTTAATAAATGTGGTGTTGTCAGAAGCAATGTTAAGGATAATATCTTGGGGTAGATCTTCCTTGATCTGATCGAGCATTTTATAAAAATTATTGGCAATATCGAGGTAGTTTGTACCGGGTTGAGGAATAATCGCTATACCAACCAATTGCTTCCCATTGCTGACCATTTTTGTTTCCAGGTTTTCGGCATCTATTTCTGCCCGGCCAATGTCGATGAATTTGACAATACGGCTGCTATCGGATTTCAGAATGATATCATTAAACTCTTCGGGTGTAGAAAGATTTCCTACTGTCTTTACGGTGAGCTCCGTGGTGTTTCCGACAATTTTTCCAGAGGGCAATTCAACGTTTTGGTTATTCAGAGCCGTGCGGATATCAGAAGCCGTAATGCCATACGCAGCCATACGGTCGGGGTTGAGCCATAATCGCATGGCGTAGCGTTTTTGACCATAAATTTGGGTACTGCTGACACCTGGAATCGTCTGTAGTCTTTCCGAGATCACATTTTCTGCGTAGTCGCTCAGCGAAAGTTTATCGCGCGTTTCACTTTGTAGCGTCAACGTGATGATAGGATCGGAATCAGCGTCAGCCTTGGAAACAACGGGTGGGGCATCAATATCCTGAGGTAAACTTCGGATGGCCTGAGAGACCTTATCACGGACATCATTTGCCGCCTCTTCAAGATTTTTTTGCAGACCAAATTCGATGGTAATATTACTGGACCCCTGGTTACTGGAGGAGGATATATTCCGGATACCATCGATCGAATTGATAGCCTTTTCTAAGGGCTCGGTAATCTGAGATTCAATGATATCTGGATTTGCACCCGCATAGTTTGTTCTAACAGAAACAATAGCGGGGTCAATGGAGGGGTATTCGCGGACGCCCAAAAAGCTAAAACCAATGTAGCCAAATAATATAATGGTGATATTGACAACAATAGTTAAAACCGGGCGTTTAATAAAAATAGCAGATAAATTCATGCACAGTTAGTTAGCTAATGATACCTTAACTTTTGATCCATCTTTTAACGACAGGACACCTGTGGTTAGAACGGTGTCACCGGCACTGATCCCAGATAAAATGACAATATCTTTGTCGGTACGTGCGCCTGTTTCAACCTTCACTTCTTTGGCTAGGCCATGCTGTAATACAAACACTTTTTTTCCGTCCTGAACAGGTACGATGGCTTCAGTTGGAATGGATATCGCATCGTTTTCTACCTCGATTGGAACGCTAACGTTAACAAATGATCCTACTTTCAACTTTCCCTGCTCATTACTTGCGCGGGCTCTCACCGTGAGCGTTCTGGTGTTAAGTGATACTTGAGGTTCTATAGCGTAGATGTTTGCTTTCATGACGGTTGGGTCATTAGCTACACTAAACTCAATAGGCATATTCACTTTAACGATACTGCTGTATTTTTCGGGAACTGCGAAGGTGATTTTTACCAAGTTGTCCTTGACCAGATTTGTGATCAGCGTGGTGGGCGAGACAATGGCTCCAACAGAAATATTACGTAATCCAATCATCCCACTAAATGGTGCCCTTATGGTGGTCTTTGATATTTGTGCCTGGATCAACTGGATATGTGCGGCTGAAGTTTTTAAGGCCGCACTGGCAATATCAAACTCCTCCTGACTGATAGCGCCTTTTTGCAACAGCAATTTGGCCCGGCGTTCATTTTCTGCATTGAGTTGATTGGTCGTTTGTGATTGTCTTAATTGCGCCTGCAGTTCTATATCATCAATTTTGATCAAAGGTTCGCCCTGCCTGACCCGCTGTCCTTCTGCAAAATATATTTTGGTAATTCGACCACTGACTTCACTTCTGACTTCGACCTGCTCTTCTGCATCGATGCTTCCCGAAAGATTGATCGATCTATCGGCGACAGAAGATTTGGCAATGATTGCCTGTGCCGGCACTGGCACATCTTTTTTCTCCTTCGGCTTATCGGTTCCCTCTTTATCTTTTTTAGCAGTAAGTAGAAAGTATCCACCTCCAAAAACAGCGCAGGCCAAAAGAAGGTAAATGATCGATTTTTTATTCATATGGTATAGTATCTTATGTACTTTTTACATTTAACTGGTAAATATAGGTTTATTATAATGCAGATACGGGTTGTCAAAAGGATTTTACAATACACACAAAACTCAGGCAAGAAGCTGCACTGTGCGTTTACTGGGAGCGAAGGGAGATAAAAAAAGCTAGAAATGAATTTCTAGCTTTGTGTCTACTATTTTTTTGATTTTGTTTTTTGTTCAATTTCTTTTGGCTCCGCATTATCTACTTTTGGCTTGATTGCTGCTCTTGACAAATGTGGTCTTCTTTTTCCAAAAGAACCATTCGATATTTTTCCTCTTCTGGTTTTGATGTCACCTTTTCCCATAGTGTAAAATATTTTGGTTTTAAAAATTATATATAACCTAAATATAGGGATTTGTTTTTAAAGATTCAACTGTTTTATCTTCAAATAATGGGAAAAATGCGTTTTTGAACATCAATTTTGAAATTTTGGGTAATGGTATCGAAAAATAAATTATTGACTGGTTTATTTTCAGCAACCAAATAGGGGATTTCCAATATGTTATTTTTTAATTTGATACGGTAATAGCCATATAATAATCCTTTGGTCGTCTGAATGGATTCGATTTTCTGCACGGCCTCGATATCCTTAAAAAGGTTAAAGCTATAATTTTCTCCTTTTAATTGTTCAATAAAAACTTCATCAGTTTTGGCATTATACCATATTTGCTGGCTTTTTACCTTACTAAAATGATTGTTGAATAAAAATAGATAACCCAAAAGAAAGATTGCAATTGGAAGTAAGAACAGTACAATTTTTATCTTTATGAAAAGCAATACGACAATCAGCACGAGGATAACCCCCATAATGACATTGGAAATGGTTTTTTTTAGATTCGCCTGAATGACTGCGGGTGAAGCCTCAATCAATTGAAAGCCTGTTTTTAAGTCCTTAGATACATCGGTGGCAAACCCAAAAAAATTAAATTTTTTGCGTATCATCAGATAAGCAATTAGAATGATAAGTCCAATGATCAGAAACCGCATATTGTATACCTAGTATTGTTCGTCTTCGTTTGGGTATTTTACTGCTTTCACCTCAGAGACGTAATTGCTTACTGCGGTGATAATTTGCTCATGCAAGTTAGCAAAATGACGCATAAATTTAGGTTTAAAATCTGCATTAATGCCCAGCATATCGTTAATGACAAGTACCTGCCCATCGCAATCCGGTCCAGCACCGATACCTACCGTAGGAATTGTCAATGTTTCGGTCACTGTCTTGGCCAATTTAGCAGGTATCTTTTCCAAAACAATGGCAAAACAGCCGGCGTCCTGTAAAGCAAGTGCATCTTCGATTAGTTTAGCTGCTTCTTGCTCTTCCTTTGCACGGACACCAAAATTGCCAAATTTGTTGATAGATTGGGGAGTGAGGCCCAGGTGACCGCATACGGGAATGCCTCCGGCAATGATTTTTTTAATGTTTTCTATGATTTCAATACCACCTTCCAGCTTCAGTGCATGTGCACCAGATTCCTTCATCATACGGACGGCTGCGTTATAGGCCGCATTGGCAGATCCCTGATAGGATCCGAACGGTAAGTCTGCCAGTACCATGGCGCGCTGCGTACCCCTTGCAACAGACGCCGCATGGTAAATCATATGATCAAGGGTAATAGGCAAGGTAGTTTCGTATCCAGCAAATACATTGGCGGCAGAATCTCCAATCAAAATAACATCAACACCAGCCTGATCGACCATTTTAGCCATGGAATAATCGTAGCTGGTCAGCATAGAAATCTTTTCCTGACGGTCTTTCATGGCTTGTAGCATGGCGGTGCTAACGCGTTTCATTTCTTTGTTTACAGACATCTTAACTTTTATTTTGTGTCCAAAAGTAAGCTTTTTATCATACATTGACCAATATTCTGCCTGGTGTTTTGTATTTTTGCCAAATGATACAAAATGAGAATCGTCTATTTAAATTTCCCAAATTTTCAGACTTAATCATCCATGAGGATGAAAATTTGATTGTTATCAATAAGCCACCGTTTGTAGCTTCTTTGGATGAGCGCGAGGGTGGAGAGGTTAATATCCTTCGATTGGCGAAAAAATACCATCCGGATGCGCAGGTGTGCCACCGTTTGGATAAAGAGACTTCGGGTATTTTATTAATTGCCAAAAACCCAGAGACGTATCGTACAATTTCGATCGCATTTGAAAAAAGAAGAGTGAATAAGACCTACCATGCGATCATAGGCGGTACGCATACTTTTCAGGATTTGCTGGTTGATTTACCGATCTTGAATCAAGGCAATAAAAATGTATCTATTGACCGTGCCAATGGCAAAGCAGCAGAAACTATTTTCAATTCGATCAAATATTACAAGAATTATACATTAGTAGAGTGTAAGCCCATTACGGGACGGATGCATCAAATCCGTATTCACCTCGCGACACAACATGCAGCAATTGTTGGCGACGATATGTATCGCGGCAAACCGGTCTATTTATCCCAAATCAAAAAACGAGGCTATACGTTGTCGAAAGATGAAGAAGAACAGCCTATCATGAAGCGTTTTGCGCTACATGCCAAACATATCGAATTCGAACTGAATGGAGTTAAAATGGTTTTCGATGCGCCCTATCCAAAGGATTTTGCGACATTATTGAAACTGTTAGATAAGTTTGATTCGTAAATAGCCCAGTTACACATGAATCCGAAGACAAAAAAAATAGTCGGAAACGTTGTATTTGTACTGCTTATTGGCTTGTTGATTTGGCCTACAAGTAGAAGTTATTTTCAGCAAGCCCTAATGAAAATAGGCTTCTTTAAACTAAAATTAGAAGTTCCGCCGGACGCTAGAAAATCTTTTGCGACTTCGCCCAAGATAGGCACTGAGGTATCTTTTATAAACCAGCAAGGCGAGCCTGTAAAAGTGGCTGATCTCAGAGGAAAGGTGATTTTTATCAATTTCTGGGCAACTTGGTGTGCCCCTTGCCGGGCCGAAATGCCCTCGATCAACAAACTTTATAATACGTATAAGGATAACGCCCATGTCGTGTTTTTGATTGTTGAGGTGGAGGGTGATCGAGCGAAGGCCGAAGCGTTTATTAAGGGAGAGGGTTTGAGCTTACCAGTAAGCTTTCCGAACAGTGATATTCCAAAGGAGTGGCTTTCTGGGCCTATTCCAACAACGCTCATATTGGATAAGGAAGGAAATCTTGCCGCAAGGCATGAAGGACTGGCTGACTATTCCACTCCAGAGGTGACCACATTTATTCAAGATTTAATCAATAAATAATTTTTTAAGATCTCTAAAATAAGCATGACAAGAGCAGAACTTATTCATCAAATAAAAGCGAAACGCTCATTTCTATGTGTCGGACTGGACACAGACCTTGCCAAAATCCCTGATCATCTTTTAGACGATGAGGATCCGATCTATAGCTTTAACAAAGCTATAATAGAAGCAACAGCTGATCTTTGTGTAGCCTACAAACCGAATATAGCATTTTATGAATGTTATGGAATAAAAGGTTGGCAATCGCTTCAAAGAACCTGGGCCGCCTTTCCAAAGGACTGTTTTAGTATTGCTGACGCAAAAAGAGGGGATATCGGTAATACATCCGGGCGTTACGCAATGGCATTTTTTGATGAAAAAGCTTCTGGTCTCGGATTCGATAGTATCACCATTGCCCCGTATATGGGCAAGGACTCGGTAACGCCGTTTTTGGATTTTAAAGACAAATGGGCTATCGTACTTGCTTTGACATCAAATGAGGGTAGCTTAGACTTTCAGAATTTTGAGAATAAAGAAGGGCTGCAATTGTTCGAACAAGTGATTGACAAAGTCAACACCTGGGGCACGCCAGAAAATCTCATGTATGTGGTAGGAGCAACCCGAGGAGAAGGGTTTATCAAAATTAGGGAGCATGCGCCAGATCATTTTTTATTGGTTCCGGGAGTGGGTGCTCAGGGGGGCTCGCTCGAAGATGTTTGTAAATTTGGTATGAACAAAGATTGTGGACTTTTGGTAAACAGCACAAGGGGCATTATCTATGCTTCGAAAGGGACTGATTTCGCTGAAAGAGCACGGCAGGAAGCCTTAATTCTTCAAAAAGAAATGGAAGTAGAGCTGTTAAAAGCGGGTATTATTTCCTGATTTGACATTTAATAATTCATTCGTAATACTTACCTTTGCAGCATGCCAGAAAAAATTATAATTCTAGACTTCGGGTCTCAATACACACAGTTGATCGCAAGACGTGTCAGAGAGCTAAATGTGTATTGTGAGATACACCCGTTCAATAAATTGCCAGAGTTTGACGACACCGTAAAAGGTGTTATCTTTTCGGGCAGCCCTTATTCTGTTAGACAAGAAGATGCGCCACAAATTGATTTTGTCGCTATTCAGGATCGTTTCCCACTCTTAGGCGTATGTTACGGAGCCCAATACATTGCTCAAAAATCAGGCGGTGAAGTGTTACCTTCTGAAATTCGTGAATATGGTCGTGCAAATCTGCAGTTTGTCAATAGTGAGAATGAATTATTGGCAGGCATACCCACGCAGTCACAGGTATGGATGTCTCATGGCGATACCATTAAAGAAGTACCTGCAAATTTTGAAATTATAGCGAGTACCGATAAAGTTCGCGTAGCAGCGTATCAAGTGAAAGGTACCCGTACTTACGGTATACAATTTCATCCAGAAGTAACCCATAGTACAGACGGTGCTATCGTATTAAAAAACTTTGTTGTCAATATCTGTGGTTGTGCACAGGAATGGACACCAGACGCTTTTGTAGAAACAACAGTATCTTCTTTGAAAGAGCAACTAGGTGATGATCATGTTATTATGGCTTTATCTGGCGGGGTAGATTCGACAGTTGCAGCGGTGTTATTGCATCAGGCAATCGGAAAGAAACTCCATTGTATCTTTGTGGATCATGGTTTGCTTCGTAAGGACGAATATGAGCAAGTATTGGATTCTTACAAAAATATGGGCTTAAATATCAAAGGAATCAATGCGAAAGATTTATTTTATGGTCGATTAGCTGGAGTTTCCGAGCCAGAAGAAAAACGCAAGATCATTGGTAATTCGTTTATTGATGTCTTCGATGAAGCAGCAAAAGATATTCAAAAGGAATTGCCTGAAGGCATTGAAGCGAAGTGGTTAGGGCAAGGGACAATTTATCCGGATATCATCGAATCAGTTTCAGTGAAAGGGCCTTCGGCGACTATCAAATCACACCATAACGTTGGGGGCTTACCTGATTTCATGAAACTGAAAGTTGTGGAACCACTTAAGACTTTGTTTAAAGATGAAGTAAGAAGAGTAGGAAAAGCATTGGAAGTTGATCAGGCAATTTTAGGCAGACATCCATTTCCTGGTCCGGGCTTGGCAATTCGTATTCTGGGTGATATTACACCCGAGCGTGTACGTATTGTGCAGGAGGCTGATGCGATATTCATCAATAATCTGAAAGAAGCCGGTTGGTATGACAAAGTATGGCAGGCAGGCACAATTTTCTTGCCCGTGCGCTCAGTAGGCGTAATGGGTGATGAGCGCACTTACGAGCACGTCGTTAGCTTACGCGCGGTGGGTTCGCTAGATGGAATGACTGCGGATTGGATACATTTACCATATGATCTGTTGGCAAAAATTTCAAATGAAATTATCAACCATGTGAAAGGAATAAACAGAGTTGTATATGATATCAGTTCAAAACCACCCGCTACAATTGAGTGGGAATAAAATATGGGTTGCGGCGCTTGTAGCGTTATGCCTTGCAAGCTGTACAACCAAAAAAAGCACAGTATTGCGTTCGCCGTCCTCTGGTCATGGCGAACAGCAAACTGCTGTTACTAAACCTCCTGTTGACAAAGAAAGTACCATTACCAAGATGGGCGATACCCAACGTGTCAATGGCTATGCTGTGAAAAATAATCGCATCGCACTGCTGTTGCCGTTCGAGTTAAGTAATATTGCAGGTACAGTTAAGAAGGAAGACGTGGAGCGCTCTTCCTTGGCGCTGGATTTTTATCAGGGATTTCAGTTAGGCCTTGACAAAATTGCGAAGGAAGGTGCCTTGTTCGATTTGCAGGTGATTGATTCTAGAGACAATGTTGCGTATAATGCAACACTGGGTACAGCGGTCAATGTCAAAGATGCTGTGCTCGTGGTGGGACCCGTATATCCGCGTGAGATTAAGAGCTTTGGGCAGACCTTTGCAAACAAGAACGTTCTACAGGTTTCTCCATTAGCAGCAACCATGGCTTCTGAATTTAGCCTCCCCAATTTGGTTTCGATAACACCATCTATTCGTACACACGCCGAAACATTGGCGAAGTATGTTGCAGAGCAATATTATAATGGGGATCAGATTGTTATTTATGATGCTGGGGATGATGACAGCAAACAGTTTTTGATCAATTTTGCAAACGAGATTACCAAAGCTAACCCGCAGGCTAAAGTAAAAACGGTTATGAGCATCAATGAGCTTAATAACAGTCTTGTGTTGGCAGGCACCAATCATATCATTTCAGGGACTGCCAATAAAAATTTAGTAAAGGGCCTTTTGGATGCTATGGATGAACGCTTTCTGAATCCAGGTAATCAGTTTAAATTATATGGACACCCCAACATGGCCAAGCTTTCGTTTGAGAATTTCGAAAACATGGATTTTTACGCATTGACCATTACTTCTTCCAACTTGGTCGATGAGACGGATGGAGATACCAAAAAGTTTATTGGAAATTACAAGGCTGCTTATAAAGTTGATCCGTCCGAGTTTTCTTACAAAGGGTATGACGCGGCATTGTATTTTGGTCGATTGATACATCAATATGGAGTGGATTATGTCAGCCGAATGACGCAGGAAAAGTTTTCGGGATTGAATAGCGATTACAGATTTGAATTTTACCCAAAATGGGGCTATGCAAACAGATCGTTGGGGATGTTGGTCTATCACGATAAAAAATTTGAAAGAAAATAATCTTTGAATGGCTGAATTCAGTGAAAAACGTGTTCATCAGCAAATACGTAATTTTGAGCGAGCAATGGATGGTTTTGAAGCTGATCAACCATTTTCACGTTATTTAACAACTTTTTTTAAGCTAAATAGACAAATGGGATCTTCAGACCGAAAGGCCGTCTCCCGTTTGTGCTATAATTATTTCCGTCTAGGGACTGCAGCTCCGCAGTTATCACAACAACGTAGGTTGGTAGTCGCCGAATTTCTATGCGAGCAGGAAAGCCCCTTGGTGGCGGTTCTTGAACCTGCTTACGCCGATAAACTCCATCTTTCAATCCGTGACAAAATTACATTTTTGGAGTCCGAAGGCTTTTTTAAATTGGAAGACCTATTTCCTTTTACGGAGCATATTTCTGAAAAAGTGAATTTAACTGCCTTTTTGGAAAGTCAGTGTATTCAGCCCTATTTATATATTCGGGTAAAACGAGGAAAGACAAATTTCGTGCGCGCCATTTTAGATGGTAGTCAGATTCCCTATACCACTATCGGCGAGCAGACCATTGCCTTAAATAATGGTACTTCCTTACAGCGATTTGATGCCTTAGATGGCATTATTGAAGTACAAGATCTTTCCTCGCAACGTACGTTAGCGTATATGGAGCCAGGAGAAAATGAATCCTGGTGGGATACATGTGCAGCTTCAGGTGGCAAATCTCTTTTATTGATGGATGCTTGTCCCACGGTAAATTTGTTGGTGTCGGATATTCGTATGAGCATTCTTCGGAATCTCGATGAGCGTTTTGACCGTGCCGGAATAAAGCATTACCGAAAGAAAATACTCGATCTTACCAAGGATACCTTTTCAATTCTTGGGAGCGAACGATTTGATGGAGTATTATTGGACGCACCGTGTAGTGGATCGGGGACTTGGGGGCGTACACCAGAAATGATTCGGCATTTTAGGGCTGATAAGATTGGCGAATTCAATGCACTACAAAAAAATATTGCAAGTAATGTAGTAGGACATGTTAAAGTGGGAAAGCCTTTGATTTATATAACCTGCTCCATTTTTAAAGCGGAAAATGAAGATGTTGTCAATTACATTGTGGATAATTTTGGTTTTGAAATAGCACGCATGGATTATCTGGAAGGGTATACCGAAAAGGCCGATAGCATGTTTGTGGCGCGTTTGATAAAAACGTAATTTCTGATCGTAGAAAGCGTATAGGCTATTTTTTCCGTTTGGAAAAAATAGCCTTTTTCATTACTATAAATGTTTTTTTGTTGTATTCGTCAGTCACATTTACTGGGGATCACCAGCACCGGGCAGGTGGATTTACGAATAACCGATTCAGAGACAGAACCAGATATAAAATGATCAAAACCGGTCCGCCCGTTAGACCCCATGATAATCAGATCGGCAGACCATTCGTGCGATGCAGCCAGAATTTCTTCTTTAATAGATCCTATTCGATTAAACAAATAGACCTCACCAGCACCAGTAAACTCGCGGCTTATCTTCTCAAGATACTTTTGCGCATTGTCCTGTTCCATTTCCGAAACCTCCGGAACGATGATAGGCTGCTGCCCCAATAAGGGATCTGCGCCAAAATTGGCAGGAGAAGTAGGGGGGATAACGGTGACAAGTGCTACGGAGGCTCCAAATACTTGGGCCATTTCTTTCGCATAATGTATTGCCTTTTCAGCGCATGGCTCGTCGTCAACAGCGACTAATATCCTTTTGAATTTTGAATTTGTATTCTCCATATCTGCTATTATTAATTTATCTTCGTCATATAATATATAATCATAGATTGGACGATTTTGTTTTATTAGCATATGAAATATGGTATTTGTATACTTGCTCTCGTACCGTTACGTCTAGAACAGGCACATCGTAGCGAGATGGTTTCTCAGGTTTTGTTTGGAGAGCTTTTTGAAATTGTGGACGAGCAGGCGGATTGGACATCCATACGCTTATTGGAAACGGATTATTTGGGTTGGATTCAAAACGGGCAGTTTCAAAAATTAGAGGACTCAGATAAGGAGCAATATTTTTTAGGAAGACGAACTGTGGTTGGAAGAGAGGGAGGGGTACTTTTGGGCGAGGCAACCCAACTGCAGCTCTGTCATGGGACCACGCTGTATCTAAATGAAGAGAACCGGACTAATCTGCCACTATTGGACTTGACTTATCAGGGAAGCATAAGTTTATTTTCGAAGGAATTAGTCGAAAGTGAGCTCCAGCAACTCGCCTTGAGTTACAAAGATGTACCGTATTTGTGGGGCGGCCGTTCGGAGTGGGGGATTGACTGTTCGGGTTTCTCGCAATTGATCTACAGCTGCTTTGGACTTTATTTGCCCCGCGATGCTTATCAGCAAGCGGAAAAAGGGGAGACCGTCGACTTTATTTCAGAAATAAAGGTAGGTGATTTGGCGTTTTTTGACAATGCGCAAGGCCGGATTACTCACGTTGGTATTATGCTGGATCGCGATACCATTATCCATGCTTCTGCAAAAGTCCGTGTGGACCGCATGGATTCAGAGGGTATTTTTAATGCGGAACTGAATCGCTATACACACAAACTCCGAATTGTTAAACGGTATAACTAACATAGCAAAGGGCGATAAAATATTTTATCGCCCTTCCTTTTTCTATTTTTTTCGTTGAGACTAGAATTTGAATGTCAAACCAAATTTAGCAGTATCGAAGAAGTTGTTAAAGCTATTGATGTTTGCATTAAATTCATTAGATGATTTAGCACCATCAACATCAACTTTTGATGTTCTGAATGACAATAAGTCAGTTAAACCAAAATTGATTGCAATTTTAGGCGTTACAAAGTAGTTGATACCCAAACCTGCGTTCGCACCGAAACCTTTTGTTTTAGCGATATCACTTGTGGTAGTTCCATTATTGATTTTTCCATCTTCTTGCGCATAACCAGCACCAAGTTGTGCATATGTTTTGAATCGTGAACCTAACTCAAGAAAGTAGTAACGTCCAAATGCACCTATACCGAATTGGTTGTTTTTTACATAGGATTCATTCGACTGATCTACGTTTTTTGTAGCTTTTTCATTACCAACGTTTACATCTAAACCAACAGCAATCTTGTCAGAAACAAAGTAACCAACAGAAGGGTTGAAATTAAATGAATTTGTTTTTGTTTGATTAGTTTTGTCGTTTGAAGTATTAGCGGATAAGTTACCTTCAACAATAACATCGCTCTTTTTGAAACCGAATTCTTGTGCTTGTGAAGCCAATGTCAAACCAGCTACAGCTGCTAATGTAAGTAAAATTTTTTTCATGTCTTTTTTATTTAAAAGTTGTTTAAATGTGCCAGTAATTACTTCCTGACTTTTTAAATTTGTTAGTCAAATATCGAAATCATATTTTATTTTTTTGTCATTGGATTGTCTAGATATTTGATATAATCGTAAATTATAGTGGATCAACACCTTAAAATTTAATATAATTTTATTTTTACAGATTCTATTTAACGATAATGATATTGGGCTGACTTTTTGTTCTTTAATGTCAATTTTAAGTAAGAATAGAAAAAAAAAGCCATTTGTCAATATTTGACAAATGGCTTTTTTATGATTATCTAACTGGATGTTACTCGAAATATTCTTTGATTCGCTCGAAGAATGACTTTTCACTTTTGCCAGGTTGAGGCTTAAAGTTCGGTGATTCTTTCAATTTATTCAACAGTTCTTTTTCTTCGATAGATACAGCTTTTGGTGTCCATATATTAACATATACAAGCTGGTCTCCCTTGTGGTAAGAATTAACCTCAGGAATACCTTTTCCTTTTAACCGTAAAATTTTGCCGCCTTGTGTGCCGGGTTCAATTTTGATTTTCGCTTTTCCGTCTATTGTCGGAACTTCCACGCTGGTACCTAATGTAGCATCTACAAAATTAATATAAAGATCATAGATGACATTTAGTCCGTCGCGTTTTAAACTTTCGTGTGCAACTTCTTCGATCAATATAATTAAATCTCCTGGTACACCACCACGCGGAGCCGCATTTCCCTTTCCGCTCATGGATAGTTGCATGCCTTCACTCACCCCTGCCGGAATATTGATGGAGATTGTTTCCTCGCCACGTTCAAGTCCTTCACCTCTACACGTTGTACATTTTGCTGTGATTTCTACGCCTTCACCATTACACGTAGGGCAAGTGCTTGTTGTTTGCATTTGTCCTAAGATCGTATTGGTAACTCTTCTGACTGAGCCCGATCCACCACAGGTTTTACAGGTATGGAAAGAAGATTTATCTTTAGCACCCGATCCGTCACAGGTATGACAGACGACTTGCTTGTTGACTTTTACCTTTTTCTCAACGCCTTTGGCAATTTCTTCAAGCGTTAACTTAACTTTTATGCGTAAGTTGCTTCCTCTTGCTACGCGGCGTCCGCCACGCTGGCCACCGCCACCGCCAAAGAAACTTTCAAAGGGATGTCCTCCACCAAAGATATCACCAAATTGACTGAATATGTCTTCCATATTCATGCCGCCGCCACCGCCGAAACCACCGCTGGCAGAATTACCAGCATGTCCAAATTGGTCATAACGTTGACGTTTCTGTGGATTGCTCAAGATATCGTATGCCTCAGCAGCTTCCTTAAACTTTTCCTCAGCCTCATGGTCACCAGGATTTTTGTCCGGATGGTACTTTATCGCTAGTTTGCGATACGCTGATTTAATCTCCTTCTCGTCCGCTGATCGCGAGACACCAAGTATATCGTAATAATCTCTTTTTGACATCGTCTTAATATTATTGACCTATAACTACTTTTGCGTGACGGATAACTTTGTCACCTAAGTAGTAACCTTTTTCGATCACGTCCACCACTTTATTTTTTAATTCTTCTGTAGCGGCAGGTATTGCTGTAATAGCTTCTTGTAATTCAGGATCGAAATCTTGGTTTTTAACGTCCATTTCCTTTAATCCTAATTGCGATAATGTTTGTCTGAATTTATTGTTAACAATATCCATTCCTGTTTTTACCGATTCAACATCAGTTGCAGTTTCCATGGCTGTTAATGCTCTGTCAAAATCATCCAATGTAGGCAACAACTTGCTGATGACATCTTTTCCAGCTGATTGAATCAATTCAACACGTTCTTTACTTGTACGTTTTCTATAATTGTCAAATTCGGCAGATAGACGAATGTACTTATCCTTTGCCTCTGCCAATTCTGCAGCCAGTTTATCTTCAGTAGACAGTTCTTCTGCTAGATTATCAGCAGGTAGTTCTTGTTGTTCAGAAGAATTTGTTTCTACTGGATCTTGGCTTTCATCGTAATAATTATCTTGCTCATTCATATCTTCAATGCTAAAATTAGATTCAAAAATTTACTCTATGCTTCGTTTGTCAAAGTTTTTGCCAAACAATAAAATTCCGACAGCTTGTCAGATTTTATTAAAAAAGCCTAACAATTTGTCGGAATCGGTATTTTTATATGTCAGTTTTCCGTCTAGATACTGACATTGTCCTGTAATATACCATCGCCGGTTTTGATGATACGAGAAGGCATATTGCGGATAATGGTATAATCGTGTGTGGCCATCAATATGGCTGTTCCTGAGCTGGCAATGTCTCTTAGCAACAAGACAATTTCCTCTGATGTAGCAGGGTCCAGGTTACCTGTAGGCTCATCTGCCAAAATAATTTCTGGATTATTTAATAAGGCACGGGCAATCACAATACGTTGCTGTTCACCGCCAGAAAGTTCATGTGGCATCTTCTTTAATTTGGAGCGAAGTCCAACTTTTTCCAATACGTCCAATATACGGCTATCGATCATTTTCTTGTCTTTCCAACCTGTTGCTTTAAGGGCAAATTCGAGGTTTTTCTCGATACTTCTATCCGATAAAAGGTGGAAGTCCTGAAAAACGATTCCCAGTTTTCTACGCAGGTAAGGAACATCATTTTCATGCAGTTTTTTTAAATCAAAACCAGCAATCATGCCCTCTCCATTACCAATGTATAAGTCGCCGTAAATTATCTTTAACAAACTACTCTTTCCACTGCCGGACTGACCTATAAGGTAGATAAACTCGCCTTTGCCGATATTTAAATTTACATTGGACAATACCAAATGTTTCTGTTGGAAGATGTCAACGTTCTTTAATGTAATAACTTTATTTTCAATCATGGAAGCTAAAATTCTAATTTTTTAATTTGTCCAAAAGGCATTTCTCTGACCAGTTGCATGATATACGCTGCCTTTTCTCCTAATCCGATCTTATCAAGTGATTTGTCCGGGCGGTCGACTCTAAAATATGCAAGCAAGGTGAAGGCATCATCTCTTAGTTGTACATAATCAGGGATTTTGGCGACACCTTTTACTTTAATGATATACATAGATTCAAAGTTAGTATTTTTAATGCAATTTCTTTACTACGAATTTAAAGGAAGCTTAACGGTTGGCAAATAGAAAATCAAGCGTATTCACACCGTCAGCGTAATCATCCAGCGATGGACTTTGGCTTTCGCCAAAATGAAAAACGGGAGACGGCACTTCTAATGGCAGTTTGGATACAATACATTGGATGTTTTCTTGCGCTAATATCAGTTTATTTTCGACTTCAGCAACTGTTTCGTAAGTTTCATAATAAACCACAGCAAGGGGAGAAGCTGTTTTCTCGTCTTCTTTGAGCAATAAAAATCCGTTATCAAAATGCTTATCGCCATTGATCAGATAGATGGATTTGTTGTAGTCGTAATTGTTGGTATATTTAAAATGCGCTGTCACATTGTTGAATATCGCTATACCCTCAAAAAACTGCGCTATTGGATAATTTTTTGGTATAAATATTTTGGATATAGAGCGGCAACCCAGTCCAAAGTAATCGAAAATATCATGCCCAAGAGCTTCCAGCTGGCTAGGAGATTCCGCGCCCCCCAGTACAGCAACGCTATTTCGATTGCGGCGGATGATATGCGGCTTGGTACCAAAGTAGTAATCGAAATAGCGGGCACTATTGTTAGATCCCGTTGCGATGACCAGGTCGAAATCTTTTAATCTGTCAACAATTTCAAAAGCATCGCCAAAATACGGGTCAATTTTATCCAGCAGACCCAGTACATAGGCCGTCAGTCCCGCGTCGTCAGAGGATACTTTTATCTTGGCTTTAAAGCCACTGATCAGAACAGCGAGGATATCATGGAATCCGACTAAAGGTATATTGCCAGCAAGAATTAATCCTACAGTTTTTGTCGAATGCGTATCTGGGTATGGCGCCAACCAATGCGTAAGTTTCTCTATGGTAAGATTTTCTGCAATTGCCTGTAGCGCGCGTTCAACATTTTGTGGAGTATACCAGGGGTTTTTATGTTGGGCAGATTGGATGATCTGACTGGATTCTTCAGATGGCAGTTGAAGCTGTTCGCCTAATTTTACAAATGCATTTATTCGTTGTTCCTTTGTCAAAATATTAAAATTTTAAAAGATGAATACACAAATTTGTGTTATATTTGTGCTGTTAACATTAATCAACGTGAATCAACTAGCCTTATTGTACAATTCGACTTTGTTTCATATTGATAATGCAAAAATAGTTTATTTATCATAATTGTGAGGTTATAAATGGCGATTAAAATTACAGACGAATGCATTAACTGTGGTGCTTGCGAACCGGAATGCCCAAATAATGCAATATACGATGCTGGTGTAACTTGGAAATTCTCAGATGGGACGGCTTTGGACGGGATTATTGATTTTGGCGACGGCGTTACACTCGATGCCAATGAGTCTCAGGAAGCAATCTCAAATGAAGTCTATTATATTGTTTCGGATAAATGTACAGAATGTGTAGGTTTCCATGATGAGCCTCAATGTGCAGCGGTTTGCCCTGTAGATTGTTGTGTGGACGACGAAGATGTGCGTGAGTCTAACGACGAGCTTTTAGCGAAAAAATCTTGGTTACACGCGGAATAAGTTTATTGCTCCGTAAAAAATATTGGGCAGGAGAAGAAATTTTCCTGCCTTTTTTTGTGGCCTCGAATTTAGAGAAATCGATATTTTGTTGCGAAACATGGCTATTTGGAATAATAATATTTGCAAAAGCATAGTATTTTTTTATTTTTGTTCTTTTGACCATTAAAATCTTTTAAATGTTAAAAACCAAAATAGGGTTGATGACCCTAATCACAGTTACATTAGCTTGTATCATTGCTGTATTATACGAATTTGATGTTGTAGGCTTTTCGCATGAATTTCTAATGGCTGTCCGTTGGATAGTTGCTACCGTTCTGGTTGTCAATGCGCTTTTTAAGAAAAATTTGACCACCTGGATTTTGACCTGTATGATTATCGGGATCTTCGTTGGGTTGGATTTTCCAAATCTGGCAATTTCCCTGCAACCTTTAAGTAAAGGATTTATCAAATTGGTCAAGACAATTGTTGGACCGATTCTCTTTGCTACCCTTGTTTATGGAATTGCAGGACATTCCGATTTAAAGCAAGTGGGACGTATGGCATGGAAATCTATGTTGTATTTCTTCTGTGCTACAACATGCGCTATTTTTATCGGTTTAGGCGCTATTAATCTGACTCGGGCAGGCGTGGGGGTTGATGTTGCCCATATGCCGCATGAAGAACTTCCTGCTCCCAAAGAAAGCATGGATGAGCATATCCTTAAAACACTTCCTGACCATGTGCATCCCGTTTATAAATTTACTTCTTTTATACGTGACCTATTTCCGGAAAACATTGTAAAATCTGTTGCTGATAATCAGGTTTTGCAGATTGTAGTCTTTTCGGTTTTATTCGGTATCGGATTGGCGATGGTGGATGAAAAGAAGCGTAAACCTTTGGTAGATTTTACCGAGAGCATGTCTGAAGCGATGTTTAAATTTACAAACATCATTATGTATTTTGCCCCAATAGGGGTTGGTGCAGCTATGGCTTATACCGTAGGGCATCTTGGTGTCGACATCTTGAAGAATCTCTTCATGTTATTGGCTACGCTGTATTTCGCTTTGCTCTGCTTTTTATGTCTTGTACTTCTCCCTGTCGCACTTTACCTGAAAATCCCTGTCAAAAGGTTTATCAATGCAATTAAGGAACCTGTTTCGATTGCATTTGCGACAACGAGTTCAGATGCAGCGTTACCGAAAGCAATGAGTGCGATGGAAAAATTTGGTGTCCCACGTAAAATTGTGTCATTTGTCATTCCTACTGGATATAGCTTTAATCTGGATGGTACATCTCTTTACCTCTCATTAGCAGCAATTTTTGTGGCCCAGGCTGCAGGTATACATTTGTCATTTGGCCATCAACTGATGATTGCCTTTACATTGATGATCACATCAAAAGGCGTTGCCGCTGTTCCAAGAGCTTCATTAATTATTTTGATTGCTACAGCTGATCAGTTTGGATTGCCTACATTTGTTATAGCTGCAATTTTGGGTATTGATGAATTGATGGACATGGCCCGCACATCGGTAAATGTTGTGGGAAACTGTCTTGCAACGGTTGTTGTCGCTAAATGGGAAGGAGAGTTTGATGAAGAAGCTCCTTATCGTGAAGATACAGAAGAACTGGTCTAGAAAAGTATAGGGACTGGTAAAATAATAAAAAAGGCAGNNCTGCCTTTTTTATTATTTTACTGTTCCCTCTACATAGTACCAGAGGTCACCTTGTTTTTTGAAGGTAGACTTTTCATGGTGAATCTGCACGTGCATCTGTGCATCCAGATAATGCGCTTCGAACTCAACGGTATGGAGCGTAGATTTAAGAATATTAAGCTGCATCCATTTGTTCTCCATTGCCCATTGTCCGATGGCCTGTTTATTTTGAAACCTCCTTGTCGAGGGATGAAATGTATGGTATAAAAAATCGATTTCCTTTTTTACAAAGGCACTATAACGTGCGCGCATTAACGCCTCTGCTGTACTGGCTTTGGCATGGAAACGATGTACTTGTCGGCAGCATTCACCATAGGTAATACCCGTGCCACAGGGGCATAAATCGGCTGATTCTATCACTTTTCTAAATTTTACCAGCCTTTAATCGCACCATTTTTGAAGACTTTTTTAGCAGTTGCTTCTACTTCCGGCGATTGATACGCCTGAATAAACTGTTGCACCTTCTCATCGTTTTTATTGTCTGCGCGGGCAACAATCAGATTCACATAAGGAGATTCTTTGTCTTCTGTAAACAAACCTTGTTTTTCTGGATCCAGTCCAGCTTGAGCGGCAAAACTATTGTTGATGATGGCAATGGTCACTTGCGGATCATCAAGAACGCGAGGCAGCTGCGGAGCTTCCATTTCGATGATTTTAATCTGTTTGGGGTTGCTCACGATATCGGTTACTTTAGGCTGTATACCTACATTTTCTTTTAGACCGATAATGCCTTCTCGTTGGAGAAGCAACAGTGAGCGTCCGCCATTGGTAGGATCATTAGGGATAGCTATAACGGCACCAGGCTGTAAAGCAGTGATCGTTTTTATTTTGTTTGAATAGGCAACAATGGGAAATACAAAGGTGTTTCCAACGATGGTTAATTTAGTGAAACCGCGTTGTTTCGATTGCTCCTGTAAGTAGGGCTGATGCTGGAATACGTTCACATCGATATCGCCCTGATTTAATGCCTCATTCGGTACCACATAGTCATTGAAAGCCACCAACTCAACATCCAGATTGAACTTTTCTTTCGCAACCTTCTTAGCCGTTTCTGCAAGCTCCTTTTCTGGTCCTGACACTACACCTACTTTAAGGATATTCTCTTTCTTTTCTTTGTTATTGCATGCCACAACCGTTAGGAGACTGAGGGCTAAGATTACAAATGCATAGTTCAATTTTTTCATATCATCCAATTTATGTTATCGATGGTTTACTTTTTTTGAGATGTAATCTCCTGTGTATTGCAACAGGAATACGATTAAAATTAATAAAATTAAAACAGAATTCATGATAAAAGTATCGTATCCGACATAACCATACTGATAACCAATCTGTCCCAGTCCACCAGCACCCACGGCGCCACCCATTGCGGAGTAGCCAACAAGTGTGATTAGCGTTATTGTTGCATTGTTTACCAGCGAGGGGAGAGCCTCAGGAAGCAAAACTTTAAAAATTACCTGTTTTGCGTTTGCGCCCATTGCTCTTGCGGCCTCAATCAGGCCGTTGGGAATTTCAAGTAGGCTATTTTCCACAAGTCGTGCAATAAAAGGCGCTGCGCCTATACTCAATGGAACCAATGCTGCGGACATCCCGATTGATGTTCCTACGATATGACGTGTAAACGGAATCATCCATACAATGAGTATGATAAATGGGATAGACCTAAAAATATTCACGAACAAGGATACAAGCTGGTGCATACCTTTGTTTTCGAGCAACTGATGTTTTCGGGTTAAGAAAAGATATATTCCAAGGGGTAGCCCTAGCAAAAAACCAAAGAAGCCCGACAGAAAAGTCATGGCTAAGGTCTCTAAAGTACCTGATAACAGCAGTGTAAATACCTGATCAGACATAGCCTAAGATTTTTGTTTGTGCATGTTTTTCTTTTAAGAAAGATAGACTGTTTGTTATATTTTCTTGTTCTCCGGATAGTTCAGCCAATATAACCCCGAATTTCAGTTCACCAATATAGTCGATTTGTGCCGAAATAATATTTGTTTTGACGTCAAATTTTTGTTCCAAGTATGCTATAAAAGAGATGGACTCTTCATTTGAAGTGAGGTAGATTTCTACCAGTGGATTCCCCGTAGTTTTCAATCGTTCCTGGAAACTCAGCGGAATTTCAACTTCAAGTGAAGATTGAATAAAATTCTTAGTGGTTATTTCTTTTGGATTGGCAAATACTGCCTCTACCGGGCCCGTTTCGATCAGTCTTCCCTGGTCTAATACTGCAACCTGATCACAGACACTTTTTATAACATCCATTTCGTGTGTGATCAGCAATATTGTCAGGTCAAGTTGCTTATTGATTTTTTTTAGCAGCTTGAGGATGGATTTTGTTGTCGCTGGATCTAGCGCACTTGTGGCTTCGTCGCAAAGAAGGATATAAGGGTCGTTGGCTAAAGCTCTTGCTATGGCAACGCGCTGCTTTTGACCGCCTGAAAGATTTGCAGGATAGCCTTCGGCCTTGTCTTCCAATCCTACCAAGCGCAATAGTTCCAGCACTTTTTGACGGATAAATTCTTTTGATTTTCCCTCCAGTTCAAGTGGAAAAGATATGTTTTCGTATACCGTTCTTGAGGATAAGAGATTGAAATGCTGAAAAATCATTCCAATTTTTCTCCTTTTCAGCATAAGACTACTGGCCGACAGCGACATCAAGTCTTCGTTTTCTATCATTACTTGACCACAATCTGGTCTTTCCAGCAGGTTGACGCAGCGGATTAATGTACTTTTTCCTGCCCCAGAGGCACCTATAACGCCGAAAATTTCCCCTTTGCCAATAGACAGGGAGACATCTTTTAAGGCATCAATACGCGCGGCTTTTACTTCAAAAGATTTGGATATGTTGTTTAGTTGAATCATTGACTCTGTCAGGAGTTAAATGTTTTATTTGGACAAATGTATGATGATGCCATAAATGTACACAAATGCCACGGATAAAAAAGAACTCATTACATCCTTTTCTTATGCCGTTTTGTAGGCCGAAATCACCTGCTTTGCCGAGCCGAGTCCATCAATGCCGTATTCGATAATATCACCATCTTGAAGGAATCTTTGCGGCGATTTTCCCATTCCAGATCCTGCAGGCGATCCCGTAGAAATAATATCACCTGGAAGTAAGCTCATAAATTGACTTAAATAGGAAATCAACTTGGGAATGCGATAGATAAAATCGCTTGTATTGCCATCTTGCATAAGCTCACCATTGAGCTTAAGCCATATTCTTAAATGATCAACATCTTTTATTTCGTCTTTGGTCGCTATAAACGGACCAATAGGTGCGAAGGTGTCACATCCTTTACCTTTATCCCAGGTTCCGCCGCGTTCGATTTGAAACTCACGCTCTGTAACATCGTTGTGCAGCACGTAGCCAAATACATGATCCAGTGCCTCTTCTTCCGTCACATAGGAAGCCTTTTTTCCTATAACAATGGCAAGTTCAGTTTCCCAATCTGATTTCACAGAGGACTTCGGAAGGGTAATTCCATCAAAAGGTCCGTTGAAAGCAGATACGGATTTCATAAAGACAATAGGTTCTGAAGCTTGCTCCAATTTCGTTTCTTTCACGTGATCATCAAAATTAAGTCCCACGCACAGAATTTTGGAAGGGGCTTCTAATGGTGTTCCGATACGCTCGTCATCAGCTATCTCCTTAAGCTTGTCGCTATTCTCAATGACATAGGTTTGTAGTCTTTCCAAATTCGAGACATCCGCAAAGAAATCGCGGTTATATTGGAAATTTCCTACTGAAACATCATATCTCTTTTCGTTTAAAATGACTCCCGCCTTTTCGGAGCCCTTTGCGCCATATCTAAAAATCTTCATAAGCCGAAAATATACGGATTTTGTCCCAAAAAGGGCGGAAAGTAACAGCAATTAACCATTAATCGATATGTAAATTGTCTATACAATTATTATCCAAAAGCGGATATTTAAACGGAAATTTCTCCTGAACAATCTTTTTGTTACTTACCCATGTGCCATCGAGTACCATTTCCTGTCCTTTTTTTCCCAGCATCCACCTGATCAAAAATGACGGTGTAGGAAGCTTTAGGTACAAAGGGCCATAAGTACGCCGGGCGATTCTTTTGGTAAATTCGGCAAGGGGAAGCGGTTCAGATGAGCAGGCATTGTAAATGCCTGCGAGGTTATTATTTTGTATGCCAAATAACAACATACGACAGAGATCATCCATATGGATCCAACTGAGCATCTGCTTGCCCGAACCCAATATTGGAATTGAACGAAAGGGTAGGAAGCGGCCGATCTCCTTTAACAATCCCTGGTCCTTGCTGATCACAACTCCAAAGCGGAATACAACAAGCCTTTTTCCCAACGTTTCAATAGGCTTAACACTGCCTTCCCAAAGGTTGCAAACCCAGGATAGAAAATTGCCCCCTTGGGGGTCTCCTTCTATAAAAGGCCTTTTCTGGTAAGGGTCGTCCGTTCCATACCAACCAATAGCGGAAGCTGATAGGACAGCTTTAACACGATTTGGTAGCTTTTTTAAACTTTGGTAAAGCAACTGCCCACTTTCTACACGGCTGGCAATAATTTCTTGCTGATACGCTTTTGTCCAGCGCTTGGCGTTAAGGTTTGCGCCTGCCAGATTGATGATATAGTCAGCTTCTTGAATTGATTTGACATCTACCTCCTGTTTTTTGGGATCCCAATGTACATACTTAACCTTGGCTTGCGCAGGATACGACTTGGGATTTCTGGTAAAAATAATCACATCATAGTGATTGGCAACCAATAGCTTTGTCAAATGGAGACCAATAGCTCCAGTACCACCCGTAATAACCACTTTCTCCATGAATCGAACGTTGATTTTAATAAATTAATTTGATCATTTCACTCCTCCCTTTACTACTGATACTAAATATACTGTTTTGGTTTATAAAAATCATGAATTGACGTGTAATCATCAAAAAAAGGTTTATTTCTTTACGAGATAAACCTTTATAAAACAGTTGTAAGTGTTACTAAAACGATGCAATATGTTAAAGAGTCTGAATCGTGCTGCCGCATAAAATACTAGTTGGATGTCGGAACCTTTTGAAAACTTGTACCACCCCATTGGAACTCTTCCTGCTTTTTTGTGATTTTAAAATTTGCATTTTCTGCATGATCGTCCAAAGCTTCCCCTTCTTCGATGTATTTATAAATAATCTGATTGTTTTTGCCATGTTCGGAAGGAAATAGCATCTTTTCATCGTAATAATAAATACCCGCATCAGCGACCGAATACCGACTTGGCAGATCGATAAGCTGCTTTCCTGTCCAGGCCATATAGTAATATTCCGATGGTATGCCGCAGGCTTCACCCAAGAACTCCATACGCAAAATCTGCTTGACGTTTTGCAGACCCATTGCCGGAAGCAATTTACTTTGAGCGAAGGTTTGCCCAGAGTAAGTGAAAGGATAGGTATGTTCTGCTAGAAAGTCTCCATTTGCATCGAGAATTTTGACACCTGTTGAGAAATGATTCTGTTCGTCGCTAATTTCGGTTAAACGTTCAAAACCGTATATGTATTGCGAGCCATCTGAAGCACTTAGTTTTCCTAGCGCTAAGAGCCCCAGCCAAATAAAGCCGATTTTTTTGATGCCGTTTTCAGCATAGGTTATTTCATGCCAAGGGGCATAAAAATTTTTTATGGTATTTCCTTTAAATGGTGGGCTAGTGATTGTAACAATATTTCCTATCGATAGGGAATCGACGATGGCAGCCTTCAGATTAGGCTGCTCGCGCACGTAAGCTTTTGCCGCAAAGACGGTGGCCTGCTGACCGCACCGAACATTCCATAAGTTGAAGCTATCATCGAATTTTAAATTTTCCTGCGCTTTTGTGTATAGTGGCCCTACTCCTAAGGTAACTAAACAATACCCAATTAATTTTCTCATTATTCACCGTTCTTTGTTGCAAAAATAGACCAATTGGTCTATAAACATGATCACTGGTTTCAGGTATTTTTTATCAGTCGTAGGGCCAATTTTCATCTATTCACCAACTTCAACTAGACTATAGTTCAATTAACTCCTCTCAAACTTTTATGCTACCCAAGTGCAGGCTATCTGTATTACCTTCACCATAGCTTTCTACAAAAAAGATAAACACTTCGTAGGTAACTTCCTTTTTATGTTCTCGGATCTTAATGTTCTGTTTTCCAGATGATAACTTGCTTTTTGAGTCATTGGTCAAAATTGGATATTCAACTCTGTCATCTGTTGCACTATATAAAACTAAGAAGGAATTGTAGTTCTGGATTTTATTTTTATTCTCCAAATAGGTATCATATTCCCAAGTAACTTCAAGCACCTGACTTTCCTGATCAAAATCCATGCTGTAGGAATTGATGGGATTTGGACTTCCTTTCGCGATCATAAACTTTTGCCAGTCAATCGCAAAGCCATCATCTTGGCGAATAACGGCTTCTTTCAAATTATACGACATCGCGGCGTCGTATGGCCTTTTAGGAGCGCTATATGTCTTATACCCCAATTTGATGATCGGATTGAGCATAATGATATGTGATCTCACCATTTTGAAACGTGTTCTATAAAGCAACTGACCAGCACTGGGCTTTCGCTTTTTTACGCGAGGAAGAGAGCGTACATAATTTCCTGCTTTAGTCAAAACAAATACAACAGAACCTGCCTTTCCGGAGACCGTTCCATTAACGCCATTTTTAATGATTGCCATAATTGCTTATAAGGTTATAAACATTTAAGATAAGCATTAAAGCTGGAATAACCTAATCCCAATCTATCCCAATAGACAATATTAATTCATTTTTTAGCCAATGATCAGTCACTACTTAGTCACTGCTGGCTGAATAATGACTGAGTAATCACTGGACGAGCACTGAACAAGCACTGTCTAAACGGCAAATTTGGCTACAAGTTGATGATGTTTTGCTGGCGTTAGATATTAACGGATTAAAAGTTCGGATGAACTATATCTTTGTAACAAAAATCTTGTCAAATCATAGCTGATAGTTGTGTAGCTGCTTTGTTGATAAAAATGAATTCACTTTTTTATAAATAAACTACTAAGTATATAGATATTATTGTAAATAGTTTTATATTTGGGTAGTCGTTAACGATTGGCGTTGGCAACGATTACAAAATTATCTCATTAAATATTTTACAAGTATGAAAAACGACTACTTTTTCTATCGAGAGAGCAACCAAAAATGCTTCATTGCATCTAATTTTTATCTATTTATTTGTCGAATGCGCATGTGCTGAAAAGCACGACCTTCCTGCTGCTTATTGTCCAATAAGCATTCCATCTTATTTATAACAAGAGTACCAATGGCGTTGGCACTTGTTTGCATTTTCACATTAAATAGAATTTACGATGAAAAAACACAGAGTACTTTGGTATTCTCTTTTAGTTGTGCTTTTTCTGTACGCATTTGGAAGTGTACAGGCACAAGAACCCAAACCAATTATTAATGCATCGTTAATCGGTAAAGTTATCGATGCGAAAACCCATGAACCTCTTACGGGCGTTACGGTACAATTGGAAGCTGTAACACATCGTGTACAAACGGATAACCGAGGTAATTTCCAGTTTGTGACAGGACAGAAGCTCCCTTTTACGTTAATAGTCAGTTTTGTCGGCTATGAGAAAAAACAGGTAGTTGTCAATTCTTCACCGACTGTAATAGCGCTATCGCCCGTCTCAACAGACTTAGGTGAGGTTGTGGTTGTAGGGTACGGAACCCAGAAACGTCGTGATCTCACCGGGGCTGTGGCGACCTTGCCTGAGAAGCTTCTCAGACAGCCCGTATCCTCGCTTGATCAGGCATTGAAGGGAGGAATTTCGGGCGTTCAGGTTACACAAACTTCGGGACAACCCGGCGGGGGTGTGAGTGTTCGCATTCGTGGCGGAGCATCCATCCAGGGGGGAAATGAACCCCTCTATGTGATTGACGGATTTCCAATATACAATCAAACAGAAAGTACAGGAATAGGGAGCGGCACACCAGTAAACCCATTAGCAAGCCTCAGCCCAACAGATATTGAAAGTATTGAAGTGTTAAAAGATGCTGCTGCAACTGCAATCTATGGATCCAGAGGTGCCAATGGGGTGATTTTGGTAACAACAAAAAAAGGTAGAGCAGGACAGGTACAATTAAACTATGAGGGGAGTTTTGGAGCACAAAACGTATTAAAACAAATCGAGGTACTGAATGCTCACGATTTTGCAATCTTAAGAAATGAGGCCTTGTACGATGCAAATCCCAACCTCGGAGCTTTTCAATACCGCAGTCAAACTGAAATCGATCAGCTAGGTGCTGGTACAAATTGGCAAAAAGAGGCTTTTCAAACTGGAAAGATTTATAATCAGCAGTTTTCTTTATTGGGTGGAGCTGAAAAGGTGAAATACTATTTAGGCGCAAATTATTTTGATCAGCAGGGTGTCATTGTCAACACGAATTTCAAGCGTGTAGGATTTAGATCAAATATCGACGCAAATCCTTTCGACCGGTTACAGGTTGGTGCAAATTTATCCATCAACAAAACTTATGCGCAAATAGCGCCGACAGGAATTGTCAATGCTTTGCTTATGATGCCTTCGACGGCAACTGTGTATGATGCCAACGGTGCCTATACATTACGAAATCCTTTTGAAAACATCTTTGCCAACCCAATAGCTACCTTGAAAGAAACGACAAATTCATCCAATGGACTACGGATACTGGGAACTTCTTTTGGACAATATCGTATTTTAAATGGTCTACAAGCGAAGGTATTGGTTGGCGTTGACCTAAATGGCCGAAATGATAAGTTTTATTTGCCATCCTATATCTATGAGGGGGCAGGTTCAAAGGGGAAAGCAAGCTTAGGGAATTGGGATGGAACCTCATGGCTGAATGAAAACACATTAAACTATTCGGCGAACACAGGAAAACATACGTTCAATGCTTTACTTGGATTTACTCAGCAAGAATCCAAAAATGCGATCTTCAACGCTGGAGCGGAAAATTTTGTGACCGACGACTTACTGTTCAATAACCTGCAGAGTGGATCCACCATTGTACGTCCTTCTTCTGACAACTACGCATGGGTATTGCACTCTTATCTTGCCAGGGTAAATTACAATTACGCAAATAAATATTATGTTTCGGCAAGTCTCCGTCGTGATGGTAGTTCCCGCTTTGGGGCAGACAACAAATGGGGAAATTTTCCGTCGATAGCACTTTCTTGGCGCGCTGGCAATGAGTCTTTTTTTAAGGAAGCATTTCCTGGAGTAGATGATTTTAAGATTCGTACGAGTTTTGGAACCACGGGTAATCAGGAAATCGGGCAATATCAATCATTATCTACCTTATATAGCCTAAATTATCTGTTTGGAAACAACGTGGTCACTGGTTTTGCCCCGCAACGTATTCCCAACAAAAACCTCGGTTGGGAAAGCACTGTACAATATGATGGCGGGTTTGATATCAGTTTACTTAACAACCGTCTTCAATTTACAGTTGATTATTATTATAAAAAGACAAAGGATCTCCTGCTTAATGTGGAAATACCTTGGACCTCCGGTTATGCCTCTTCCCTTCAGAATTTTGGGTCTGTATCAAATAAAGGATTTGAATTGGGGTTGAAATCGAGGAACATCGAGGGATTGTTCAGCTGGAGCACAGATGTAAACTTTTCCCTAAATCGCAACACCGTACTGAAGATTGGTGACGGCGCCAGTTCTTATATTTCTGGAAATTATAGCATTAAAGCTGGAGAGCCTTTAGGCACCTTCTATGGCAATGTTACCGATGGTATTCTGCAGTCGGGAGAGGAGGGTACTAAAGGTAAGTTTACAGGGAATGCGAGTCCTAAAGCGGGTGACCGTCTTTACAAAGATATCGATGGTGACGGACAATTTACGACTGCAAATGATAGAACGATTCTAGGTAATGCACAGCCGGATTTTATTTTCGGATTGACCAATAGTATGTCCTATAAGGGTTTTGATCTTTCGTTTCTCATCCAAGGCACTGTCGGGAATGATCTTCTGAATATTAATAGGCAGAATTTGGAGATGTTTACCGGTCAACAGAATGCATCAATTGATGCATTGGAGCGCTGGACTCCCTCAAACCCGAGTCATTCTTATCCCCGGGCGAAGTTGGATCCAGCTCCTGTATTTTCGGACCAGTTTGTAGAAAGCGGCTCTTTTGTTCGGCTAAAATCATTGCATTTTGGGTACAGTTTTCCTAAAGAGTGGCTTCAGGACGCTAAAATAAAGGGACTCAATCTCTATCTAACAGCTCAAAATCTTTTAACCTGGACCAAATATAAAGGTTTTGATCCGGAGGTTACCTCAGGGAGCAATGTACAGATAGGTACCGATCTGGGCATTTACCCTGCATCTAGGTCTTTTTCTGCTGGAGTTTCATTGACCTTTTAATAGATCTCTAAATAGAAATAGTGAGAAGTCCTGAGTTTAGCTCATTATCAATAAAAAGCAATTTATCAAATGAAAAAAATACATGTTTTACCCACTGTCATTCTGATTCTTCTAACGGCAATTTCCTGCTCGAAATTGGAGGAGGATCCCGCAAGTGCTTTGGTTTCGGAGCAATATTATCTTAATCAGGATCAAGCCATAGCTGCAGTGACAGGAACTTACAGAAAGTTATATGAAACTGGACAGTCTTTGTACAACAGCTTGCTCCAGATTGGTGTTGAAATGGCCACAGATGATTATGAAGCAGGGCCGAGGGCTAGAAATGCACATGTTAGAGCGCTGAGCAATCTAACCCATGATGCATCCAATGACCGTATGGAACAGCTCTGGAAGCAGAGTTACGATGCGATCAATGCTTCAAATGTCAATATTGCTAAAATAAGTGTGCTGTCTGCAAGTCAGATCGATCCAACTCTCCAACAGCGTGTGATCAACGAAGCGAAATTTTTGAGGGCACTCCACTACTTTAATTTAGTGC
The DNA here is from genome assembly GCF_002325125.1 of Sphingobacterium sp. UBA1498. Lineage (NCBI taxonomy): Bacteria > Pseudomonadati > Bacteroidota > Sphingobacteriia > Sphingobacteriales > Sphingobacteriaceae > Sphingobacterium > Sphingobacterium sp. UBA1498. The sequence goes on from NZ_DCRG01000026.1 coordinate 129,118, forward strand.
GTTGGTTTGGACCAGTTCCACTGGTAACGAGCCCAGTAGAGTCTTTATCTCCTCAAGAACTCTATGTGGCCAAAGCGACAGAGGATGCGGTGTATGGATTGATAATAGCAGATTTAAAATCTGCTTCGGCGCTGCCTAACTATAAGTCTTATTCGGAATCAGATAAAGGACGCGCCACTGCTGGAGCAGCCAAAAGTCTTTTGGCTAAAGTCTATCTGACGCGAGGGGATTGGGCCAATGCAAAATTATTAGCGAAGGAAGTTATCGATAAAGAAGGTTATGCGCTTTTCCAAGATTTTGCCGATGTCTTTAATACTGGGGAGAAAAATGGCATTGAACATATATTTTCAGCTCAATTTAAAGGCAATAGTGGCTATCAGGGGAATTCATTGGCCAGTAGATCTGCGCCAGCCGATATTCCTGGCATAAATGGGGATTATGCAGATGCGCTTCATAGCGAAGGAGGATTATATAAAAGCTTTGCAACACATGACAAACGTCTTTCTGTGACCTTTACAACGGGAATGGTGTCCCCAATAGATGGTAAATACTATGCCTTAAACAAACCGCAATTTAGTAAATATTATGATGAAACGGTTGTAGGAAATCAGGGGCAGTCTTCCAAAAATACGCCGATCATCCGTTATGCGGAGGTATTGCTAATTTTTGCAGAGGCCGAAAATGAGTTGAACGGGCCGACTTTAGAAGCGCGTAATGCGATTAATGCGGTACGTCGTCGTGCAGGAATAGACGAAGTATCCGTTACGGAAACGAAGGATGCTTTTAGAGAATTGGTTTTTGAGGAGCGCAGAAAGGAGCTTGTTTACGAATATCAACGGTGGTTTGATTTGGTTCGCAGGGGAGCTACCTATTATGTTGCTAAGCTGAAAGCTGCCGGCAAGACGAATGCATCGGCTCGCCATATTCATTTTCCGACGCCACAACGGGAACTGAATCTCAATCCTAATCTCTCGCAGCACCCCGATTGGATCAATCGATAAGGTATTAATCAAATTTTAAGTAGATGAAAACGACATATTTATTAGTTGCACTTTGCCTAACCATCTTACCAAGGATAAGCTGGGGACAGGACAATCGACCGAATATTGTATTGATTTTGGTAGATGATCTGGGTTTTTCGGATATAGAGCCCTATGGAGGAACGGACCTGCAGACCCCCAATTTGACTGCCTTGGCTAAAGAAGGAACGATATTTCAGGAATTTTATAACAATTCCATTTGTGCCCCTACGCGTGCTTCTTTATTGACGGGACAGTATGCGCATCGCGCAGGTGTAGGTTATTTTAATGTGAATCTTGGGCTGCCTGCCTATCAGGGTTTTTTAAATCGGGAGTCACGGACGCTGGCTGAGGTTTTGAAACAGGCCGGCTACTCCACTATTATATCGGAAAAATGGCATGTGGGTGATGATTACGATCAGTGGCCGGCACAGCGCGGGTTTGAGCGGTCTTTCAATTTTGTTGGCGGGGCGTCCAATTTTTATGAAGTAAATGGACCGGAGCAGGCAACAGTACCGCTCATCCGGAATAATAAACCCTTTTATTTGCCAAAGGGACGTTATTTGACAGATGAGATCACGGATCAAGCCATTGGTTTTCTGAAAGAACAGCAGAAAGATAAAAAACCATTTTTCCTGTATTTGGCATTCAATGCCCCACATTGGCCCCTGCAGGCACCAGAAGAAGAAACTCAAAAGTATAAAGGAGTCTATCGTGGGGGATGGGATAGCCTGCGTACGCAACGTTATGAAAATGCGCAGCAAAAAGGTGTGTTCCCGCTAGGGCAGGGCATTGCAAAAAAGGACTCGACCGTACAAAACTGGGATAAATTGACCTATGATGAGCAGCAGTATTGGCAACGTCGGCAACAGGTCTTTGCCGGCATGATTGATCGCATGGATCAGAGTATCGGCCGCATAAGAAAAACGTTAAAAGAGCTAAAAAAAGATAAGAATACACTAATCATTTTTTTGTCGGATAACGGTGCCCAGGGCGGGGATCGTACACGCGTGTATACGGCAAGGAATACAGAGACTGTCGGATTACCAGGTTCCTATGATGTGCAAAACAGCAATTGGTCCCAAACCGGAAACTCACCTTTGAGAAGTTACAAAGATAATCCGTATGAAGGTGGCATTGGTGCCCCCTTCATTGTGTGGTACCCAAAAGAGGTGCGGAAAAACGTGATTAAGAAGGGTGGAGGCCATCTTATTGATATCGCTCCCACCTTGTATGACTTTGCAGGTGCGACCTATCCCGAACATGTCGGCGACACGGCGATAAATACACTTCCGGGGTTGAGTTTGAGACCGCTATTGCGTTCAGATAGCAATCAGGTCGATCGGCATGTTCCGCTATTTTGGGAACGTGCAGGCAATCGTGCCGTGCGATATGGTAAATGGAAATTAGTTTCTTTATTTAAGGATGGTAACAAACCCGAATTATACAATATCGATGAAGACCGAAGCGAAAACAACAATCTTGCTAGCCGTTATCCAGCTATCGTGAAAGATCTCGAAGCAAGGTATAAAGCCTGGGCTGAAGAGAATTCCGTTGTGGATTACAAGCGTTTAAAAACAAACAATCAATTTCGATAGGACTATAAATGAAGAACATGAAAAAGATAATTTTGACATTATACCTTGTGGTTGCTACACTGTTAGGTTATGCACAACAAAGAAAGCCAAATATCATTTTGATTTTGGCCGATGATTTAGGCTATTCCGATATTGGAGCATACGGTTCGGAAATTTCTACACCCAATTTGGATCGTTTAGCCAATGAAGGGCTAAAGCTGACGCAATTTTATAACAATTCGATATGTGCGCCGACAAGGGCCTCCCTAATCACAGGGCAATATCAACACAAAGCTGGCGTTGGGTATTTTTCCAACGATCTCGGACTGCCTGCCTATCAGGGTTATATTAATTCGGAATCACTGACCATTGCCGAAGTCCTCCGGTTGAATGGTTATATCACGGCAACCTCGGGTAAATGGCACGTGTCTGGAAAAGGGAAAAGTTTGCCCTGGGAGCGCGGTTTTGATTTGGTATTTCCAAGAGTGGAAAAAAATGCAGATTCAGGCGCGCCGACTTTTCATGAACAAACCGATTCTGAAGGCTATCCCTTGGAAGGTTCATTTTCGACAGAGGTAATCAATCGTCAAGCTGAGGCGTTTTTGGATCAAATCAAAACGCAGGATAAACCTTTTTTTCTCTATTTGGCACATACAGCCCCACATTGGCCATTAGTAGCGTTGCCGCAAGATATCGCCAAATATAAAGGCCGGTATGACAGTGGGTGGGAGGTGATACGTCAAGAGCGCTTTGAACGCCAGAAACAATTAGGACTGGTATCCCAAGCGACCCAACCATCGCTTGTTGATGCGGATATTTACGATTGGTCACGATTATCATTTGATCAAAAAAAGCTGTGGGCAAAAAAAATGGAAGTGTTTGCGGCTATGGTCGACAGATTGGATCAGACTATAGGAAAATTGTTAGATAAGCTAAAAGACAACGGACAATTGGACAATACACTGATTGTTTTCTTGTCAGACAACGGTGCGCCGGCCGAAGATCTTGTTCGCTGGTATCATGGCGCCCGGATAAATAAAGGACCGGTTGGGACACTGGGTTCTTATGAATCGCAGAGTAAAAATTGGTCATATGCCTCCAATACACCTTTTAAAGCATTTAAAGATTATACCTATGAAGGTGGGATTAATACCCCATTTATAGCTTGGTTTCCTGGTAAAATCGCGAAAGGCGTCAAGCAGGGCACTGGTCACGTCATTGATCTGGCACCAACTTTTTACGATTTGGTTGGTGCGGTATATCCAAAAGAATACGAGGGGCATAAGGCGAATGCTTTACCAGGAAAGAGTTTGCTTCAGGTTTTGTTCCAAAATCAAGATACCGTTCGGCGACAAGAAGGTTTATTTTGGGAGCGCGCTGGTAATCGAGCTGCACGTATTGGAAAATGGAAACTTGTATCGAGCTGGCCGTCCTATAAATGGGAACTTTATGATCTTGCGCAGGATCCTACTGAACGGAACGATGTTGCCGGACAGCATCACGACGTCGTGTCTCATTTGTCTACTGCTTATTTCCAGTGGGCGAAAGAAAACGGTGTTGTGGATTTTGCAGAATTGGAAGCTAAGGAACCCAAAAGTATGAAGGATTTTAGGGAAAGTAAAGTGCAGGAAATCCCGGTGCCGCGCAATTTCTAACTGCTTAAATGTAAAAAAGCTTTCTGATTTATCAGAAAGCTTTTTTTGTCTTTTGCGGAGAGGGCGGGATTCGAACCCGCGGTACCGTTTCCAGTACGACAGTTTAGCAAACTGTTCCTTTCGGCCACTCAGGCACCTCTCCTCGTTTTGACATTGCAAACATAAAGCAATTATTTGATTCTGCAAAGTCTAAATAATAAAAAAAATGCAAAAAAAATGTAACGTTGCAATAAGCGTTTGACAGTCAATTTGTTGTTTGGCAATTAAAATTATATTGTTTTTTTGCTTAAATCGTAATCCACCCGAACATGATAGATACTTTTGAGCATCGCCTTAAAAATAACCGCAGATTCGGTGATATCTTTTAAGGTAATGTTACTATTGTTGAACTGTCCACGCATCAATTTGTGTTCAATAATCTTATCCACAAGATTATTGATGGACTCTTCGGATGGCTCTTTTAATGCGCGGGACGCAGCTTCAACGGAGTCTGCCATCATGAGCACTGCTGTTTCCTTTGAAAAAGGAATGGGGCCTGGATAGGTAAATAACGACTCGTCCACCAATTTATCCGGATTGTTCTTCACGAAAAGGTTATAGAAATAATCTACACGGGTAGTGCCATGGTGCGTGCGGATAAAATCAAGGATAACGTCTGGCAATTGATGTTTTTTAGCAATATCGACACCCTTTATGACGTGCGAAATAATAATCTGTGCGCTTTGTTCAGGGGATAGCTCGTCGTGAGGATTCTTTTCTGTCTTTTGATTCTCGATGAAAAATTGAGGGTTAGTCAATTTGCCGATATCATGATAGAGTGCTCCGGCACGTACCAGTAGTGGATTTCCACCAATTTTATAAATTGCCGCTTCCGCAAGATTAGCTACCTGTAAGGAATGCTGAAAGGTCCCCGGGGCTTTGAAAGAAAGTTCTCTTAGCAATTTGGAATTACTGTTAGTAAGCTCCATGAGGGTAAGGTCAGACACGATACCAAACAATTTTTCAAAGGCATAAATCATGGGGTAGGCAAGGAGCGTAATCAATACGCTGACGAAGAATGGAAGGAGGTCGGACCAATAGATCGTGTCAATGGAACCATTTCTGGTCACCACCAATCCAATATAGGCAATCCAGTAGGTTCCCAGAATGATTGCCGATGAAATAAACAATTGCTCTCTTTTAACCAATGTTTTGATACTGTAGATCGCAACTATACCCGCCATAAATTGTAGAAAAACAAATTCAAAGCTATTTGGGACGAATAATCCTGCTAATAGCACCATCAATAGATGGATATTGAGCGCCACACGTGTGTCAAATAAAATACGAATGATAATGGGGACCGCACAAAACGGTATATAGTAAAGGTTGGGTATTTTGATTTTAATGGCCCAGGATAAAACGGCAAGCATACCGATGATGACGATCATGATAATGACGAGCAATCTGTTGTTAAAATAGATGTCTTTTCGAAACAGAAAAAGGAACACCATCAAAATAGAAAGCGCCAGTGAAATGATCAAAAATTGACCTAAAGTCACATAATTTTGGTTGCCACTGATCTTGCCTTCGTCTTCGTATACCTTACGTAACGATTCAAGCTTTTGGTAGGTTTCATTGGAAATTATTTTATCTTTTTCGGCTATCAGTTCCCCTTTTTGGACAACGCCACGCGTAGCTGAAATGTTGGCAATCGCGTTTTGTTCCAAGGCCTCTGTCTGCTGATCATTATAAATGTAGTTAATGGTAATATAGTTTTTTAGTGTCTCCACCAGCCAGCTCTTTTGTTTTATTTTGGTCAGTTTGGGCATAATGTCGTCCATATAACTGTAGGAGCTCTCGATCGTATAGCAGTCGGCCGTATTTTTTTGGCTGGCGACTTTGTCTTGAATGAGCGTAAAATTATAATGCTTAGAGGCTGGGGATTTGTCGTTACTACGGTTTTGAAATCTATTGTTCAACGATAGGATACCTTTGCTATAGAGATGATTGAGGATGGCGTTTCCGGCATTTCTATAATCCGCTATATTTTCATGTGTCGTATCTAATTTGCTGCTCTGCCACTTTTCGGCCAGATCGGTGTTGAATTGATCAATTTGCTCTTTGCTGGTGGTTGTATTGGCATTGTAGATAGGCTGAATGGTATTTAAGATACTTTTCTTGTCCGCATTCAATTCTTCTTGCGTTTTTAATATGGCAAAATTGTAGGGCGATATTAGATTTTCGTGATTCCATACTTTACCTTTTTGAAATTCATAGCGGAAACGGGGTTGTTTGGGAAGAAATATACAGATCAAAAAGATGGTAATAAGTATTAATCCAATTTTGCGGACAAGGTTTTCCGTTGTATTTAATTCTCTTCTATATTTTATTTTTAGTCTTCCCACTGCGAGCTTTATTTTTATATGCTGTAAATATACAAATGTAGTTATAATTTATTTTCTGCAGCTTCTGCCAATTTTCGTTTATGGGCATTAAATAGTGTAAAGGCTGTGATGAACAAAAAATACTTGTTATCTTTGCAGAAAAAATACAACATGTCAACAAAATCACATCTCATTGCACCATCCGTTCTTGCTGCAGACTTTGCAAAATTATACGATGATATTATCATGGTAAACAACAGCGACGCAGATTGGTTTCATATTGATATTATGGACGGCGTTTTCGTTCCTAATATCTCTTTTGGATTTCCAGTTATGCAGGCTATTGCAAAACATGCAACTAAACCGTTGGATGTACATTTGATGATTGTTGATCCAGACCGTTATTTGCAAGTATGTAAAGATTCAGGCGCAGCAATTATTACTGTGCATTACGAGGCCTGTACACATTTGCATCGTACACTGGCTGCTATTAAAGAGTTGGGGTGTAAAGCTGGGGTTGCATTGAATCCACACACTCCGGTGGCTCTTCTGAAAGATGTGCTAGCGGATTTAGACTTGGTTTGCATCATGTCGGTCAATCCGGGATTTGGTGGTCAAAAATTCATTAATAACACCTATGCTAAGGTTCAGGAGTTACGAGCGATGGCTGCGGGTGTGAACGATGGCCTGTTGATTGAAATCGACGGGGGAGTAACGACTGCGAATGCAGCACAGCTATTGAAAGCTGGGGCAGATGTGTTGGTGGCCGGTTCATTTGTGTTTAATGCCACAGATCCTTTGGAAACTGTCAAAGCGCTGAAAGACATTGATATACATGTAGAAACGATATAAAAAGGATAGGTGGTTTAGTCAAATAAATCACCTATTTTTTTTGAACGTGAGGCAGTAGAAATAGCGGATAGGAAAAAAACGGGCATGATTGCACAAATGCTGTTTAGAACAATTCCAAATTGATTTAAATAGATGTAACGCATGCGTTTAAAGCTGTATTTTCACTATTTTTGTATTTAGTCATAGGAGTTGATTTACGACAAATAAGTTAACTTCAAACATGAAGTGGAAGGGCTAAATTGTGATTTGTTCGGGAAACCGATAGATGGCTTATTAGCTTAATTATATTACAGTCAAGGTGGTTTAGCAAGACATCGTGTCTTTTTGGCTACCCTTAAAATAGAAAGATAGATATCTATGAGTATTTACAACGATTACGTACAAGAGGTTGTAGAACGAGAAGGCCAGGGTTTACATCCTAAGCCAATTGATGGAGCAGAATTACTAAGTGAAGTAATTGCTCAGATTAAGGATTTAAACAACGATAATAGAGCAGATTCTTTACGATTGTTTATTTATAATACACTGCCGGGCACGACCCCTTCTGCTGGCGTTAAAGCTCAATTTTTGAAGGAAATTATTTTAGGCGAATCTGTTGTTGCTGAAATTACACCTGACTTTGCTTTTGAGTTATTGTCTCATATGAAGGGTGGACCTTCTATTGCGGTGTTATTAGATTTAGCTTTGGGTGACGATGTAGTGATTGCAAAGCAAGCTGCAGAAGTGCTTAAAACACAAGTTTTCTTATATGATGCTGATACAGCTCGTTTGAAAGATGCTTATCAGCAAGGTAACGAAGTCGCTAAAGATATTTTGGAAAGCTATGCAAAAGCGGAGTTTTTCACGAAGCTACCTGACGTGCCGGAAGAAATTGAAGTGGTTACTTTTATTGCGGGTGAGGGTGATATTTCAACAGATTTATTATCCCCGGGAAATCAGGCGCACTCACGTTCGGATCGTGAATTACATGGTAAATGTATGATCACACCTGAAGCGCAGCAGCACATTCGTGAATTGCAGGCGCAACATCCAGGTAAAAGTGTTATGCTGATTGCTGAGAAAGGAACGATGGGTGTAGGTTCCTCTCGTATGTCGGGAGTAAATAATGTGGCACTTTGGACCGGTAAACAAGCAAGTCCTTATGTTCCTTTTGTCAATATTGCGCCGATTGTAGGTGGTACGAATGGTATTTCGCCAATTTTCTTGACAACGGTAGATGTGACCGGTGGTATTGGTATCGACTTGAAAAACTGGGTGAAGAAAGTGGATGAGCAGGGTAATGTTGTGCGTAACGAGAAAAACGAACCCATTCTTGAAGAAGCTTACTCTGTTGCAACAGGCACTGTTTTAACCATTAATACAAAGACGAAGAAATTATATCATGGCGAGCGTGAGCTGATCGATATTTCGAAAGCTTTGACTCCACAGAAAATGGAATTTATTAAAGCCGGTGGCTCTTATGCGATTGTTTTTGGTAAAAAGATCCAAACATTTGCTGCAGAGACCTTGGGCATTCAAGCGCCTACCGTATTTGCTCCTTCAAAAGAGATTACTATTGAAGGACAAGGCTTGACAGCAGTAGAGAAAATCTTCAACAAAAATGCGGTCGGTGTTACACCTGGTAAAGTCTTACACGCAGGTTCTGATGTTCGCGTTAAAGTAAACATTGTTGGTTCTCAAGATACAACTGGTTTGATGACCGCACAGGAGTTGGAGGCCATGGCTGCTACGGTCATTTCGCCAACAGTGGATGGTGCTTATCAATCGGGTTGTCATACCGCATCTGTATGGGATAAAAAAGCGCAAGCAAATATTCCAAAACTGATGAAATTTATGAATGACTTTGGATTAATCACTGCGCGTGACCCACAGGGCGTATATCATTCCATGACTGATGTTATTCATAAAGTTTTAAACGATATCACTATCGACGAATGGGCCATCATTATTGGTGGGGACTCCCATACGCGGATGTCCAAAGGTGTAGCTTTTGGTGCTGACTCTGGCACGGTTGCATTAGCGTTGGCTACAGGGGAGGCTTCGATGCCAATTCCTGAGTCGGTAAAAGTTACCTTTAAAGGGAGTATGAAAGAACATATGGATTTCCGTGATGTTGTTCACGCTACCCAAGCGCAGATGCTGCAGCAATTTGCTGGAGAGAACGTCTTCCAAGGTAGGATTATAGAGGTTCACATTGGTACGCTTTTGGCTGATCAGGCGTTTACATTTACAGACTGGACAGCAGAAATGAAAGCGAAAGCTTCCATTTGTATCTCGCAAGATGATACCTTAATCCAATCCTTGGAGATCGCTAAAAAACGTATTCAGATTATGATCGATAAAGGCATGGAAAACAAAAACAATGTTTTGCAGGGCTTAATTGAGAAGGCTAACAAACGTATTGAGGAAATTAAATCTGGCGCTAAGCCTGCTTTAACTCCGGATACAAATGCGAAATATTATGCTGAAGTTGTTATTGATCTGGATATCATTGAAGAACCGATGATCGCTGACCCAGATGTGAATAATGCAGACGTTTCCAAACGTTATACACACGATACGATTCGCGACCTTTCTTACTACGGTGGAAACAAAAAAGTAGATTTAGGTTTCGTCGGTTCGTGTATGGTTCACAAAGACGATTTGAAGATCGTTTCTAAAATGTTGAAGAACATTGAAAAACAAAAAGGCGCAGTTACTTTTGAGGCTCCTTTGGTCGTCGCAGCCCCCACTTATAATATTATTGATGAGTTGAAAGCAGAGGGCGACTGGGAATTCCTGCAAAAATACTCTGGATTTGAATTTAGCGATGCACTACCTAAAAGTACTGCACGTACAGAATATGAGAATATTATGTATCTAGAGCGCCCGGGTTGTAACCTCTGTATGGGTAATCAGGAGAAAGCCGCAAAAGGGGATACAGTCATGGCGACTTCAACACGTTTATTCCAAGGTCGTGTCGTGGAGGACAGAGACGGTAAGAAAGGAGAGTCTTTGCTGGCATCGACTCCTGTAGTTGTGTTATCAGCTATCTTGGGTCGTATTCCGAACATTGACGAATATAAAGCTGCTGTCGAAGGAATTAACTTGACAAAATTTGCACCTATTCCGACAAAATAGTAATAATTAGTGTTTAGTAACTTAATTAAACAAATAAATTAGAGAGATATGGCTTTTGATATTGATATGATTAAAAAGGTCTATAGCCGTTATGACGAGCGCATTGCTGCTGCTCGTCAGGTGGTTAATAAACCTTTGACTTTATCTGAGAAAATATTGTATGCACACCTTTGGGATGGCAATGCTACTGAGGATTATAAGCGTGGCGTTTCTTATGTTGACTTCGCCCCTGATCGCGTTGCTATGCAGGACGCTACTGCTCAGATGGCGTTATTGCAATTTATGCAAGCTGGACGTCCCAAAGTTGCAGTTCCTTCTACCGTTCACTGTGATCACTTGATTCAGGCAAAGGAAGGGGCAGATAAGGATTTGGCCCGTGCTAAAAATGAAAGCTCTGAAGTATTTAACTTTTTGAGTTCTGTTTCTAATAAGTATGGTATCGGTTTTTGGAAACCCGGAGCAGGTATTATTCACCAGGTTGTTTTGGAAAACTATGCTTTTCCGGGAGGAATGATGATCGGTACAGACTCACATACGGTTAATGCCGGTGGTTTGGGTATGGTTGCTATTGGTGTCGGCGGTGCTGATGCCTGTGATGTGATGGCTGGACTACCATGGGAGCTGAAATTCCCGAAATTAATCGGTGTTAAATTGACTGGTAAGTTAAGCGGATGGGCTGCTGCCAAAGATGTTATCCTTAAAGTTGCTGGTATCTTGACCGTAAAAGGTGGAACTGGAGCGATTGTGGAATATTTTGGCGAGGGAGCAGAGTCGCTATCTTGTACAGGTAAGGGAACCATTTGTAACATGGGTGCTGAAATTGGTGCGACAACTTCGACTTTCGGTTATGACGAATCCATGGAGCGCTACCTACGTGCTACGGGACGTGCCGAAGTCGCTGACGCGGCAAATGCGATTAAACAACATTTGACAGCGGATGCTGAAGTTTATGCTAATCCAGAACAGTATTTTGATCAGCTCATCGAAATTAATCTATCCGAATTAGAGCCATCGCTCAACGGTCCTTTTACACCAGACTTGTATACGCCAGTGTCTCGGATGCGTGAAGAGGCTGAAAGAAATGGCTGGCCTTTAAAAGTGGAATGGGGATTGATCGGTTCATGTACAAACTCATCCTATGAAGATTTGTCACGTGCCGCCTCTATAGCAAAACAAGCGGTTGATAAAGGTTTGATTACTAAAGCTGAATTTGGTATAAATCCGGGGTCAGAACAAGTTCGTTTTACAGCTGATCGTGATGGTTTGCTGAAAACATTTGAAGACCTGAATGCAACGATATTTACGAATGCTTGTGGTCCATGTATTGGTATGTGGGATCGTGTAGGGGCTGATAAACAAGAGAAAAATACCATCGTTCACTCATTCAATCGTAACTTTGCGAAACGTGCGGATGGTAATCCTAATACCTATGCATTTGTGGCTTCTCCTGAGCTGGTAGCGGCAATTGCAATTTCTGGCGATCTGGGCTTCAACCCAGTGACGGATACGTTGACGAATAATAAAGGTGAGCAGGTGAAATTGGATCCACCGGTAGGGGACGAATTACCTACCAGAGGATTCGCCGTAGATGATCCGGGTTACCAAGCACCGGCTGCTGACGGTAGTTCCGTTGTCGTTGATGTGGCGCCTACGTCCGACCGCCTCCAATTATTGCAACCTTTTGCGGCATGGGAAGGCACTGATTTGAAGGGTTTGAAATTATTGATTAAAGCGAAGGGGAAATGTACGACAGACCATATTTCGATGGCTGGCCCTTGGTTGAAATACCGTGGACATTTGGATAACATTTCAAATAATATGTTGATCGGTGCGGTAAATTTCTTCAATGAGAAAACAGATAATGTTAAAAATCAATTGACAGGCGAGTATGGCCCTGTGCCAGCAACACAACGTGACTATAAAGCACATGGTATTGGTTCAGTTGTCGTTGGCGACGAAAACTATGGGGAAGGTTCATCTCGTGAGCATGCTGCAATGGAGCCTCGTCATTTGGGTGTTCGTGCGGTATTGGTTAAGTCTTTCGCCCGTATTCATGAGACAAATTTGAAAAAGCAAGGAATGTTGGGATTGACTTTTGCAAATAAGGACGATTATGATAAAATTCAGGAAAACGATACCATCGATATTATCGGTTTAACTGAATTTGCTCCAGGTAAGCCCTTAACGCTGGTATTGCACCACGATGATGGAACACAAGAGGAGATCTTGGCAAACCATACGTACAATGCACAACAGATTGAGTGGTTTAAAGCTGGTGGCGCCTTAAATATAATTCGCAAAAATCAAGCACAATAGTGCTGATTAGCATACAAAAAAAGCCGCTTTCGTGTAAAGCGGCTTTTTTATTTTGTTTTGGAATGACATTTCTGTGATCTTCGTCATATTTTACTAATTCTCATTGAATTTATTTGCTTATAAAATAGAATGCCGGTACTTTTGCCCAACGTTTTTAGCACTGATATGAGAAAAATATTTTTAACAATTGGAGCGCTTGCATTGAGCGTTTCGGCTTTATTTGCACAAGAAAATCCCGAAATAGGAAAGAGTATTTTCAAACCAAAAAATTTGAGAACCGAAAGTAATAAAGGGAAATTCTTTTTCTTTTGGGGGTATAACTTCTCTTCCTATGCAAAATCTGATATTCATTTCACAGGTCCCAATTATGATTTTATTCTTCACGATGTAAAAGCTGCCGATCGCCCAACTAAATTTGGTTCGACTTATTTTGATCCAAGTCGGTTGACGATCCCGCAATTTAACCTTCATTTTGGTTATTATATCAAAGATAATTATTCCATTTCATTGGGATGGGACCACATGAAATATGTCGTCGATATACCTCAACAGGTAAAGATTTCAGGTTTTATTGGTGAAGAGATTTCTAATCCAGGTATCCCGACTGGAAACCGTGCCGGTCAATATAATGGTGAATTGATTACGGTAGATTCCGCTATGCTAACATTTGAACACACCGACGGTTATAATTTTGCTTCGGTGGGCTTGGAGCGTTACGATGATATCATCAACAATCGAAAGGGCCAACAGGTGCTGACAATGGAATCTGGTGTAGATGTAGGCTTACTAATCCCGCGTTCGGATGTTCATCTTTTTGGTGAGGGAGCAAACCACTTCTGGAACATTGCAGGTTATGGCGCTTCGGCAAAAGTTGGTCTGCACTATCGTTTTTACAAAGGGCTGTATCTTCAAGGAAATTTTAAAACTGGATGGACTGATCTAACCAACATTCGTACAACTGGAAGAAGAGGGGTAGACAAGGCGTCGCAACAGATCTGGTTCTTTGAAAACTACTGGGCTTTAGGCTTTAGGTTTTAAAACCATGTAAAAAAACAGGCTACTTTAAAGTAGCCTGTTTTTTTACATGGCTTTTTTACTATACCGAGGTACACCTCAAATTTCGTCCAACTTAAAGATATCTTTTACCCGTATCCCTTTCTCGGTACGTTGTAGGGTGCAGCATTCGTGAACTGAATCGTGTTCGAAAAACAGGATATATTCGTTATCTACTATTTCGTTCCAGTAGCTATGGCGTTCTTCCATAGTAACTAACGGACGTACATCATATCCCATCACGTAGGGAATAGGTATATGACCTACCGAAGGGAGTAAATCTGCCATATACAGCATTGTCTTTCCTTTGTATTGGACCTGAGGTAACATCATGGATTCTGTGTGGCCATTTGCATAGCGCATGCTGATATCGCTTCCGAACGGATTTTGTACATCTTCAACAAACCTTAATTGTCCGCTTTCTTGTATCGGAAGAATATTCTCTTTTAGAAAAGAAGCCTTCTCCCGGGGGTTGGGATTAGTTGCCCAAGACCAATGGTCTGCATTACTCCAAAAATGAGCGTTTTTAAAGGCTGGAACAAGTTGATCACCTTCTCGCGCTATGGCACCACCACAATGATCGAAATGTAGGTGGGTAAGGATAACATCGGTGATGTCATTTCTGTCAAATCCAATATTTTTTAGTGATTTGTCTAATGTCGCATCACCATGAAGGTAATAATAGCTAAAAAATTTTTCATTTTGTTTGTCTCCAAGGCCCGTGTCGACTAGCATTAATCGATTATTATCCTCGATGAGCAGCAGACGATTTCCCCAGGTACACATATTGTTTGAATCGGCCGGGTTTGTTTTATTCCAGATGCTTTTAGGGACCACACCAAACATAGCACCACCATCGAGTTTAAAGAACCCCGTTTCTATAGCATATAATTTCATCTTCTTATTTTGTATTTACTTTTTGACCAGTACGTATAACCATTGTTTGCTGTTTTGCATAATCAACGTTTGCTTAAGCTCAAAATTTTACTCTTATTAATATATGTAAAGAATGGAACAATTTACGAAAAATAAATTATATTTTTTAATTAGCATAACTTGAATTGCTAAAAAAATATGCTAAAAAATGTAATTTTTTTTAACCTTGTAAGGTGCTGATAGTTAGTGCTTTGATTTTGTGTTTTTTGTACAATAAGCTTGATTTTTAGATAATTATGTTTTGTTTTTAGCGAAAATTGCCTTTAAATTTGAGCACATTTTAAAACAAACAAAAAATATGAAAAAGGGTAACATTGGAAACGCGCCTGATTTGAAATATTTGAAAATTGATAGCACGAAACGTGTATTTTATCAATTACCCGTTTCTGAATTGGTTCAACATGCTTTGGTAAATCAAGAGGGGAGGCTTTCTGATACAGGAGCGCTTGCTGCTGATACGGGAAGATTTACGGGGAGGTCCCCCAAAGATCGCTTCCTGGTGGAGGACTCTTTAACTAAACACAGTGTATGGTGGGGGGAAATCAATCAACGGATGTCTCCGGATCATTTTGAGGCGCTATTTTCGCTGGTAGCCTCTCACTTGGCTGAGCGAAATATCTACATAAGAGATTGCGCTGCAGGTGCCGATCCGATTTATCAAATTGGTATCCGTGTTGTAACAGAGACAGCTTATCAAAGTATATTTGCCAACAACTTGTTTTTACGTCAGGAGCCGAATCCAGAAGTTCGGCCACCTTGGTCTATCTTAGCTGCTCCGACCTTGTTTATTAAAGAACCGCATGCATATGGTATCCTTAACGAAAATTTTGTTGCAATTGATTTTACGAAGAAAATTGTATTGATTGCTGGGACGGGTTATACGGGGGAAATTAAAAAGAGTATTTTTTCGATCTTGAATTTTATTTTACCATTCGAGCATAACGTCCTTTCTATGCACTGTTCGGCCAATACTTCCGAGGATGGAGATACTGCACTGTTTTTTGGTCTTTCGGGTACTGGAAAGACGACACTGTCTGCTGATAAAAACAGGCGGTTAATTGGGGACGATGAGCATGGTTGGAGTGAACGGGGAGTTTTTAATTTTGAAGGAGGTTGTTATGCAAAATGCGTTGGTCTAACAGCCGATAAGGAACCGGAGATCTATCATGCCATTCGTTTTGGTTCGCTGCTGGAAAATGTGGTTTTGGATGAGCAGGATAAACCTGATTACAATGACATCAGTAAAACCGAGAATACGCGCGTGTCTTATCCAATAGATTTCATGGAAAATGCCGAAATAAGCGGTATTGGCAATGAGCCGGCTCATATTTTTTTCTTGACAGCGGATGCTTTTGGTGTACTTCCGCCCATTTCATTGTTGTCTACTGACCAGGCTGTCTATCATTTTGTAAGTGGCTATACCGCAAAGGTTGCGGGTACAGAGGTGGGGGTAAAGGAACCTATGGCCGCATTTTCAACTTGCTTTGGACAGGCATTTTTGCCGCTTCATCCCGCGAAATATGCGGCGTTGCTGCGTTCAAAACTTGAACAGAATCGTAATATCAAAGTCTGGTTAGTGAATACGGGCTGGATTGCAGGTCCTTATGGAATAGGGCGAAGAATTAAACTCGCCTATACGAGAGCGTTAATCCGAGCCGCAATCGATGGTTCATTATTAGAATCTCAATTTAATAGACACGATATTTTTGGCTTAGATTATCCGACCAGTTGCGGAGCGTATGTTCCCGAGCAAATCATGGATGCCCGGGGATTATGGAATAACGATGAGGCTTATGATATGCAGGCAAAACGCTTGGCGAAACTATTCATAGCAAACTTTGAAAAATTTAATAACGAGATGCCAGAGACAGTTCTCGCGGCAGGTCCTAAGATTGACCGTAGTGTCCTCGTTTAATTAAGTTTGCATTCGTACAACAAAAAAAGTAAACATGGGATTTCTCTTTTTGTTGTACGATTTTTTTTGGTGGGGATGAAAATCTTTAATCGTGTTTTTTAACGAAAGAATCTACTTGCTCCTGTTCGCTTCCGACAAGGGTATTGATAATAAGCTTAATAGCCGACAATCGTGCTTTTTTCTTATTGTCTTTAACAATTTCAAACCAGGGTGATTTTTTTGATCCTGTTTTCTTAAAGAGGTTCTCAATATAATTGGTGTAAATATCCCATTTTTCCTGTGCCTGTTGGTCGAGCGTTCCTATTTTCCATCGTTTAAGAATATCTTCCTGACGCTCTTTTAACCTTTCGGCCTGCTCTTCTTTGCTGATGCTCAGAAATAACTTGATGACAATGATTCCATCGTCAATTAATTGTTTTTCAAATTCTTGCACCTGACTCATAAATAATTCGTGTTGCTCTTTGGTGCAGAATCCAAATATGGGTTCAACTACAGCACGGTTATACCAACTTCTGTCGAAAATTACAATTTCTCCGGCATTAGGAAGCTGTTTGATATAGCGTTGAAAATACCACTGTCCGGATTCTTCTTCGGTTGGCTTCGGTAATGCGACAATGCGAATCTTTTTAGGATTTAAATATTGGGCTACGCGGCCTATTGTGCCGCCTTTGCCAGCAGCGTCCCTACCTTCAAAAATAATTAGTACCCGCTTTCCTTTTTCAATAATTTCGTATTGGAGCTTCAACAACTTGACCTGTAGTTCATAGAGCTCTTTTTCATAATCGTAAACATCGTTGAACTTTTTTATTTCAAGAATGCCATGTTGCTCTAGGTAATTTAAAACATCTTTGTTTTCGTGGATCTTCTGAAGTTCATTTAAATCGTATTCTGCCATAGGATATTTATTTAATCGATCGTTTTTATTAAAGTTACTTATTGAATTGTTAAAAAATGTCAAATTTCAAATAAAATTAATGTATTGTAATACTAATATATGGCTACATTACGTTTATTAATCAGAACACCAAATGGATGTTCAAATAGATTAGACTTTTCATAAATTTAGGTTAATAATTGGTTAGGTTAGCTCGGAGTTCCCCACTTCGAGCTTTATTTTTTTTAACAATCCGACGGTATCCTTGAGAGCTAGTGTTTTAGCTATCATACGAATGCCCTAAATGTTAAAAAATGTTAAACGGACATTGTCGACATAATGATTAGAAAAAAGCATCGTTTTTACTACAAATACTTTTCATAAATAGGTTAATATATGGCTAACGAAAGCTCAGAGTTCCCCACTCTGGGCTTTCTATTTAATTATAATTTATCAATAGCCGCAAGATAGGATTGTTGAATATGTTTAGGTATTGCATTATGCTTCTTTCAAATAGATGAGGGATGGTACTGGATTTGAAGATTGATTAAAAAAAAGGCCGAGATTTATAGTCTCGGCCATTGTTTTAAGATATTGTTTTGTGTTGTCAGGCCACTTCCCTTAGATCCACAGCCACTACTCGAGATACACCTTGTTCTACCATGGTAACTCCATAAATGATATCTGTGCTTGCGATTGTTTTCTTATTGTGCGAGACCACTATAAATTGTGAGTTTTTAGAGAAATCCCGGATAATATTGTTGAATTTATCGATGTTGGTATCGTCCAAAGGAGCATCCACCTCATCGAATATACAAAATGGCGCTGGCTTGGAAAGATATAGTGAGAATAGCAAGGCAGTAGAAGTCAATGTTTTCTCGCCACCCGATAGCTGATTAATAGACAATGGTCTTTTCCCTTTTGGTCTAGCGATAATATCGATATCTGAATCCAAAGGATTGCTTGGGTCTGTTAAGATCAGATCACAGCTATCTTCTTCGTTAAATAACGATCGGAATACTTTGACAAAATTATTTCTTACTGCATCGAATGTAAACATGAACTGAACTTTAGCGGTGTCGTCGATTTCTTTGATCGTTGCCATCAAAGAACCTTTTGCTTCGATCAAATCTGCTTTCTCTTTATTGATGAAATCATAACGTTCATTCATCTCATCGAAAGCCTCTTTGGCCATCAGGTTGATGGTACCGAATTCGTCAAGCTGTTTTTTGAGTTTACTACATTTTGCCGCCAGTGTAGCTTGGTCTTCTACAAGCTGAGGTACATCCTCTCGATCGATTAGGTCTTTAAGTTCAATGTTGAATTCGACGGAAAGGCGTTCTTTTAACGCATTCAAATCAATTTGAAGACTTGTTTTTTTATCTTTAATTTCGGAAACAAGGAAATCGCTTTGTTCTTTCAAACGGCGTAATTGCGTTAACGAATCTTCTAGGTTATTGATTTTTTGCTTATCTGCATAATAACTGTCTTCCAATTCTTTCAGTCCATCTTCTAAGGCGATCTTCTGCTCGTACATGGCGATAAGATCTTGATCTTCATCGTCCTCAAATGGAATGGTGGTGCGCAGCGCTGCTTGCACTTCAACCAGTTCTACACTATTTTTTTCGATACGAATTTCGTGGTCGTCTTTTTGTGTTTCTCTAAATTCCAGATCTTTGGTGATATTAGAAACTTTGTTTAACTGTTGGTGGTAAGCAATATTCTCTTGATTATATACAGTCGATTTTTCGTTGAGTATTTCAGAGATTTCATGAAATTGGTCTTGCAGCAGCGCTAACTCGAGAACGCTCTGTTCCTTCTCTAAGCGTAAATTTTGTATTTGGGGCTCAGCAATTTTTAAATTCGACTCGATCGCTGTAATTTTCTCCTCAATATCTATTTTGCGTGTTTGGGAGTTGTTGATGAAAGTTTGATATTGCTCTTGCTTTGTTTTGACTGTAATTAATTCATTATTGAGCCGGTTGAACTGAAAGCGCAACTCATTGATCAGCTCTTTCTGGGAATTGCCTCTTAAGGTTTCTAGACGAGCTGTTTCGGCCGTTATCTTATTTTCAAGTTTTACAATTTCTTGGTTGATTGTCTTGATCTCTTGGGATAGTACTTCGAGGTTTTTAGCTCTGCCAATACGTTTTCCTTCAAACAGTCCTACAGATCCACCTGACAGACCCAAATGATGTTTTGCATAACGTCCGTTTTTTTGCAAAATTACCTGTCCTGATTCGGGAAGTTTCTCATCCAGTTCTTTTTCATGTTCATATTTAAGGATGAAAACCTGTTGGAGTAGTAAGGTGCACAAAGACCTGTACTTTTCGTCTACTGTAATCACATCCAAGGCCGACATCAAATTATTATTCGGTATAGGAGGTGGGGTAGGAGTCGTCTTTATTGCATCTAAAACAAAGAAATTGGCGCGCCCTTTTGCGGCGTCGCTTAGTAGCTGAATGGCTTGAACAGCATCCTGTTGTGTATCGACAACATAATGGTTCATAATGGGCTCGAGATAATTCTCGATAGCCACTCGGTAATCTTCCTGACAAAACAATACATCTGAAAGAAGCGGTGGTTGTTTTTTCCAGCCTGCATTTTTCTTTAAAAAACGGATGGAGTCTGGAAAACCTTCTAAATTGTCAACGAGAGATTTAGTCAGATTATATTCGTTTTGTTTCGCATCTACCAGACGAAGATCTTTGGCAAGTTGGGCTTTGAATTCTTCTAAGTTTGCTTGACATTGACTGATTTGCCCTTGGAGCTCTTCTTCCAGTTGATTTGCCGCATCGTACTGTAATTGCTGTGCTTCTACACGACCTTCCAGCTCTACAACAGCGGAATTGAACTGTTGTAATTCATTTTCTTTCGCTTCGGTATCCTCACTATTGCGAATTAGTTCTTGTAAAAGAGCCTCTTTCTGTATCGTAAACACGGCAAGATCTTTTTCCAATTTATAGATCTTTGCTTGCAAATCGGCGTTACTTTTATTAAAAATATCAAGCTTTCCTTTTGCAGATTGTTGCTGCCCTCGCAGTTCTTCAACTTCTGATTTATTCGACTCCAGGTTACTTTTTAATCCGTCCAGTTTATTTTGTTCGTCAAATAACTCTTCATTTAATCGCTTAATGGTATAGACTACGTGATTAAGTTGTTGTTTGTCGCTGTTAATATCGATGCTTAGACGATTTTCTTTATCTTGGAGATTTTTAACCTTTTCGTTTTTGATCTTTTTTTCAGATTCGTAACCACGAATTTTATTTACGAATTCCTGTGTCGTTTTCTGCTGTACCGACAGGTTTTTTTCCTGCTCTAAATTTGTTTGACGGAGCGATTGGAGTTCATTTTCCGCATTCAAGATATTCTGCTGTGCATTTTGTGCATCTTTTTGGACTTTGGATTCTTGTGTCTGAAGCCGTTCTAGTTCTGTCGAGAAATCTGCTATTTTATAATAGGCCAGATCGATACTGCTCTGTCGGTATTCTGACTTGAGTAAGGTGTATTTCTCTGCTTTTTTAGCTTGATTCTCTAACGATTTAAGGTTTTTTGTGATTTCAAAAAGCAGGTCGTCCACACGACTAAGATCGGCTTCGGTATCTCTTAATTTCGCTAGGGTCTGTTTTTTACGTACTTTATATTTCGAAATTCCGGATGCTTCTTCAAATAGGTTTCGACGAGAGTTATCTTTATTATTGATGATTTCGTCAATCATTTTCAATTCAATAATGGAATAACTATCCGCGCCCACACCGGTATCCAGAAACAAATCAGTAATATCTTTTAAACGACATTTCACATCATTCAACCGATATTCACTATCGCCGTTTCGGAATAATTTTCGGGTGACAGTAACTGTGGAGAATTCAGTTGGTAAAATATTATTGTTATTATTGAAGGTCAGCGATACCTCTGCAAGATTTGCGGGCTTTCTATTTTTTGTCCCGTTGAAAATAATATTTTCCATTTTATCGGAGCGCAGCATCTTCGTACTCTGCTCTCCGAGTACCCAGCGTATTGCATCGACCACATTGGATTTTCCGCATCCATTGGGGCCAACAATCGCTGTGACACCGTCATTGAAGTTGATCGTGATTTTATCTCCGAAACTCTTAAATCCTTTAATTTCTAGTTTGGTTAACTGCATTTATACCAAATTTGTTTGTCGTTATAAGCTTGCGAAAATAGTAAAATTAAACAAGATTTTTTTCTTTGTTTATTCACATTTTCCTGTTTCAGGATCACATGAAGGGCCTTCTTCACCTCTTTGTTGCAGCGGAGCAGATTGGCTTGCTAAGCATTCATTTATGGTATTATGAAAAACTTCCATGGGCTGTGCTCCGGGGATGGCATATTTTCGGTCGAATACAAAGAAGGGAACTCCCCGCAGTCCTAAGTTAACGCCTTCTTGGATATCTTGCGCAACATCGTAAGCAAACTCATCCGATTCGAGCAAGTTTTGAATTGCATGAGCAGGAAGTTCGTATTGAGTCGCAATATGGGTAAGAACCTGGTTGTCATTAATATTTAGACCGTCTGTAAAATGCGCTTTAAACAACGCTTTCTTAATTGGCGTACCTTTTTGGTAGCCTTGGGCAAAATGGATCAGGCGATGCGCTTTTCGTGTATTTACGACAACGGCTTTGTCAAAATTCAGGGCAATTCCCAGCTCCCTTCCCTGTGCACTGAGTTGTGATGTCATTGCAACCACATCATCTATACTCATTCCTTTCGTTTGTACGAGATAGTCATAAGTAGGTATTGCCGGTGCATCTTCGGGATAGTCGGGGTTAAGCTGATAAGATTTCCAGATAATTTCAGCCGCAGGCTTATTTGCGGATTCCTGAAGTGCCATTTCGAGCTTTGTCAGACCAATATAACAAAATGGACAAATGATGTCCGACCAAATTTCTATTTTCATATTTCTTTTTTTACTGCGTATATTGTAATCAAAAATACATATAATAACGATGATAATCTGTTTACATTGTTTTTCGAATGTCAACAGATTATTATTTAATGTTTATCCATGTTAGAGAAATCTTTTTTGAATCGTAAAGTTACTCTCGTCCTGGGCGGCGGCGGTGCTAGAGGACTGGTACATATTGGCATCATCAGGCGGTTGGAAGAGCTTGGTTTTGAGATAAATGAGGTTGTTGGATGCTCTATAGGTGCACTCGTTGGCGGAATTTATGCGCAAGGAAAGATGGATCTTTTAGAAGATTGGATGCTTCGGTTGACGAAGAAGTCGGTCTTTAACATGATGGATTTTAGCTGGAGAGGATTGGGCATGATGAAGGGGGTAAAGGTGTTCAACGCATTAAAGTCCGTCATCCCTGATGGTAATATAGAGACATTTCCAATTTTGTTCAAAGCTGTGGCTACGGATCTCAATTACGAAAAGGAGGTCGTATTGGATTTTGGGAGCATGTATGATGCTATTCGGGCTTCCATCGCCATCCCGGCAGTGTTTACGGCGGTGGAAGAAAACAAGCATGTGTATGTGGACGGTGGTGTACTGAATCCATTACCCATAAATCATGTGACAAGGAAAGAAAATTTAATCATTGCGGTTAATCTTGAATCGAAACCGGACAAACAATATTCTGTCATCAAAAAACTCGATCCGAAGACGTCAAATTCATTGGATATCCTGCAGGCGTCTTACTATGTGATGCGCAGGAAAATGAGTCAGATGATAGTCGACTTGTATCGCCCGGACGTCGTTGTTGACATACCTTATAATATCTGTAATTTGTGGGATTATCATCGGACTGAATTTCTGGTTCAAAAAGGAAAGGATTATATAGAGCAGGCGCTAAAAGAAACAACGTCCGGGTAAAATAAATTTTAATCCGGACGTTGTTTTGTTCAATGGTGAAGATCGTTGAGCGCTCAATTTTTTGAGTATTTTATGCGAGCATTCGATCTGTTTATTAAAACAAATTGGGATAATCGCTGATGATGCCATCCACTTTCATCGTTTTTAATTGCTCTATTTCTTCTTTGGTATTGACCGTCCAAGGAATTACTTTGATGCCAGCCTTATGGCATTGTTTAATATAATCGTTTGTCACGGTTTTATATTGCGGGCTTATAATATAGGGTGTAAAACCGAGCTCCGTAATTGTTTGTTGGACATTTTTGCGTTCGTCTCCATCAATGAGGTAGGACACCCTGATCTGGGGGTAAGCCTTGTGTAGGTATTTAATTGCTCTACTGTCAAATGACTGAATGATGGTTCTTGTTGCGATTTTTTTATCGGTGATAACCTGAATGATTAGGTCGACAAACTCTTCTACTCGAGGATGCAAGATACCATCTTTACCGTCTTTACTTTTAACCTCGATGTTGTAGAAAATCGGAGCGTTTCTTTTGT
Organism: Sphingobacterium sp. UBA1498; assembly: GCF_002325125.1. NCBI lineage: Bacteria > Pseudomonadati > Bacteroidota > Sphingobacteriia > Sphingobacteriales > Sphingobacteriaceae > Sphingobacterium > Sphingobacterium sp. UBA1498. The sequence continues at coordinate 153,183 of NZ_DCRG01000026.1, forward strand.
GTTGAGCATATGCTTCGGTACTATCAATAAGATCCGACAGTTTTGCGATACGTGTAACTTGTTTTTTCTGTTGCGGAAATGCTTTGTAAAATTTAGATCCAATATCATATTTAATCAAATCTCGATAAAGCATGTTATAAACTTTTAAAGGTTTATCTTTTTCTGAAATTTCAGCACCGTTGGGTTTCAATACAAATTGGGGATTGAGATAGTCATCGTGAAAAACGATCACTTTGCGATCTTTGGTGATATGGCAATCCATTTCTAACGTGGTCACTTTTTCGATGTCTATCGCGTTTTTCATTGCAGCGATAGACCCTTCAGGATAGAGTCCCCGGCCCCCCCGATGGGCTTCCAAACTTAGTTTAGGGAAATTGTCTGAGTTTGCTTTTACAGACTCTTTCCTGGCTGAACAAGATACAAATGGTAATAATGTGCCCAAAATGGCAAATTTCAGAAAACTACTTTTCATTGTCTATCATATTTAAAAGAATAGGGAAGGTTTTTGTATTGCCCTTTCGAAGGTGCAAATATACGGATATATCTTATTTTTTATGTCTTTTAGATCGCTCAGAAATTTCGTTTTGCAGGTGTTTAACACATTTTTTGAAGCTAATTAGGTTGGAACAAATCTGTTTTATCAGCGGTTGGTGGAATCGTAATATTTGATGGTAGCAAATTGCTGTAATGCGGTCTGTTATTTGTATTGGTCGAATAGGGGAATGAGGCCTTTGCTTTCAGCGGGATTTGGCGATTATCGTTATGAAATCTATTTTTTTTGTCTTTTTTGCAATAAATTATTGCCATTCCTTTCAGAATTGCCTTTATTTGCACAAATCTCAAATTAGATGGCGAAAAATTTATTGATAGTTGAGTCTCCAGCGAAAGCGAAAACGATAGAAGGATATTTAGGAAAGGATTTTTTGGTTAAGTCGAGTTATGGACATATTCGCGACTTGGTGAAAACCGATGATGCGATTAACACCGAAAATAATTTCGAACAAAAGTATGAAGTTCCATCCGATAAAAAGGCTGTTGTAAGTGAACTGAAGAAATTGGCTAAAGCTGCTGAAACTGTTTGGCTAGCATCCGATGAGGACCGCGAAGGAGAAGCGATTTCATGGCATTTATTTGAGACATTAGGATTGAAAGATGAGAGTACGAAAAGAATCGTTTTTCATGAAATTACGAAGCCAGCTATTCTAAAGGCTATTGACAATCCTCGTAAAATAGACTATAACCTTGTTAACGCTCAGCAGGCACGGCGCGTGTTGGATCGGTTGGTTGGTTTCGAGTTATCTCCAGTTCTTTGGAAGAAAGTTAAACCTTCATTGTCTGCAGGACGAGTACAATCTGTTGCAGTCCGTTTAATTGTTGATCGTGAACGTGAGATCAATAAATTTGAGCCAGAGGCTGCCTTTAAGATTGTAGCGTTCTTTCATACTGGAAAAGTTAAAGATAGTTTCAAAGCTGAGCTTCCACAGCGTTTTGCTACGGAAGCGGAGGCTACCAAATTTTTGGAAGATTGTAAATCAGCCTTGTTTTCTGTCAAAAATTTAGAAACAAAACCTGCCAAACGTTCGCCATCGGCTCCGTTTACAACGTCAACATTACAGCAGGAAGCCAGTAGAAAACTTGGATTTTCTGTAGCGCGCACAATGCAGGTCGCTCAAAGGCTATATGAGTCAGGACGGATTACCTATATGCGTACCGATTCTGTCAATTTAAGCGATACGGCAATTGAGGCGGCTGAAAAAGAAATTAAATCTGCTTACGGTAACCAATATCATAAGGTCAGAAAATATAAAACGAAGACATCGGGTGCACAGGAGGCACACGAAGCTATCCGTCCGACCTATTTTTCCGAGCATACCATCGATGGAGATGCTTCTGAGAAGAGGTTGTACGAACTTATTTGGAAAAGAGCTATCGCATCGCAAATGAGTGAGGCTGAGTTTGAACGTACGTTGGCAAAGATTTCCATATCAACGCGCTCAGAGGATTTGAGTGCTTCGGGAGAGGTAATGAAGTTTGATGGATTTCTAAAAGTTTATATGGAATCTTTGGATGACGATCAGGAAAATACTGTGGATGAAGATAGTGATAATGCTATCCTTCCACCGTTAACTGCGGGTCAACCATTGACTTTGAAAAGTATGTCAGCAACGGAGCGGTTTACACGCCCTCCTGCACGATATACAGAAGCTGGTTTGGTGAAAAAATTGGAGGAATTAGGGATTGGTCGTCCTTCAACATATGCACCTACTATTTCCACAATTCAAAATCGCGGTTATGTCGTGAAAGAAGAGCGTGAAGGTAAATCGCGTGATTACCGTGTACTGACATTGAAGGATGCTGAATTAACGGCAGTCACAAAAACCGAAATTACTGGTGCTGAGAAAGGAAAAATGTTCCCAACGGATATCGGTGTTGTGGTGAATGATTTTTTGGTTGAACATTTCAATGGCATTGTAGATTTTCACTTTACGGCTAATGTCGAAAAAGAGTTTGATGATATTGCGCATGGTTTGACGGAATGGACAAAAATGTTGCATGATTTCTATGGACCATTTCATTCTGAAGTAGAGGATACTTTAGAAAATGCTGATCGTGCGAATAATGAGCGTGAACTTGGTGTCGATCCGGTTTCGGGAAAACCCGTTTCGGTTCGTATCGGTAAGTTTGGTCCATTGGTACAGATTGGTTCTCCGGACGACGAGGAGAAGCCCCGCTTTGCTTCTTTACGTAAAGGACAGATGATTGAAACCATCACTTTTGAGGATGCCATGGAGCTCTTTAAATTGCCTAAAAAAGTTGGTTTATTTGAGGATAAGGAGATGACTGTTGCGGTGGGTCGATTTGGACCTTATATCCGGCACAATTCGGCTTTTTATTCTATACCGAAAGGTTTGGATCCTTTGGACGTGACTGAGGAAGAAGCAATACAGATTATTAAAGACAAGCGTCAAAAAGATATAGAAAAAGTCATTCGCGTATTTGATGAAAATGAGGAAGCTCAAATTGAGCAGGGCAGATGGGGGCCATTCATTCGTTTTGGTAAGCAAAATTTGAAAATCCCGAAAGGGATGGAAATTGAAAAAATAACGTATGCTGATGTGTTGAAATGGGCTGAGGCTGATGCACCGAAAGGTAAAGCTACTAAAGCAAAAGCAACAGAAAAGAAAAGCGTAGCTAAAAAAGCTCCCGCGAAGAAGGCTCCGGCTAAGAAAACTACAAAGTCTAAATAAGGATGAAAGCAGATTTGCCTGAAAATATTGTCAAAGACATTATGATCGCCGTTGTTTTGGAAGGCGAGACCGTAGAGACAAAAAACTGGACCGTTTATGTAATTAATGATAAGAACATCGCAATTCAGAATGTGTTGATCAGCTCAAAAGGCTATGGCGAAAAGGATGGACGTCAGGTTACTACCACTACTTTACGCCATTTTATAGGAAATATAGCCGCTAAATCTTTTGATCGTGTGGAAGCAATAGACGAGCAGGTTTTTGGTTTGACAAACGAATATTGGGTGAGTTTCTATATCGACAACATCATTTACGATAAGAAATACATTTTCTTGCCCGAAAGCATAGTAGATGGCAACCTGATGAAAGTTCCGTTGGTGAATAAGCCGGGTGTAATTATAGGAGGAAACGAATAATGAGTGGGCGTCACAATTTCATTATCGCAATAGACGGATTTTCATCGTGTGGTAAAAGCACATTAGCCAAATCTTTAGCAAAGAAACTGAAATTTGCGTTTATTGACAGCGGTGCAATGTATAGAGCCGTTACGCTCTATTTTATCCGTCATAACATCGCCCTGGATGACCAGGCAACTATTGAAAGCGCGCTGAAAGATATCCATATCGATTTTATACCCAATGCAATAAAGACGGAAATTCATTTAAATGATGAGGATATCTCTGAAGAGATTCGTCAGATGTATATTTCGGATAAAGTGAGTGATGTGAGCGCAATTAAAGCTGTTCGCGTGGCGATGGTTGCGCAGCAGCAAAAGCTAGGAAGCAGAAGGAACATTATTATGGATGGCCGCGATATAGGGACTACCGTTTTTCCCGATGCTGATCTCAAGATTTTTATGACAGCTGATCCTAAAGTTCGGGCTGCGAGGCGTTACCTTGAATTAACCGAAAAAGGGGAAGATGTGACTTTAGAAGAAGTCGTTGAAAATTTAGCAACCCGTGACCGTATCGACAGTACTCGCGCAGAAAGTCCATTACGGCAAGCAGAAGATGCAATTGTATTGGATAATTCCAATTTAACACCTGAGCAGCAATTGCAATTTGTTGAAGAAGAATATTTGAAAGCGAGAGCTGCAAAAACTCAAGCATAGAAGAAAAAAAGGGGGGAGATTTATAAATTTCCCCCCTTTTTTTCTTCTATGTGTTTTTAATTTTACTATTTCACACTATTGATTTGCTGTTGTTCTAATAATTTACTCACATTATTTTTTTCTCCGAATTCCTCTGTTTGATCTTGAAATGATTCCAGAAGAGCTTTTATAGCATCCGAATTGTCTGCTGTACGTTGATAGATATCAGGAATTGTCTTTTCAATATTTTTATCGCCTAGCTCGATGTTATCAACTTCGATTTTGCCTATTTTTTCTAAAACAGCTTGTTGACTATTCCGGACATCTTCTAATTCTCTTGCTATTTTTTCCATCAATTGGAATTTCTTCAATTTATCCATATGCAATATCTTTTAGTTACTACAATAAGAACAAGGTGCTTCAAAAATTTGTTTTGTTTTTTTTAAAAAAGGACACGGGGCATTTTTTTAAATGAATGAAAATATGGCTAAAGAAAAAGGCGAACCATAGCTGGTCCGCCTTTCCTACTTGCTTTAATTTCGTTATTAATTTGTTCGTCCTGGATAAACTTCAAGTGCTTTTTCTAAACAAATCAAGGCATTATTAAGATCAACTTGATTAAGCACGTAGGCGAGTCTCACTTCATTTATACCAGCTCCCTCTGTGCTATAGAAACCCGTAGCTGGAGCCATCATGACTGTTTCATTGTTATACGAAAATTCTTCCAGCATCCATTGGCAGAATCTGTCTGCATTGTCAATTGGTAGTTTGGCGACGACGTAAAATGCTCCTCCAGGATTTGGGGAATAGACCCCTTCAATGGCATTCAGTCCTTTCACAAGGGTATCTCTTCGCGCTGTATATTCCTTCGACACAGCTTCAAAATAGCTGCCGGGTGTATCAACAGCTGCTTCACCTGCAATCTGTCCTTCCAAAGAAGGGCTTAAGCGAGCTTGAGCAAATTTAAGTGCCGTTTGGTATAGTTCTTTATTTTTTGTAATGATACATCCAATACGGGCACCGCATGCAGAGTAACGTTTTGATACCGTATCGAAGATAACGACATTATTTTCGAGCCCTTCCAAGTGCATTGGAGAAATAAACTCTCTACCGTCATAGCAGAATTCGCGATACGCTTCATCCGAGAAAAGGTAAAGATCATATTTTAAGCAAAGCTCGCGTAAAGCCTCTAGTTCGGCTCTGGAATAAAGATAACCCGTAGGGTTATTTGGGTTGCAGATACAGATCGCTTTGGTTTTGGACGTAATTACTTTTTCAAACTCGGCGATAGAAGGGAGGGCAAATCCGCTTTCGATGTATGACATGATAGGTTTGATCACAACATCTGAGGAGCAGGCAAAACCGTTATAATTCGCGTAGAACGGCTCTGGAATAATAATTTCTTCGCCTTCATTCAAGCAGGCCTGCATTGCGATCGTAATGGCTTCCGAGCCACCGTTTGTTACCAATATATCTGTAGGCTCGATATTATAATTCAGTTTATTATAATATTCAGCTAATTTGTTCCGATACGAGGCAGTACCTTCAGATGGCGTGTAGGCCCATACTTTGAACTCAATATTTTTCAAAGCATTAAGCATAACTTCAGGCGTCTGGATATCAGGCTGTCCGATATTAAGGTGGTATATCTTCTTACCTTCTTTTTTTGCTTGATCAGCATACGGCGTCAGTTTTCTGATTGGTGACGCAGGCATATTAAGCCCCTTTTCTGATAGTACTGGCATTATAGTTTTTTTAAAATTAGTCGTGCAAATTTAACCAAAATAAAACGAAAAAAGCCACATCATGATGTGGCTTTTTTCGTTTTATATTTCTAGTATTATTATTCCACTATACCCTTAATATAGAGCGTCTTTACAGGAGTCTTGGTATTTGACTGTACTGTAAAGCTCTTTGTGAATGGAGCTTTGGCAGCTGCGTTATATGTCACTTTGATGGTGCCACTTTCACCCGGTTTAATCGGGGTTTTTGTGAATTCTGCCACAGAACAACCACAAGTCGGCACAACGTTTGAAATGATAATTGGCTCACTACCAGTATTTGAAAATTTGAAATTATACGAAACGGGTGTGCCTGCTGGTATTTTTCCAAAATCGTGGGTTTCTTTTTCGAACTTAAATTCCCCTTGGCCGGCCTGCATAGACGAAAAACCGATAAAGGAAATGATCATTGCTAAAATTGTTATATACTTTTTCATGCTTCTAAGATATTACTTTATGATTAAAATAGAACAACTGATATGCCAAATGTAGTATTTATTGCCAATTAATCTCCTATCTAACAACTTTATTACAGTTATATTATCCCTTCTTTAAGTAGGTCCTGAATATGAATAACGCCGGCATAATAATTTTTGTCGGATACCAATAGCTGCGTGATGTTATTTTCACGCATAATATGAAGGGCATTTGCCGCAAGTTCATTTTTATCAATGATTTTGGGTGATTTTCCCATAATGTCTCCGGCGGTAATTCTCGCTAGATCGTTATGTTTTTCCAACATTCGTCGTATATCGCCGTCGGTGATAATGCCAACAATACGGTCTTCGTCCAGTACAGCCACGGCACCCAGTCTAAACTGTGTAATGGTAATGATAATATCGCTGACAGTAGCCTGTTGTTGGACGCTAGGTTTTCCGTTCTGATCAGACAGGTCGCCCACCCTTAAGTACAATTTTTTGCCTAATGCTCCTCCAGGATGGTATTTGGCAAAATCTCTGTCCGTGAAATCGCGGCATTCCTGTAATACAACAGCAAGTGCATCACCCATGGCTAATTGTGCAGTTGTACTCGAGGTAGGGGCCAGATTGTTGGGACATGCTTCTTTTTCGACTGTGGTGTTCAAGATGTAGTCGGCATTTTTTGCCAAATAGGATTCCGTATTTCCAACCAAAGCAATCAGTACATTTTTCGTTTGCTTTAAAAAGGGGACCAACACTTTAATCTCAGGTGTGTTACCGCTTTTGGAGATGGCAATAATTAAATCATTTTGCTGGATGATCCCGAGATCGCCATGAATAGCATCAGCTGCATGCATGAAGATGGATGGTGTTCCAGTGGAATTTAACGTTGCTACGATCTTCTGTGCAATAATAGCACTTTTGCCAATCCCGGTAACGACAACTCTTCCCTGCAGATTTAATATGCGATTAACAATGGTAACAAAATCATCATCAATATATTGGGCTAAGGCAGCTACTGCTTTGGCTTCTTCTTGAATAGCTTGAATAGCTATATTTTTTATTTCGTAGTTGTTTTTCACAAAAAATACTCTTACTTTTATGTATTAGAATAGATTGCAAAAATAGATTATTTTTCAAGATTATTTCTTCATTTATCTATCTTATTTTTGCCCAAGGCGCAATGGAAATAGAAAAATCACTTTTCGACAATTTACAAGATTTTTTTGGTTTTGATACTTTTAAAGGAGATCAAGAGGCTATTATAACGAGTATTCTTCAACGAAGAGACACGTTTGTAATTATGCCGACCGGTGGGGGAAAATCAATTTGCTACCAACTTCCTGCACTCATGAGTGAGGGGACCGCAATTGTTATCTCTCCGCTGATAGCTTTAATGAAAAACCAAGTAGATCAACTTCGTGCATTCGGTGGCGAAGACAGTATCGCTCATTTTTTGAATTCTTCTTTAAATAAGAGTGAGATTACCAGGGTTAAGGATGATGTGGTCGCTGGAAAAACCAAGTTGCTGTATGTTGCTCCTGAATCGCTTGCCAAGCAAGAAAATTTGGAGTTTTTACATCAGATAAAAGTATCCTTTGTTGCTGTTGATGAAGCGCATTGTATTTCCGAATGGGGGCACGATTTCAGACCAGAATATCGTAAAATTCGCCAGGTAATTAATGAAATAGGGCCGAGTATTCCAATTATTGCGCTCACCGCCACGGCTACCCCGAAGGTACAGTCGGATATTCGTAAAAATTTACAGATGAATGATGCTGTTTTATTTAAATCATCATTTAATCGCAGTAATTTATATTATGAAGTAAGGCCAAAAAAAGATGTCGTTAAAGAGATTGTTCGTTTTATCAAAACAAAATCCGGGAAAACTGGCATCGTTTACTGCTTAAGCCGTAAGAAAGTGGAGGAGATTAGTGAAGTTTTAAACTTAAACGGGATTAAAGCTTTACCTTACCACGCGGGCTTAGATGCTAAAACCCGAGCGGATACGCAAGATAAATTTCTGATGGAGGATGTTGAAGTGATTGTGGCGACAATTGCTTTCGGTATGGGAATTGACAAACCGGATGTTCGCTATGTGATTCATCACGATATCCCTAAATCAATGGAAGGATATTACCAGGAAACTGGGCGTGCTGGACGTGATGGGGGAGATGGTTACTGTTTGGCTTTTTACTCCGAAAAGGACGTAGAAAAACTCACTAAGTTTATGAAAGATAAACCTGTGGCTGAACGGGAGATTGGTACACAGATTTTAAAAGAAGTTATCGATTATTCCGAGTCTGCTGTTTGTCGTCGTAAGCAGATCCTTCATTATTTCGGAGAAAATTTCGATGAACAAGGTTGTAATAACATGTGCGATAACTGTCGTTCCGCGAAGGAATATTTTGAGGCAGAGGAATCGTTGCGTGATGTACTGGGATTTATTCAGGAACAGGGAGAGAAGTTTGACGATCATCATGTGATTAACGTGATGATGGGACAAAATAATCAACCGGTGTCATCCTATAAGCATGATGAGCATCGCTTATTTGGAAAGGGGAAAGACAAAGGCGTTATCTATTGGAAGTCTTTGGTCAGACAGGCTGTTCTCGATAATTTTATTGAAAAAGATATTGATCATTATGGTCTTTTAAAATTGACGGATATTGGCAGGCATTATATAACCAATCCTTATCAGCTAAAATTTGTCATAAATCGTCCTATAGAGGGTAGCGACCATACAAATTCGGACGATGCTGGGCATGGTACAGGAGCTTTAGATACCGTATTGTTGGGCATGTTGAAAGACCTGCGTAAGAAAATAGCAAAGGGAAAAGCTTTACCTCCATTTGTCATTTTTCAGGATCCTTCGCTCGAAGAAATGTGTACGCATTACCCAATTAGCATCGATGAATTGAAACAAATTCAGGGTGTCGGCAATGGCAAAGCGATCAAATTTGGGCCGCCCTTTATTGCCTTGATCAAAGAGTACGTTGAGGAAAATGAAATTGACAGACCTGTGGACCTTGTCATTAAGAGTACAGCGAATAAATCCGCGTTAAAGGTATCTATCATTCAAAATATTGATCGTAAAATAGCTTTGGATGATATTGCTTCGGCTAAGGGGATTACTTATGAGGAAATATTGAAGGAAATTGAAACCATCGTAAATGCGGGTACTAAAATAAATATCAATTATTTTATTGACGAGATTATTGATGAGGATCGTCAGGATGAGGTGTACGACTATTTTAAGACGGCGGAGACTGATTCAATTAACAATGCATTGAAAGAACTTGGAGGCGATGACTATAGCTATGAGGATCTCCAATTGATGCGGATAAAATTTTTATCAGAGCTTGGCAATTAATTTTTTATAATTATATGATTAACAAATACATTCCTGAAATTAAGAACGGGACATCGCAGAACTTCTTTTTAATGGCGGGACCTTGTGCGATTGAAGGAGAAGAAATCGCTTTGCGTATTGCTGAGAAGATTGTTACTATTACAGATAAACTTAATATTCCCTATATTTTTAAAGGGTCTTACCGTAAGGCTAATAGATCTCGCCTCGACTCGTTTATGGGTATCGGTGATGAAAAGGCGTTGAAAATTTTGGAAAAGGTTGGTAATACCTTTGGTGTTCCGACCGTGACGGATATTCATGAAAGCCATGAGGCAGAAATGGCTGCTGCATATGTTGATGTTCTTCAAATTCCAGCTTTTTTATGCCGCCAAACTGATTTGCTAGTTGCTGCCGCAAAGACAAATAAGGTCGTTAATGTAAAAAAGGGACAATTTTTAAGTGCCGGGTCAATGAAATTTGCAGTCGATAAAATTTTGGAATCAGGCAATGAAAAGGTTTTTTTAACTGATCGTGGCAACACATTTGGGTATCAGGATCTTATTGTAGATTATCGTGGAATTCCTGAAATGCGTGCTTTTAATGTGCCTACAGTAATGGACTGCACACATTCTTTGCAGCAGCCCAATCAGACTTCTGGTGTAACGGGAGGGAAGCCAGCTTTAATTGAAACAATAGCGAAAGCTGCAATCGCAGTGGGAGCTGACGGTCTTTTCATAGAGACCCATCCCGATCCAGCAAATGCGAAGTCTGATGGAGCGAATATGTTGCATTTGGATTTGCTTGAAGGTTTGATGGAAAAGCTGATACGGATTAGACAAGCTATTTTATAGTATAATAAATAAATCGCAACAAAAGGGGGCCAATAGGCTCCTTTTTTAATAATCAATTGTATCAAACTTAAAACTCGTTATTGTATGTTCCCAAGAATAGTGTTGACAGTATATTTACTGTTATCTTTTTCTGTTATCAAATCGCAGGAGAATTATCGTTGGTTTTCACCACTTGAAGATGGGCATGTACAGGGTAGATTGGCAAATCAGAAACTCTCTGCCTTCAACCGGCTTCCGGATCAATTGGAAAGTCAAGTACGAAAACCTGTATGGGAGCTAGGTAAGAACAGTGCGGGTTTCTATGTCGACTTTCAGACATCTTCTCCAGAGATTACTGTTCAGTATCCGGTGGCCGGCGGACTCAATATGCCACACATGCCAACAACTGCTGTCAGCGGCGTGGATCTTTATGCCTTTGATACAGCAAAAAAGGAATGGAAATGGGCATATGGCAACTATGATTTTTCGGACACCGTCTCTTATAAATGGAAGAATATCGGTCGTAATGAAAAGTTTAATTATCGCTTATATCTTCCATTATATAATACAGTTAAGTGGTTAAAAATCGGTATTCCAAGCACAGCCAAATTTTCATATACGCATACAACTCCAAAAAAGCCAATAGTCGTCTATGGAACATCAATTGGCCAGGGGGCCTGTACGAGTCGGCCGGGTTTGGCTTGGACCAATCAAGTTGGACGTGCATTTGATCACGAAGTAATAAACTTATGTTTCTCGGGAAATGGCCGATTGGAAAAGCCAATTTTGAATGTGATGAATAGCGTGGATGCGGCCTGTTTTGTACTGGATTGTATTCCCAATCTCGCTATTTCGAATTCTTTAACAGAAAAGCAGTTGGATTCTTTGTTGGTCTATGCGGTAACATTTTTAAGAAAAGAACATCCGACTACGCCTATTATTTTGACACAACACAGTTCTGGGAATATTGAACAGGTTTTTAATGAAGATAAAAATGATGAATATCAGCAAAGCAGCCGGGTACTGAAAGCCACGTTTAGCAAATTACAGTCAAAGGGTGTTCGCCAGCTTTTTTTGTTATCGAGTCAAGAGCTTAATTTGGATCTGAACTCTACGGTTGACTACGCGCATCCAAATGATGAAGGGATGGAAAGAATTGCAAATGCTTATATTAAGTTGTTGAGAAAAGTTTTAAATTACCACTAAGAAGGGAAGNNCTTCCCTTCTTAGTGGTAATTCTTTTTGAATTTCTATTTCTTTTTCATTTTCATGGTCATTTTCGCTTTTTCACCGCCGCCATAATTAAAAGTTTTGGCATTGCTTTCTTTCTTTTGGTGAAATGCTCCTCCACGAGAACTATCTGTCTGGTCTTCTTCCTTATTGACCTTTTTCTTCTTATCGGTGGTCGAGTTATATATGGAAACATCTTCGGGTAGCTCTAATATGTCCATCCTTTTACCAACGGCCTGTTCGATTTTTTTCACCATAGGTAATTCCAGGTCCGTAGCAAAAGTCAGTATTATCGTTTCTTCATTCTCTTCATTCTTGAGGAGGTGATTTAAGAATTGTTCCTTTTCATTTGGTAATTCAAATTGGAAAACGAACGGAATAGCGGAAAGATCGATATCATTTGTGTTTTCTCTCGCAATGATCAATACACGGGATAGACTATTTTCTTTGAAGTCTTCAATGGCTTCATAACCGAAATCGTCGTAAAATAATGGATTGAGTACTGCAATTTCTTCTTTATTGCTGCTGAATAAGTGGCTGGCTAATTTCTGGGCCGTAAGTTTGGTGTTTACAAAAACGACTACTTTCTGAAATACTTCTTTATCTTGCAGCAGATGATTTAATAAATTGATTTTCGTTGTGAAATTAGGGACATGATATACGAGCAAATCTAAGGTGTCAACAGTATCGTTTTCGAGTTCGTCTACCTCTATGACGGCATAATCTTCATTCATAAAATTCTCTACCATGTCATAAAGTTTCTGGTGTTCAACCGTACTGTACACGATATGTTGCACCTTACCACAGCTTTCTGCCAATTCGCGTACGGGTGTTTGCATCCCTTGTTTGATAATCTCTTCTGCATCATCGATAATTAACGTTTGAATTCGATTGAGATTTAATGCTAGTTTAAGATAAATCGCTCTAGCACGATTTGGCGTAGCTACAACAATGTCCTTTCCATCAACTAATTCTCCGATTTCCTCTTCCATACTGCCTGAAGCGCGTAATCCAATGATGCGAAGATCTCTATTTTTGCTTAGTTGGTGGAACTTTTCAACGATTTCGTCGATACGTTCTTCATTTGGCGCCAAGATCAAAAACTTTGGAGCTTCATCTGTTGTGAATTTCAACTTCATCAAGGTGGTTAAAACATAAGTTGTGGTTTTACCAGCTCCTTCAGGAGCGATGGCAATGACATCCTGTCCACCAAGAATTCTGGAAATGCACCTACTCTGAATTTCCTTTGGAGCCAGATAACCGAGTTCAGTCATCGTAGCAGTCAATCTTTTGCTAAGTTTTAGTTTCTCTAACGACACGTATCCTTTAATTTATGTAAGTTACAAAAATACAAATTTAGATCTTACATCAGCTAATGTGCTCCCATTTTTGAAAACAGATTGATAACGATGACTCCAGCGATGATTAAGACCATACCAACAATCGCTGCTGTATCGGGAATCTGTTTAAATAAAAACATACCCACCAGTGTAATCGCTACAATTCCAACTCCTGACCAAATTGCGTAGGATATACCCACAGGTAAATATTTCAGGGTGATACTTAAAAAGTAGAATGCAATGATATACCCAACAATACTGATAATAGTAGGTTTTATCAGGGTAAAGCCTTCAGACTTTTTGAGGAAAGTGGTTGCGAAGATCTCAGCAGCTATAGCAAGAAATAAATAGATATACTTCATTATAGCAAAGGTATGATTTTTTGTTTAGCAAGTCCCGTCTGATTTGCATATCGAGCGCATCCGTTTAACTTGTATGTGCGATAATTTATTGTGTATAAAGCTAAATTTATCTAAGTTTGGACTATTCACTTAGCTAGCTGCAACAATTGATTTTATGGGGTATGTTCAGAATATTTGGTATTCAATTCTAATATTTTTTCTTTTTCTGTGTCCATGTTGTGCTGTATTTGCGCAAGAACAGCTGCAGGAGTTAAAGAAATCGTATTACAATCTTCCTTTAGGAAGCAGAGAGCGGTTTGTACTGACGGGAAAATACGCACAGGCCCTGTATTTTAATAATGAGAAAGCCCTGGCTGGTCAACTACTCCATGACAATATTCAGTTGGCTAGAAACTATCCTGATAAGCAGTATTATGCTTACTTGAATTGTATTGCTGCGATGAATAGTTTTAATGATCATGCTTTTGAAAAATCGAGATTTTATTTGGAACATGCTAAATCTGTGCTTCCGATTGTCAATGAAAATGGAACAAAAGGATATGTATATTACTGTGATGGATGGATTATGACACGGCAGAATAGAGAAGATGAGGCCGTTGCCCAATTTCACAAAGCGATTTCTTATTTAGAGAAGGCACCGCAGACAGAGGCAAATATCGCTCGTAAATTGGCCGTTTATAAAGAGCTAACAGCAATCTACGCCAATCAGCGTAATTATGATTTTCAAGAAAAGTATACTTCATTATTGTTGGAAACGGCTAAAGCAGGTGGGAATGTCAATAGCTTATTTGATGCCTACATGCAAGCTGGTTATCTGTTTGAAGAACAGTACAGGTTAAATAAAGCGAATTTTGATCTATTGCGTAAAGCTGAACAACACTATCTTGATGCGTATAGCTTGGTGAACAAGAATGATAAACATCTTATCAATCCAACGGATCGAGCCTATGTTTCCGTTAATCTTGCAAATTTATACCACGAGTTTTATTCGGATAGTGGTGTTAAAAAAGCGATAGCCTACGCTAAGCAAGCTTTAGATATCGCTGCTGAAACTGGACAATATGCCATCACGATACCCGCTTATGGTATCCTCGCGGATGAAGCTTTCAAAGCTGGCGCTCGTGATGAAGGTAAGAAATACCTGCAAAAAGCTTTGGATAATCTTAATCGAGAGCCGCATTATGATTATCAGGTGGGGTTAAGTCTATTTAGCAGACTGGCTGAAGTAAGTGTTGAAGAAGGAAAATATAAAGAAGCGTTCAACTATCAAAAAAGCTATATTGATGTATTTGAAAAAGCTTTTAATTCGGATAAACTAGATAAGACCAAACAGCTGGAGCTGAAGTTTGAGCGAGAATTACAGAACCAAAAGTTAATGCGTCTTCGTTTGGAGGGAGAGAAAAAGGAACAGCAGATTAAGTTGATGAAAGCTTTGAATGACAGACAGCATCAACTGGTTGAGAATTTGAAATTGAATGAACTGAATCGTACCCAGCAGCTTAAAGTATTACAACTCGAAAGAGATAAAAAGGAGCAAGATTTGCAATTAAGCCGACTGGAAAATACACAACGTTTACAAGAGCTTGACGTGTCAAAAAAGAAAATTGCTTTTAAGTCGCGAATGAATTCGATTTATATTTGGTTATTTATTAGTTGTTTGGTTGTCATCGTTTTGCTTTTTTACGCCTATTGGCAGCGTTCCAATGCATTGAAACAGCGGGAGCATTTGCATCAATTAGAAATCGAAAAGAAAAATCAGCAACACGCGATTGAAAGCCTGACAGCAATGCTCGCTGGGGAAGAGAAGGAGCGGACACGCATTGCCCGTGACCTGCATGATGGG
The DNA here is from genome assembly GCF_002325125.1 of Sphingobacterium sp. UBA1498. NCBI lineage: Bacteria > Pseudomonadati > Bacteroidota > Sphingobacteriia > Sphingobacteriales > Sphingobacteriaceae > Sphingobacterium > Sphingobacterium sp. UBA1498. Next base: position 168,678 of record NZ_DCRG01000026.1, read on the forward strand.
TTGGGTGGTTTACTGTCTAGTACGAAGTTAGGTTTATCGGAGCTTAATAAGGCTACTTTAGAAAAGGAATCCGTACAGGAAGGAATAGATCGAAGCATTGATCTGTTGGATGGGGCGGTAGATGAACTTCGTCGGCTTGCCCATAACCTTATGCCTGATCTAATTGTGAAATATGGTTTGAAGGAGACTTTAAGAGACTATGCGAGTCGTATGAGCCAGGTTACATGTCTCGTTGAATGCGAATTTCTACAATTTGAATCAACGTTGAGTACTGAACAGGAAATTTCTTTATATCGAATTATTCAGGAATTGGTCAATAACGCATTGAAGCATGCTAGTGCTTCCAATATTTTAATACAGCTTTCTTCACATAATGAGCGTTTACATATCACAATTGAAGATGATGGCAAGGGTTTTGATATAGAAAGTGTCGATTTGCAGCATGCAGCAGGAATGCATAATGTGCGTTCAAGACTTTCGTTTTTAAACGGCGAAATGAAGCTTATGTCTGATTACGGCTCGGGTACTACGATAGAGTTGGAAATACCCATGGTTTAACTTTTAGAAAAATGATAAAAATAGCGATTACAGACGATCATCCCTTGTTGCTTGAAGGATTGAAAAACATTATCAACGCGCATGAAGATTTTGAAGTTGTCGGCATGTATTCTAGCGCAACCGAGCTGTCGAAGAATATTGCTGTAGACATGCCAATGGTACTGCTCCTCGATATTAATCTACCGGACGCTAATGGAATAGATTTAGTTAAAGGCCTGAAAGAGAATAACAATGGTCTGAAAATAATCGCGTTTAGTGTACACAATGAATTTGCTGTCATCAATAGTATTCTAAACGAGGGAGCCGATGCCTATTTACAGAAAAATGCAAATGGCGATGAAATACTGACTGCTATTTCACATGTTATTGTTGGAAAGCGCTATATCTGTGAGAAAACCCAGACTATTTTGAATAAGAAATCGGAGATAGGGCTAAAGCAGGTGCCAAAATTGACACGTCGTGAAAAAGAAGTGCTCAGTTTCGTATCGAAAGGTATGACAACTAATCAAATTGCTGAATCTCTCTTTATCAGTTCGCACACAGTAGAAAGTCATCGCAAAAATCTAATGGAGAAATTTCAAACGAAGAGCGTTACTGCCGCTGTAAAATCTGCCCTGGAATATGGTTTAATTCGAGAATCTTAAATGGAATTACCAATTCCCTGATTTCAGGGGTGAAAAAAGCGCTATTTGATTGATATTTTTGATCTCGTTATTTTAAATCTCGCTATTTTTAGGTTGAACGTGTCAAACTCCAATATTGAAAACTAAACACATACTTTATGTCAAAAAGGCAAATAGTTTCATTAGCTGAATTGTAGGATTTTTATACTGAGTTTGCTTCAGCCATAAATAGTGTGGTATAGGTTTCTGTTGGCGTATCCAACGCGATAGATTTAATTCATTGGAAGACTAGGGTTCCCTTTTGACGGGTATTAGATAGGCAACTCACACTTATAGATTGAATCGATATGATAAAAAAGACAATAGTTTGGACGATAGGGATTGTTATACTTTTGATAATTACCGTATGGGGAATATACATACTCAGGCAGCAAGAGTCTTACAAATCATTGGTCCATAAAGAAAGTAAAGCATTATTAACGGTATCATTGGATGATATTTTGTTGAATCAGTTTTTTAATAAATGGAAGATATCACAAAAAGAAAGTTTGAATTTCGGCAAAAGGCTAAGTAAACTTCAAGATAATGGCATTGACATGAAAGCGAATGTCTTTCTTTTTACTTTGGAGGAACATCCAAAAAATTTTTATGCTTTTTTTCAGCTAAAGGATAAACAGCAATTCTTATTTTTTCTAAAAGAAGTCATACAAGTAGATTCTATCGAAAGAGGCGCCGATTCCGGGATGACGTATGCGTATGATCGGGCGAATAAAATGGCATTTTTGTGTAGAGGAAATGATTTATTGATTGGTGTAGGTTTTGATCTTGATAATAAGAAGGAAGAGATGCTGCAGCTCATTCAATCAAAAGGCGATATGGTGACTATCAAACAATTTATCGCCGATCCGAGCACACTTACCGGCCAATCGGTACGTTATAGTGATTTATCCACTAACAATTATGTTGAATTCACATTGAAAGGTGATCAAGTTGATGTTTATGGTGAATTTACCTCAAAAAATTGGAACTTTCCGAAAGAGTTCATTGTCAGGGAACTTGCATCGACACAATATATTGCAAAAGCTTGGGTCAATATCCCTACGAATCAACTGAAAAATAAACTAAAACAAGCGTTTGCAGAATTTCCGATGATGACCGATTCTCTTATCACACATTTGGACGGTAGTTATATTGATATTGAAATATTAAAAAATAAGGTAACTCAGACGGATACTATTGTCAATTATGCGGTTGATGAGAATTTCGAAACGGTCGAAGAGAAAACGCTATATAACACACTTGTTCCAGAAGTAAGAATTACCATGGGGGGAGATAGTAACCTCAATAAGTTTCTGCCAGATAAGCTGTTCTACCAATGGTTTAAAAAGCAAGATAGGGGATTCAGTATGTTGTCGACATCGCAAGACGTAAACAGACTAAACGGGAACTATAAGAAGACTGATGAGTTATCTCATGTTGCGATTCATCTGGCGGACTGGCCAAATGAAGTCAAAGTGTCGCCTATTTTAGGACTGAAAACCCTTGTTTCAGATCTCATCCTTAGTCTAAAAGTCGTAAAACAGGATCGATTGGTTCTGGAAGGTACTCTAAAAGACTATTCGCATTAAAACGTATAAAGGACAAACTTTCTCGACTACTTAATGGTTTGTTGTTGAGATAAAACGCGAAAATATGGATATCAGAACTAAGAGTAGCAGTAAAATAAAAACGTATTGGCGAATTTTGAAAAGTACTGTTGCGGGATTTCTCAATGAAGATTCAATGAAGTACAGTGCGTCACTATCTTATTATACGGTTTTCTCGATCGGTCCAATATTCGTTCTAATCATTGCCTTGGCTGGAATTTTTTATGGAGAGGATGCCATTGAGGGGAGAGTGTTTATGGAGTTACGCGGTTTTGTGGGGAATAGTGCTGCTAAGCAGATTCAGGAGGTTATTCAGAATTTACAATTGTCAGGAAAGTCAAATCTGGCATTGCTGATCAGTAGTGTTACCTTAATTTTAGGGGCAACAACAGTTTTTGGGGATATCCAAAATTCCATCAACAAGATTTGGCACGTACGCGCGAAGCCAAAGAAAGGTTGGTTAAAGTTAATTCAGGACAGACTTTTGTCTTCATCATTGGTTATAGGATTGGGATTCTTGCTGGTTGTTACACTTATTATTAATGGTGTGATTTTGGCATTAATGGATCAGCTGCAGCGTTATTTTCCAGATATGACAGTTATGTTAGTGAACGGGATTAACTTTGGTTTATCCTTTGGAACTATTTTTCTTTTGTTCAGTGTCATATTTAAAATACTGCCGGATGTCAATATTCACTGGCGAACGGTTCGTGCTGGCGCTTTATTTACCTCAATTTTATTTGTGGTAGGCAGGTACTTAATCGGGGTGTATTTAGAACATTCGGCTACACAAGATACTTATGGTGCAGCGGGCTCGTTTGTGTTGATCTTGTTATGGGTTTATTATACAGCCGCTATCTTATATTTTGGTGCTATTTATACCAGAGAATATGCGACTGTAATGGGTATTCCAATAGAACCTTCGCCATATGCTGTTCATCTCGAAACTCAGGAAATCGAACGAGATGTTGCTGAAATTCCTCCAGCTCCACTAACACAACAAGAACAAACTATAGTGATAGAGGAAGCTCCAAAGTATCCAAAAAAATAATAGCTGTTGAATAGAAACACTTCTATATACGCTGAGCAAAAATGGGACGAAGCGTATATGCAGGAAACTTTATTCAAATGAGTAGAACTATTTAAATCCGATGCGATAATCACAAGTGACTTCGCTAAAATAGCAACCAATGTGGTTTCCCCGCCTGCGGGGGACACCACATTGGTTCTTTTATTTTATTCACTTAGGAAGTCAGTCCACTTTTGTTCAGATTCTGCTGAAGCAAGTACAGTTGCTAAAAACTTCATGCCCCGGACACCATCACTTACGGTCGGGAAGTCAGTCTCTTCTTCTGTCGGAACTTTACCTTCCATGGACGCTAAAAGTGTAGTTGCGAAATTTCTATAGATATTGGCAAATGCTTCAATATATCCTTCTGGGTGACCAGCAGGTAAGCGTATATTATGTTGTGCGAGTGGTGAAAGGTATGGTTGGCCCGTTCTAAAAAGCTGAGTCGGCTGATTGATATGTTTGACGATTAGTGTATTGGCATCTTGTTGGTTCCATTCTAAACCGCCTTCCTCACCATATACTCTAATTTTTAAGGCATTTTCTTCTCCGGCAGCGACCTGCGAGGCAGATAACACTCCTGTTGCACCGTTTTCAAATCGAAGTAAAATATTGCCGTCGTCTTCCAGTTTTCTGCCGTCGACGAAAGTTTGTAAGTCGGCACACATTTTAGTTATTTTCAGGCCTGAGATATATTCTGCTAAATGTGCTGCGTGCGTTCCGATATCACCCATACATCCGCTTTTTCCACTTTTTTCGGGATCTGTGCGCCAGAATGCCAGTGAGAGGCCGTTTTCGATGAGTTTACTGAGCCAACCTTGTGGGTACTCAACCATAATCTTTCTGATTGGACCTAGTCGACCTTCCTTCACCAGTTGACGGGCCTGTTTTACCATTGGATAAGCGGAGTATGTGTATGTCACACAGAGTGTTAATCCGGTTTCTTCCACTTTTTCTTGAAGTAAACTTGCTTGTTCAAGTGTTAAAGTCATCGGTTTTTCGAGGACGACATGAAAGCCATGGTCTAAAGCCATCATTGCCGGTTCAAAATGAGCAAAGTTAGGGGTGACGATGCTGACGAAGTCCATGCGTTCTTGCGCAGGGCGCTTGCTTTCTTGGAAGATCATTTCCTGATAACTTCCATAACTTCTTTCTTTTGGAAGTCCCAAAAGTAATCCAGATTCTTTTGCAACAATAGGATCAGAGTTTAGCGCTCCACAACATAATTCAATATGGCCGTCGATTCCGGCCGCCATACGGTGAACAGCACCAATAAAAGCATTTTTTCCTCCGCCTATCATACCCATTTTAAGTTTTGTAGTGCTCATAAAGTTAAATTTATAATGACGAGATCATTTATTTTACAAACCCAATAGTTTGCGATTGAGGCTATCATTTGTTTCTACTGCCGCGAAATTATCGAATGCCTTATCGGTAACCCGTATAATATAGTCTTTAATGTGCAGGGCACCTTCCCGAGCACCATCTTCAGCATTTTTAAATGCGCACTCCCATTCGAGTACAGCCCAGCCTTTAAAATCATACTGTGTAAGTTTGGTAAATATGGCTTTAAAGTCCACTTGTCCATCGCCAATTGATCTAAATCTACCAGCTCTGGCTTGCCAGTTCTGGTAGCCACCATACACACCCTGACGGCCAGAAGGTGTAAATTCAGCATCTTTAACATGAAACATCTTAATTCGCTCGTGATAGATGTCAATAAATTCGAGGTAATCGAGGCATTGAAGGACAAAATGGGAGGGATCATAAAGGATGTTTGCCCGTTTGTGATTATTTACGTTTTCGAGAAATAGGTCGAAAGTAACACCATCGTGCAAGTCTTCGCCCGGATGTAATTCATAACAGAGATCGACATCATACTGCTCGCATTCATCGAGTATGGGTAACCATAATTTGGCAAGTTCCGCAAATCCTGTCTCAATCAGGTTGGCTGGCCTTTGTGGCCAAGGGTATATAAATGGCCACAATAATGCGCCACTAAAGGTTGCTAATGCTTTCAGTCCAAGATTATGAGAGGCCTGTACGGCATATTTTAATTGTTGTATGGCCCACTGTTGTCGGGCTTGAGGATCGTGATGTACCTGCTGTGGTGCAAAAGCATCAAAGAGATCATCAAAACTTGGGTTTACAGCGATTAGTTGCCCTTGAAGATGGGTTGAGAGTTCCGTGATTTCCAATCCATAGGACTGTACTTTAGCTTTTAGGTCGAGTGCATAGCTTTTATCGCACGCTGCTTTTTCTAGATCAATAAAACGAGCATCTAAGGTTGGCAACTGAATACCTTTATAGCCGAGCGCTGAGGCCCATTGGCAGATATTTTCTAAGGAATTAAACGGGGGTTCATCGCCGATAAATTGTGCGAGAAAGATGGCAGGACCTTTAATTGTTGTCATATTTATTACGTTTAGAAAAGACCATATCTCAGACTGAAAAGATTTATATTCTGATTAGTTTGAAGCAATGATTTAGTCTCTAGTTTATACTATTATAATCTGGTTATTCAAGTTACGTACTTGTTTAATACAATATTACAAAAATTCGCAACCGGTTGCAATTAAATCAAAAAAAAACCTTAAACTTGTTTAGGGAGTCTATTCTACTTTGGTGGTGGGGCGGATAAGCCCTCGGTGCAGGGTAAGTTTACCGACAAACTTTGCAATGTTTTATGTTGGAAAATAACTCATTTTTAAAAGGGAGTTTTCCAACAAGTAATAACCAATTAAACCAACTACAACTACATGGCTAATAATGTATATGATGCTATTGTCATCGGGTCTGGAATCACTGGTGGCTGGGCAGCGAAGGAACTAACAGAGCGGGGCCTTAAAACCATAATGTTAGAAAGAGGACGCAATATTGAACATATTAAAGATTATCCATCCCCCAACAAAGATCCATGGGATTTTCCACATAGTGGCCGTGTACCATTGGATATTGCGCAGCACTATTTGCCATTTGGAATTAAAAATCAATGGATAAACGAAGGAAATATTGATTTCTGGACCAATGAAACTGAAAGTCCATATAAGGAAATAAAACCCTTTAATTGGTTCAGAGGTTATCAGGTTGGAGGGCGGTCGCTTATGTGGGGGCGGCAGAGTTATCGTTTGTCGGATATTGATTTTGAAGCTAATAGCAAAGATGGTTACGGTATAGATTGGCCTGTACGTTATCGGGAAATAGCGCCCTGGTACAGTTACGTAGAGAAATTTGCCGGCATCTCTGGTAATAAAGACGGAATAGCAGTGCTGCCCGACGGTGACTTTATGCCGCCGATGGATATGAACGTTGTGGAAAAAGATCTTGCTGCACGACTGAAATTGCATTACCAAGGCAAACGGCATTTTATAATTGGTAGGGTCGCCAACATAACAGTTCCGCATCATAACCGCATTAATTGCCAATACCAAAATAAATGCTGGCTTGGCTGTAATTTTGGCGCTTATTTTAGCACACAATCTGCAACATTACCTGCTGCGATGAAAACAGGGAAATTAACGTTACGTCCATTTGCCATCGTAAAGAATATTATTTATGACCCTGATACGCAGCGAGCTAAAGGAGTTGAAATAGTTGATGCGGAAACGAATCAGACGTATGAATATTTTGCCAAAATTGTTTTTGTATGTGCGTCGACTTTAAATTCCACCTGGTTATTAATGAATTCCGCTACTAATATATGGGAACATGGTCTCGGAAGTAGCAGTGGGGAGCTGGGGCATAATTTAATGGATCACATGTTAAATAGTGGTGCTGGCGGAAGCGTAGAGGGATTTGAAGACAAATATATTTTTGGACGAAGGGCTAATGGATTATATGTTCCCCGATTCGTTAATGTTCCCGGAGATCGTACGAAGAGAGATTATGTTCGTGGTTTTGGTTATCAGGGCGGTGCTTCAAGGCCACAATGGACGGGTGAGGTGGACAATATGAGCGTGGGCGGGGCCTGGAAAGATGCTATTACTGAGCCTGGCGGCTGGAAAATTGGATTCACTGCTTTCGGGGAAATACTGCCATACCACGATAATAGAGTCGTATTGGATTCGTCTATTCGCGATAAATGGGGACTTCCTGTATTAGCAATAGATGCAGCGATCAAGGAGAACGAGCGGAAGATAAGACGCGATGCCAGTAATGAAATGGTGGAAATGTTAACATCAATTGGTGTCAAAGATGTAAAGACCTACGATAATGGGTTCAGTATGGGGCAGGGAATTCACGAAATGGGAACAGCACGAATGGGCAATGATCCAAAAACATCCGTATTGAACAAATTTAATCAAGTATGGGATGCAAAAAATGTTTTTGTGACAGATGGGGCATTTATGACTTCTTCATCATGTGTGAATCCATCACTAACGTATATGGCATTTACCGCAAGGGCGGTAGATTTTGCCGTCAATGAGCTAAAAAAAGGAAATCTTTAATCTTTTCAAATTCTACCGCCCCCGTTAGCTTAATTGACTGCGGGGTCAATTAGTGAAGTGGTTAAACTCATAAACTTTAAAAGATTTTTGTTATCAAAGATTAGCGTTGTAAAATGCGTTCCCGTTTTCATGGTCAGGCTAGTACCGCCAGGGTAAGCGCTTCCATCATCAAGCATCTTCTGTTTGACTTCGTGACGACTGAATTTTGAGAGCGCATCCTGGAGGGTTGTTTTGTTCATTGCTAGATCGAAAGGTAGCCCCTCGACAACCAAAAACTTATCTTCAGGAATATCAAAAAAAAGTTCATTAACAGTTTTGTCATCGCCGTAATTGCTATACAGTTCTAAACCAGATTTAGTGATCCATTTTGCATACTTTTCCTCATTGGCATCTTCATAAAACTCCGTTTTGACATCCAACGCCGTAGCAATTTTATCCACTGTCTGCGGAAATATAAATTCTCGATTTTTATTTAACATGGTCCGTAGATCCACTTTGTTTTGGGCAAAAGCAGTTGTCGCAAGCAGTAGAGGAATCATGTTTAATGCGAAGCCTTTTATTTTTATCATCATCTTGTTGTGTATTTGAAGTTTTATATTTCAATGCAATTAAAATAATTAAACGGATAAAAATATACAATAGTATACTATATCTTTTTTTTAAAATCCACTAGACGTTCACCTATGGAGATTCAGATAGATAATGGGATTGTATTCTATTATTTAATTTAGCCCCAAAAGTGAATATAATAGGTCTTTTTTATTGCTGGCGATAGGAATAATTTTTCCATTCGAAAGCTGAACGATATTTCCATTTAGCGACTGAATATAATCTGTATTGACAATGAATGCTCTGTGAATTCGAAAGAAACTGGAATTGTGTAAAATTTCTTCCATGGCTTTCAAGGTGGATAATGTCTGGTTCGTACCATTAAGCGTGACAATGGTCAGGTAATTGCCCTGAGCCTCGATATAAACAATATCCTTTAGCATTAATCTGATAAACTTACTTTCACTTTTTATGAAAATTCGATCTGTTTTTACGGGACTATTTTTTAGCTTTTTAAGCGTATCTAGTTGTTCCTTTACTCTATTTACAGCCTTTAAAAACCGATCGAAACGAACCGGCTTAATGAGGTAATCCGCCGCTCCTTTTTCAAATCCGTCAATGGCAAAATGCCGATGTGCTGTGATAAAAATAAAGATGGGTTGCTGCGCTAGGGTTTCCAATAGGTCTAAGCCCGTCAACTTGGGCATTTCAATATCACTAAACACCAAATCAATGGGATTATCTTGCAAGAAGCTCATGGCCTCGACTGGCTTTCCGAATGTTTTTCTCAGTTCCAGAAAGGGTATTTGATTGACGAAATCCGTAATGAGTTCAATTCCTAAAGGCTCGTCATCAATGACGATGCAGCTATACTTTTCAATCATGCTGTAATGTGATATTTAATACAACTTTAAATTCACCGCCAGTATCTGTGATTTGGAGATCGCTCTTTGTCGGATAAATGAGATGGAGGCGTTTTCTTAAATTTTTAATACCGATACCTTTAGACGGAGCTATTTTTGTTCTATCTAAATTATCATAGTCATTTTTAATTTCAAAAATAAATTGATCTTTGGTAATGCTAATAAAAAGTTGGACAAATGAGTCCTCTTCATTTTTAAGTCCGTATTTAAAGGCGTTTTCGATTAGATTAAATGTCAATAATGGCGCAATTGTTAGGCAAGCAGCATGCTGTCGGCCTTCGATTTTCAATACAATTTTATAGTTTTGCGGATGCCGCATTTTTTCCAGTGAGAAGTAATTCTCAATAAAATCGAGCTCTTTGCTTAAGGAGACATATTCTGTATCCGAGTCATATAACGTGTATCCCATTATTTCGGATAAATTTAAAACAACCTCCGGCGCTGTTGGATCTTTTTTCATGGTCAAACGATAGAGATTATTAAGCGTATTGAATAGAAAATGTGGATTAAGTTGAGCTTTCAGAAAGTCCTTTTCTACTTGGATGTTTTCCAGTGACAACTTTAACTTCTGCTCTTGAATTCGCATCCTGTCTTTGTTTATTCTTCTCATATCAATTAATATTTTGGTAAAGAAAAAAGGAGACATCGAATAGATAGCAGATAATGCATTTAATGCAATCACCTTGAAACTGAAAACTGACCAAAGATTCGGAATGAAGTTTTTTTCTTTGCCCATTAATGGGTATAAATTAGATAGGTCATAACCATATTTGTAGGCTAGTACATAAAAAAGATTATTAATAAATAACCAAATAAAAATACATACCGGCGATGCTACAAACGGTAATATCCATAATTTTGAATTTCGCGCATAGGGTATGATCCAATAAAAAAAGAGATAAAATACAACAAGTGATGAAATCAGGACGCGGATCGATAAAAATAAGGATTGATTTGGCGGAATTGCTAACACATAGTAGTAGTTGCAGAACAGGAGCACCGTAAATATGAACCACATACCAAAATGTAACATGATTCGAACACTCGGCGTATAAAATGTTTCAATATTCTTTGTTTTAACGAAGGGATCTACCTGAGCGATAAATTTGGCAAGCTTATACTTTTTCATTGACCCTTATTTATTTTAATTTAGTAGCTCGTTGAGCTGCAAAGATAAAAATTGTTAACATTTATAATCTTCCGTTTTCCTCCATATTACTAGATTCCATTTTTTTCGCCTTAAACGCCGTGCCTTTTTTGAAATTATATAGTAAGGAGATGGAGCAAACCCGTGATTGTTCTTTGTGACTTATCCAAATTTTAGTATCGTTGAAATAACTTGTTGCTGTATAGTTATTCGTATAAAAGATATCACTGATGCTTGCCTTGGCCACCAATTTATCTTTAATAAACTTTTTTTGGATCCCTAAATCTACCGACCCTATGGCTTTAGTTATAATATTTCCAATTAACATTTGAGGTGTATAGAATGCATTTATATTAATACTATAGCCTTTGCCACATGTAATTTCCTGTTCCGTCTGTACGAGGAAAGAGGCTTTTTTTAAATTAAAGTTTGGAGAAGTGGAGCGGGTATGTGTGAACAGAATGGTATTCGTACTTGACCAGAAGGACAAGAAGTTTACCGGCACACTGATGGTAGCGGTCAATACCTTTTGAGTACCGACGTTGTCTTTAATGACGGTCAATAGCTCTTCTTGTGCCTGGTTGCGGATGATTTGTGATATGGCGTTTTTTGTCTGTGAATAATTTAATGCACTATAGTACTTTTCCTTCCACAACCCACCAATTTCTATTGAATTTGTAAATTGTGGTCTCAAATAGGGGTTTCCTGTTTGCACGGAATAATTATCTATATAATATTTATATGGATTCAAATCAAAGTATGAAGGACGTCTAATTCTTCGATTGTAGGAAAAAGTAAGGTAGTTGCTTCCTTCCATATTTAGATCTTTCTTCAGAAAGATGCTTGGAAACCAATTAAAATAATGTTGTGAAAGATCTGCCTGCTGTGCTCCCCAAAGTCGTCCCTGAACGATGGATTTCTCGCCTCTAAGTCCCAATTGATAATCAATTTTTGCCCATTTTCCCGTGTAATTTGCGTAGGTTGCATAAATTCTTTCTTTATAAGCGAATTCGAAATCGAGCGCTGGACTTGGCGTCCAATGTTGATCGAAGACCTGATAATTATTGGTGTTTATGATATCTGTCGCTGTAGACTTTAAGCCAATAGATAAGTTGTTTCCGTTTTTTACTATCCAGTTGTATTTCGCTTCGCCCGTAAATATTTTTGCTGTACTTGGATAATCTAATCTAAACAACGTATCGCTAATCACGCTACCTGTTGCATTCCAATCCGTGCTGTTGCTGATACTATTTCCAGTGCGTTTATTATGCGTATAATCGGCGATTATAGTGACTTTAGAGTGTAAACTGTCTGTTTCCCGAGCATAATTGAATCCAAGGTTTTGATAATTGGATTTCGATTCGGAAGGAAAACTGCCCGACGAAATGATATTTTTAGCTGGATCTTCGTAGCGCACTGTCGCACGGGCGGCGGAGGGCCCCGTAAAATTACTGTATTGGCCCGTGTAGGCTAATCCGAAAGATTCCCTTTTCGAGCGATCATATGTCACAACTGTTCTTATTCGGCTATTATTGTTTGTTTGTGTATTGTCTGTTGTTTGACTGTATAGACCATTATTGGGAAAGTTTCTCTGTTGTTTTAGTTCTTCATAGGATTTAGCGTGAGCGTAAGCATAGCTTGCGGTTAAACCAATTTTGCCCTTTCGATAATTTAAAGCGGTGTAAGGATTGTATGAGGCATATTTTCCGAGGCCTAGTCCATAGTCATTACCGATATAGCCATTGATTCCTTGCTTATCGTTTTTCTTCAAAATAATATTAATTATGCCACCGCTGCCTTCTGCATCAAATTCCGCTGAGGGATGCGCCATGATTTCAATGCTTTGGATATCACTGGAACGTAATGACTGAAGGTAATTCTTAAGATCGCTTCCTGCCAGATTAATACTTTTTCCGTCTACAAGAATGCGTGTGCCCATTATCCCGTTAATTGAAATTTGGCCGTTATTAACAAACACTCCTGGTGCTATTTTAAGCAAATCTAATGCTGATTTTCCAACAGCATTGGCTGTTTGCCCCACATTCATGATGAGACGGTCGATTTTTCGCTGTATGATCGGTCTGCGACGGTTTACCGTTACTTCATCTAGCACGAGGTTGGTTAAGCGTGATTTGGGAACTACAAATGCCATGGTTTCATTCGATTCCTTAATATCGATTTTTTGCTGCATTTTGAGTATTTTTTCAATATGAACTGAAGCGAGGTATGTTCCTTTTTCGTTGATGAATAACTGAAAGTTTCCATACTCATCGGCTATTTTCTCTATTGATGTATCTTTCATTGCATGTAATGGCTTAAATGAAACGGTCGCGTAGGGGACTGGATTTCCAGATTGATCGGAGACCTTTCCGATGACTGTGCTTTGAGCGAATAGCAAACTGTTAGTGAAAAATGTGATAAGAGTTACTACTATTAATTTGTTCATAAGTTTCGAATAATTACCCAAAGCTATATTCAACGATGTTTTTATTCAATTTTTTGGGATATATATTGGTTTTTTCGGGACGAAAGGAGTAAATTTAATGATAAGCTATTTTGAAATCTAAAGCTTTAGTTTTAATAATATGGCAAAGCTTTAGAAATAATTGCCTCGAAAACAAATTGGTGTATTGAACAGTTATAAATTAAGTGTACTTTCACAGCGTTTTTTAATAATGAAAGATATCCATTCTTTATGATCACAACCAAATATTTCAACTATAGGCAAATATTCAATTTAGCAGGGGCACATTTGATATGGCTTACACTTTGGTGCTCACTCGTGGCGGTTATCTATTATTTTTTTAACTGGCAGTGGATGATAATTCCGTGGGTTCCCTTGGCATTGATCGGGACGGCTGAAGCATTCTACGTTGGTTTTAAAAACAATCAGGCCTATGATCGACTTTGGGAAGCCCGAAAAATTTGGGGTTCAATTGTTAATTCTAGCCGGTCATTTACAGCTATGTTATATGCCTTTAACACCGAAAATGGTGATTCTACCGATTTAGTAGAACGGAGAAAAAGGATTGCTTACCGTCATATTGCCTGGCTGTATACGTTGAGGGAGCAATTGTTGGTCCCAACGGAATGGGAGCACATTAGTTTGAAAAAATATATTGGTTCTATGAATGTTAAAAGAAACAGACTTATAAAGGCTGGTTTTCCTGATTACAGTAGGACATCTATTTTTTTGAATAAATATCTTTCTACTGCGGAATTCAATGCACAGCGTCAATACAAAAACTTTGCGACATATTTGATTTCCCAACAAGCTAGGGAAGTAAATGCCTTGAAAAATGATAAGGTCATCTCTGATTTCAATCAAACTCAATTACAGAACTGTTTAAACCAATTTTATGATTATCAGGGGCAGGCAGAGAGAATCAAAAAATTTCCTTCGCCGCGGCAGTTTGCGAGTACAGCATTTGTGTTCAATGTTATTCTTATCATTCTGCTTCCATTGGGTTTAGTGAATGAATTTGCGAAATTGGGAGATTGGGGTATATGGACGAGTATTCCTTTTTGTGTGGTCATAGGATGGATTTATATTGTGATGGAACTGGTGGGTGACTATACCGAAAATCCTTTTGGAGGACTGATGTTTGATATACCGATGCTATCGATCTGTAGAACCATTGAGATTGATATGTTGCAGATCATAGGAGACGAAGATATTCCAGAGCCAATTGCTTCAAAAAATGGAGTTTTAGTTTAGGTTTCTACAGCATTATAGCTATGGTATTTTTGACTTCGGCGATCATAAATGAGCTATGCGTGCTTGCGATATGTTTTAGACTGGTCAATTTCGTTAACATAAAATTACGATAGTCTGCCATATCCTGCACACATATTTTTAATATATAGTCGAAATCTCCACTCACATGAAAGCATTCTGTTACTTCCTGAAGGTTCATAACCTCTTTTTCAAAATGTAAGATAAATTCTTTTTTATGTTGCACTAATTTAACGTGACATAATACCAAGAAATCTTTGTCTATTTTGCGTTTATCAAGTACTGCAACATATCCTTTAATAATTCCCGTATTTTCTAGTTTACGTACACGTTCGTAGACTGCTGTTGCTGATAAGTTAAGTTTGTGGGAAAGCTCTTTGGTTGTTTGTTTTGCGTCTTGTTGTAGGAGGAGCAGTAGTTTTCGGTCAATTTCATCGAAATGCATAGATTTATTTTTGGTTTAATGATTCTTTTTTTAAATCAAATAGATTTTTTCACTAACGATCCTTTATATGATAGATTTATACTCTAATATAGCTATAATTTATTGTAATCTAATTTAAAATTCCCCAATTTTAAAGATAAAGACATGGAAGATTTTAACGCTGCAAATGAAATTCAAGATTTGCAATATTTTGGTGAGTTTGGAGGTGTGAATCCGTCGATATCGGACAGTTCTACTTATACATTTCTTTCGGCTAAAACGATGTTTGATACGTTCGAAGGAAATGGGGAAGGATGTTATCTTTATTCGAGACATTCATCTCCAATGAATTTATACTTAGCGCAGGCATTGGCAAAAATGGAAAATACCGCTGCAGCTAATGTAACATCTTCTGGGATGGGGGCCATAACTACGGTTCTCTTACAGCTCTGTAAAAGTGGCGACCATATTATTTCAAGCAGGACGATCTATGGGGGAACGTATGCTTTCCTTAAAAATTTTCTCCCACCTTTCCAAATTGAGACGACATTTTTGGATATTGATGATTTCGAAGCATTAGAAAATTCGATAAGACCCAATACAAAAATTTTGTACTGTGAAAGTGTGAGCAATCCGTTGTTGCGTGTGGCGGATCTGAGGAGGTTATCGACTCTCTGTAAAAAGTATAAGCTAAAATTGATTGTTGACAACACCTTTTCTCCTTTGTCAATTTCACCTATACGGTTGGGCGCTGATATTGTCATTCATAGCTTAACAAAGTTTATCAACGGTAGCAGCGATAGCGTTGGTGGTGTGTATTGTGCAAGTCAGGAATTTATCGACGAAACCAAAAACGTGAATAGCGGAGCTTGCATGTTGATGGGACCAACAATGGACAGCCTACGCTCGGCGAGTATACTGAAGAATTTGCGCACACTTCATATACGGATGAAACAACATAGCTATAACGCCCTCTATTTAGCCGAGCGGTTTGAGCAAGATGGATTGAAGATTTCTTACCCTGGACTGAATTCTCACCCCAATCATGAGTTAATGAAGAGCATGATGCATGAGGCGTATGGATTTGGTGGTTTAATGACGGTGGACGTGGAAACGACTGAGAGAGCTAATGAGCTGATGGAGTTGATGCAGGCTGAGAATTTAGGATATCTTGCTGTGAGTTTAGGTTTTTACAAGACACTATTTTCCTGCTCGGGTAGTTCGACCTCATCTGAAATCCCTGAGCAGGAACGTTTAACGATGGGGATTTCAGATGGATTGATCAGATTCTCGATTGGTTTAGATGACGATATTGAGCGGACTTATAGGAAAATGAGGGCATGTATGCAAAAAGTTGGCATATTGTAATGATCATCACTTAGAAAAACTTTAAGACATTATGTCATGTTTTGAATGCATGGAAGGAAATTTCGCTATCAAATGGGGTTGAAATAGAATCAATTGTCACGAGCACATCAGTATTTCGAGCGTAAGCTGCTAGAGGTGCAACGATATATCTTTTGGCATATCATTAGCGGTTCAACATATGTATTTCGTACAATATGGCAAAAAGACTTCTATTCATTTTATTCCTATTCATCGTAGGGGATTTCTATTTTTTTCAGGCTTTCATTACCGTTGCTAAAAGTTCAGTTTTTCACAGCATATATTGGTGTCTGGATTTATTGTTGCTTCTTGGAGTTTTCGCTCTATTTTTCTTGCGGAAGGCAGGTTATGAAATCCAGCGGTCAGCGACCAGTTTGATTACGGCATTTTTGATTGTTTTTATACCTAAATTGATCGCTATTCCATTTTTGCTCCTCGAAGATCTTACGCGTATTTTCCGCTCTTATCCGCCGCGTAGTGTTCTTTTGAGCGAGATCGTCCTACTCTGTGCGGTGCTCATGCTACTGATTATTTTTTTCGGGCTAACGAGAGGTCGTTATTTTTATAGAGTACGAGAAGAAATTGTGAGTTTTCCAGATCTCCCGGAGGCGTTTAACGGCTTTAAAATTACGCAACTATCAGATATCCATTCCGGGAGTTTATCCGATATGAAAAGAGTGCGTAAAGGTATTGAGTTAGCGAATGCTCAGAACAGTGATCTTGTATTGTTTACTGGCGATTTGGTCAATAATAGGGCTTCTGAAATGGAGCCATGGGTTTCAGAATTTAATCGATTGCAAGCTCCTTTCGGCAAGTTTTCAGTTCTTGGAAATCACGATTATGGGGATTATGTGCAATGGGATAGTGTCGAGTCAAAAATTTCAAACCTGAATAGACTTAAGGAAATTCACCATGAAATGGGATTTAAATTATTACTGAATGAATCAATAGCAATTGAAAAGCAAGGAGATCGTATTTCTCTCATTGGCGTTGAAAATTGGGGTAAAGGTGGATTTCATCAGTACGGCGATCTTGCTAAGGCTACTATTGGATTGAATAAGGATACTTTCAAAATTTTGATGTCTCATGATCCTTCCCATTGGGATCATGTTACCTTGGCTCACGATCAACATGTCCATTTAACCCTCGCTGGGCATACACATGGTATGCAGTTTGGGATCGAATTGTTTGGATTTAAATGGAGTCCAATTCAATATTTCTACAAACAGTGGGCGGGGCTGTATCAAAAGCACGGGAAATATCTCTATGTCAATCGTGGATTTGGTTTTCACGGTTTGAGAGGTCGAATAGGGGTATGGCCTGAAATCACTGTTGTTACCTTGAGAAAAAGCGATTAGACGCAATAGATAGTCAAAAAAACGCTAGTAAGATATGCGTTCTAATAGGCTCATATCTTACTAATGGAAATATTACTGACGACCTCAAAATCTGACATTCGATAATCGTCGTCAAAGAATAACCCATTTATATACCGTTGTATGGGGTAGAATAAATCTGCGGGCGCGTTACCGAAAAAGGTTTTAAAATCATTCGGAATAGAATACAATTTATTGTATTGACCTTTCCCCAAGCTGATACCACCGATTTTTTTCAAATAACCGGTTATTTTGTGTTTATGTTGATCAGAAAATATTTCTGTTGTTTCGACAAAATAATCTTCAATATAAAAATTACGGATGTCCTGAAGTTTGAGGGCACTTTTTGGATCTGGTTTAATGCGTCTAGCGTAGGAGACATCCACTAAAGTGCAGCTGGCTTTTTGTACCTTTGAAACATCAATAAAATATCCTTCATCAACCATCAGATGTTTACTGTCTTTATATATCCCTAGCAGCATCTCATTGATCTCCCGGTCGGAGTAATCCGATATATTAGAAGATCTTCCTAACTTCTCAAATGCAAGGCCACTATTACTCCAATGTTTTCTAATTCTATTAAGCTCGTGCTGTTGAAAAGTTTTTATTTTCTCCATAAATACTTTGTATAATTTATCTTTAGGAATTTTAAAGATAAATCTAAAACTTCACTTTCGTTAATTTTCAAGGACGTTAAGTGTAATTTGAAACAAATCTAATTTAACAGAATCCACGTTTCATACGTTTAAAAAATATTAACGATCGAATTTCAGTGTATTTGGAGACTAGAAACAGTCTTATTAAGGGCATTTTATTGAGCCGCTACGCTGCAACAGCTATTTTGTTCCTTTAATCTGTATATCCAATGTGAACTCGTCGTCTATTGCTCGGTTGCCTAAATCGGAGAAGAAACTCGCAGAACGATACTGTATATCAAAATCCAAACGATTTACTTTTACGCCGACAGCTTCTGCGGCTAGACCATCTACCGTCGTGGTGACTTTTGCCGGAAATGATATTGATTTTGTTTTATTCTTGATCGTAAGATTACCTGTTATGATTGGGTTTGCTTTGCTATTGTCAACTTTACTGATGACAAATTTCGCGGTGGGATAGCTCGGGACATTAAAGAAATCTTCATTTTTTAAATGTCCCGTCAATTTGGGAGCATCAGTACACGCCATGGAATTCATATCTATTGTAAAGTTACCGGCTATGATTTTTCCTTTATCGGTTTGTATGCTGCCTTCTTGTAGATTTATAATTCCTACATGTCCACCGACGACTTTTTTGGCGCTCCATTTGATCTTCGAAGATTGGGTATTCACCTTGTAATCGATTTTTTGGGCAAAAGCCATAGATGTAAAGCAAAGAACAGCCAGCGTTAAATTGATTCTTTTCATTGAAATGATTTATATGTACTCAAATATACACGGTCTTTTGCTTAATGTATATGTTGAAACTTACTTTTTTGTTTGTCGAATGTCAATATTCCAATTCGGCTTCTTCATTCATCAGCATGACCTATTAACTTTACACCAGTTAAATGAGGATCGAAATCATTTTCGTATCCAAATGTGGTCTATAAAAAAAGATGATATGATTAAATCGAAAGGTTATGCGGCAAAAGACAGTACTTCTCCACTTGAATACTGGGAATTTGAAAGAAGGGAGCTGGGTGCGAACGATGTATTAATAGATATCTTGTATAGTGGAATCTGTCATTCAGATATTCATCAAGTGCATGATGAATGGGGCGGTACACACTACCCGATTGTACCAGGGCATGAGATTGTCGGCCGCATTAGTGCGGTTGGTGCTGAGGTAACTAAATTTAAAAAAGGTGATCTCGCCGGTGTAGGCTGCATGGTTGCCTCGTGCGGTACTTGCGAAAACTGTAAAGCAGATCAACAACAATTTTGCTCAGAAAAGAAGACCGTCTGGACCTATAATAGCAAAGATGTGATGCATGATCACAGCTATACATTTGGTGGTTACAGCAATAATATTGTAGCGGACGTAAATTTCGTGCTTCATGTGCCAGAATCGTTGGATATTAAAAAAGTTGCCCCATTGCTTTGCGCCGGGATTACAACATATTCTCCATTAAAAAGATGGAATGTCAGCAAAGGCCATAAAGTTGGTGTATTGGGACTAGGTGGATTAGGGCATATGGCTGTCAAGATTGCGGTAGCGATGGGGGCAGAAGTTACCATGATTAGTCATTCTCCACGTAAAAAAGACGATGCGGCTTTGCTTGGTGCGCATAAGTTTTTAAATACGCACGAGGCCAATGAGATCAACGAGTTTTCGTCGTATTTTGATTTCATTATTGATACAGTATCGGCTCCTCACGATTACAACCTCTATTTAGCCCTGCTGAAAACCAAAGGGGTTTACATTTGTGTCGGAATTCCGGCTGCTCCTATGGAGATTAATGGCCGGTCCATTATGGGGGGCAATAAGGTCCTAACGGCGTCCAGTATTGGCGGAATACAAGAAACTCAGGATATGCTCGATTTTTGTGCAGAGCATAATATTCTGCCCGAGACAGAAATGATCGATATTGACTATGTCAATGAGGCTTACCAAAGGGTATTGGACAGTGATGTTAAATATCGATTTGTAATAGACATGTCATCTATCGAAAAGTAAGATATATAAGGGTCGACTCTCATTAGAGTGACCCTTTTTTCTACCCATCATTCGTTACTCCTCCACCGGCGAATGTTCGTTTTCCGCTAGAGTATTGCCCCAGATGCCTAATTGGAGCTTCGTTGTTTTATTAGTTCTTAAAACAGAGAATTCTTAAATTCTTCTTCCGGAATTATGCTACTTATATTGCGTTGGAAGATTGTCTTGTTTACGCCAGTGCTATGTTTTCCGAATTCGTTTTATGACAATTTTATGTGACAGGTTTTTGCGCGAGCGCGCTTCTAATAATGTAACTTTAATTTCTACACAGCGGTGTGATCCAGTTTTTTTAATAAATGGAACAATAAATAAATTGAATGAAAAAGATAGAAATACAACACACAGATTTGCAGATAGCACCACTAAATTTCGGCGGAAATGTTTTTGGATGGACGCTGAACGAACAACAGTCGTTTGAGATTTTAGACCAATTTGTAGGCGCAGGATTTAATTTTATTGATACGGCGGATACCTATTCGTGGTGGGTAAATGGCATAGGGGGGCAATCCGAGGAAATAATTGGTAAATGGTTGAAGAGCCGTGGCAATCGAAAGGATATGGTAATTGCTACGAAAGTTGGCTCAGAAACTCAAGAGCATGGTTACGATATTTCAAAAAAACATATTTTAAAATCTGCTGATGATTCTTTGAGACGATTGGGAGTAGATCATATTGATTTGTACTACACTCATTTTGATGATAAGTTAACACCAGTGGAAGAGACACTATCGGCCTATGATGAACTAATTAAAGCGGGTAAGGTTCGATATATTGCAGCATCTAATTTGTCGCCAACAAGATTGATTGAAAGCTTTGATGCTGCCGAGAAGAATGGTTTACCAAAATATGTGGCCTTGCAACCACATTACAATCTCGTTGAAAGATCAAGTTTTGAAACAGATTACGCTCCATTGGTCGAAAAGTATGGTTTAAGTGTATTTCCCTATTGGTCACTTGCGGCTGGTTTTTTGACTGGTAAATACCGAACAGAAGCTGACTTCGACAATACTACTCGCGGCGGTGGGATAAAGAAGTATTTCGACAATAAAGGAAAAGCTGTCCTTAAAGCGTTAGACTCGATTGCTGAAAAACATGGAGTACAGCAGGCTACTGTCGCATTAGCTTGGTTATTGGCCAAACCGTTGATCACAGCACCAATCGTAAGTGCTACAAGTGCGACCCAATTGGAAACATTATTTGCTGCTCCAACGCTTAAATTGGATACAGAAGATATTCAATTGTTGAATGAAGTGAGTAAATGATAACTCTCGGTTTTATCTTTTAAGAACGCTTTGGTTCCCAAGTAATTTTTAAAATCTCCATCCTTCGTGGAGATTTTTTTATTTACTGCTGGGGTTGCAACAAATTAGCCAAGTAGCTATTTACCAAAAATATTGCAGTTTGTTTTAATAAACACTATAACTGATTATAGTTTTATTTAACTTCGGATTTTCAATTTTAATATGGATTTTAATGCGCTATTTTCGAAAAAAAATGCCCTTGATCGTCTTTCGGAAAAGGATATCTTACAGACCCATGACTATCTTGAGTTTGTAAAAGCTTTTTCGCGGATCACCTACCAAAGTATTTACCTGATAGATTATCAAAGTAAAGGCTTTGAATACGTTTCTGATAATCCTCTTTTTTTAGCTGGTTTGACCGCTATGGAAGTAATGGAAATGGGATATGCTTTTTATGAGAAATATGTTCCTGCTGATGATTTTCAGATGCTTATCAATATCAACGAAGCGGGGTTTGCCTTTTATGAAAAAATACCCATTGAAGAGAGAAAATTATACGTTATATCTTATGATTTTCAAATACAAAATGCTCCAAATAGACCAGTTTTGATTAATCATAAGTTGACGCCTGTCTTTTTAACAGAGGAGGGAAAAATATGGAAAGCCATTTGTATTGTTTCGTTATCCACCAATGTTTCTTCAGGGAATGTAGTGATCGAGAAACTTCATACTGATTTATTATGGGAGCTAGACCTGTTAACAGGAAAATGGACATCCCGAAATAAGATAAATCTCACAGCGCGCGAAATAGAAATATTGCGCTTTTATCATCGTGGACTTAGTATTCATGAAACATCCGAACGAATTTTCGTTTCCATCGACACGGTGAAATTTCACCGGCGGAAATTGTTTGAAAAGCTAGGAGTAAGTAATATGAATGAGGCACTCGTCATTGCACTGAACAATCGGTTATTGTGATGATGAATGGAGTTGTGATCTCCAAAATAGTTTAATAGTGCCTCGTAAAGAGGCACTATTAAACTATTTTTTTACCAGCAGTGGCAGATATTTCTCATAGCCTTCTTCTTTCATTTTATCCTTTGGAATAAATCGGAGTGAAGCACTGTTTATACAATATCTTAATCCTCCTTTATCAGCCGGACCATCATTGAAAACGTGTCCAAGATGTGCATCTCCCGTTTTGCTACGGACCTCAGTTCTGCGCATTCCGTAAGAATTGTCAGATAGCTCGTCAATAATACTATCACTGATTGGCTTGGAAAAGCTCGGCCATCCGCATCCAGATTCAAATTTATCAGTAGAAACAAATAGTGGTTCGCCAGTGGTAATATCTACATAGATACCTTCTCTAAATTCGTCATTATATTCATTATCGAATGCACGTTCAGTCGCGGCATTTTGTGTCACATCATATTGCAATGGTGTAAGTACTTTTTTTAGCGTCTCTTTATCAGCTTTTTTGTAGGGTTTTTCGTTGTCCTGTATCACTTTTTGCGGATTTGCTTTGCGAGCCAGCTCAAATAAATCAGGGCTTATGTGGCAGTAACCGCCAGGGTTTTTGTCCAGATATTTTTGATGGTAGGCTTCAGCATCATAAAAATTCTGTAAAGGCTCTACTTCTACGACTATTTCTTTTGGATATTGACTTGCAAGTGCGGCTACGCGTTCTTTGATAATAGGGGCGTCACTTGTATTGGTATAATATATACCCGTGCGATATTGTGTGCCAATGTCATTACCCTGTTTGTTCAGTGAAGTGGGATCGATCGTTTTGAAGAAAAGGTCGATTAGTAGGTTGAGATCTACAATTTGAGGATCGTAGTTCACCTTAACGGTTTCAGTAAAGCCAGTTGTTCCAGT
Organism: Sphingobacterium sp. UBA1498; assembly: GCF_002325125.1. Lineage (NCBI taxonomy): Bacteria > Pseudomonadati > Bacteroidota > Sphingobacteriia > Sphingobacteriales > Sphingobacteriaceae > Sphingobacterium > Sphingobacterium sp. UBA1498. The sequence continues at coordinate 192,379 of NZ_DCRG01000026.1, forward strand.
GGAAACTTGTGTATAAGAAGGATTTTGAAGGTTTCCATTGGCATAGCCAACCTCGGTTGCGGTAACGCCACGGACTTGTTTAAAAAAATGTTCGGTTCCCCAAAAACAACCGCCTGCGAAATAAATTACGTGATCTGTTTGATTTATAGTATTCATAGTTATCTGTTTTGTCAATTTTAAATCATTCCCCTTTTGCGAATAACACACCTTAACAATTAGAAATACACCAAAGGCTATCGTAAGGAGGGTTATGAAGTGTTTCATGAATATGAGTCGTAAGCTGTGAAACAAAATTGTCTGTTAGTTATAGTGAACAAAGACCGTACCTGTATGTAGTAGTATATTATTGGATTTTCATTTGTATAGATTCTATGTGCTCTTTTTACAATTGTAAGACTAAGCATATCAATTCACGCTAAAATCTGACAAAATGATAGTAAAGAATAGATCTACTCGCAGCATAGTTGGCAGGTCATTTCAATTACATCTTCGATGTTGGTTCGTATCGACTTTCGAAGTGTATGCCGTATTCCCTTCTAAGCAGTTAGTTTTTCTACTAACAGCATGAGGGTAATTCCACCTTAGTTTGGGTAATATGAACTGGAGAGGAGGGTAGTCCTACGCTAAAAATGGATCCTTCATTAGGTGTGCTTTGAATGTTTACAATGCCCTTATTTCTCTCAATCAGATCTTTGCACAATACAAGTCCAACACCCGATCCAGGTTCATGTTCTGTTCCAAAGGACTTTTGCTGAATCTCATTAAATAGCGCGGCAGATTTCAACGGATTTATACCTATACCTTCATCCTGAATATGGATATGTGTATAGAGATCGTCCACACTAATGTAAATGTTGATATTCCCATTAACATAACTAAATTTTATCGCATTACTGATCAAGTTGCGCAAAATGATTGTCGTATGATCTCTATTGGCAATTATTTGTGTATCTGGAGGTATATCCAAGTTGATTTTGAGATGTTTAGCTTGCGCATTATCATTGAAGCTTTTAATAATGTGTTGGATAATGGGTTTAATCAATAGTTTTGATGTGCTACAATTCATGCCTTGCATATTGCTGCTGCCCCATTGCAGTAGTTCATCTAACGTCTGATTCTGTTGCGCGATCTGTTGATAGATTTGCTGAATATATTCCTGTGACGTGGTACTGTCTAGCATTTGGTTACGGAACATAAATACCAGTGCTTCAAGGTTGGCAAAAGGGCTTTTGATGTCGTGAGCAATAATCGAAAATATTTTTTCCTTGTCGCGATTCATAGATTCTAAATTAAGGCGCTGCTGCTCGATCTTTTTCATATTCTTATAGATGATATCAAGAAAAAAGTTGACCGCAACGACGATAAAAGCAAGCGCATTGATAATATTGAACACAGATCTTGATCGCGGAACTTGCTGGCTTAGTGGAAGTATATCGGGTAGCAGATATAAAAGTGAAATTAGAAAAGCTATCGTAATACAATGGACTATATGAATCTTTCGGTTTTCATACATCAACATCGCGACGATCAATGTGCACAATAGAAAATATTCTCCGCCATTTCTATAGAGCAAAGCTCCTGCGAAGTAAAATACAGAATTAGTTGTTAACAATGTGGCCTTAGCGATGTTGTATTTACCGTAATATTGGAGGACAAGCACAGCAAAGGCACATGTTGAATTGGAAAAATTAATCGCAGATAAAATATAGCGTTGATCGATAAGATTAAGGATTGCAAAGAAAATTGTTGGAAATAAACATAACAATGCAATCAGATTGATCATGTACACGCGTTTGAAATCGATGTATGACATGCCCGGATGTGCACCAATATGGGAAAATAGCTTCCAATATTTACGAAATTTATTCATAAAGACGCGTCGGATTAACTTATAATGTCTTAATATTCAAAATTAACATAAATCAGGAGTTCAACAATGATTTTTCAATATTTCATTGTTTCTATACTACGCTATTTGTCTCCCATATTGATTGCAGATAATCCTTAATCTAGCCGCTGTTAATAATTAATCTTGTGATGGTAATTTTTCAGCCATTCTTAATACGCCCCAAAATCAGCAAGATGCGAATAGAAGAAATCGCCCCAAGAGCTGGTAGATTCTATTTTAAGATAACGCGTGCTAATTGATTCGTTGAGATCGACATTAATCCAAGAACCTGAAACTTTTGTCAATTGTGCTGTTTTGATTAGGGTCCAGGTCGTACCGTTTACACTTGAATAGATATTGACATCTTTCATTGCTCCATTTAAATTATCGCGATTACGAAATGCAAGCCCCTTAATAGTGCGTAGATCTCCCATATTCACGGAGAAGAAATGTGGTTGGGGTGTTTGGGTTGATGACCATGGGGTATGCCAAACAGTGCTTCGGTTCATATCCAGGACATTACTCGCTGTTGATCCAGGCTCATTGCTGTCGCTTCCGACGATGGACCAACCTGTCGTCGGCAATAGTTTATAAGTAACAACTTTGGATAGATCGGGGATATTGTTGGTAAAGTTATAGGCGTAACGTATGGTTGTACGAACACCATTGATGTGCATAAAGCCAATTCTCATTTCATAATTGCCTGTGAGGTCATAAAAATCAGCGAGTGGACATTCGAATCTAAAGCTATCCTGACCGATGATTTTTGTCGCCCACTGTACGGCATCATAATCGTTGTTCCCACCGAAGGGTTCTCTATCATGCCAAACAACAATATCATTGACAGGCTTGTTCGCTGTAAATTTTCCGGATATGATAATTGTATTGTTTGTAAAGCTCGAAGACAAAGATATAATTTCTGCTGATGCAGATGCATACCAATCACTTCTAGTCACAGAACTGAATACTTGACTATTATTAAATGTCGCGGCAGTGCTACTTGTCAGGGAGGTTGTTGAGATTCCATACGTGGAATTTCCTGAGCCCATTAAGGCTGTGCCTAAAGTTGGTGCCAATGTCTTATTCATTCTGTTGTGGCTGGCATTCAAGCCATGACCCAATTCGTGAATCATACCACCAATCCATACCGTTGCCTTCCACCCAATATCGCCGCCAATTCCCAAATTTTTAGCGTCAAGATTTACATAGTCCAATGCGTAACAACTAGTACCCGTACCATAGAATGGAGGGCCGCCTGGATTTGCAGGATCGGTGTTGTAAGTCGGAATAATAATCAGGTTATGTTCGCTCTTCTTTGCTAATGGATTTTGACCAAAATAGGCATCTACCTCAGTTTTTACTGCTCCGTTGCCCCCAGAATAAGGGTAAGTTGCTTTTCCAAATTGCCCAGTAATGTAATGAATATTTATTAGCGTGTCATTGACTAGATCTAAACCAAAAGATTTTCGGCTAAATCCCTCACGGTCCATATTATTGGCAAACATATTTTGCGCATTCAATAGAATTCTGCTTAAACGTTTTCGGAAATTGGGAATAGAATCCACATCATTGGGAACGAAATAGATCACGTTCAGTTTGTAAGGGTTGCTATTCCACTCGTTGATCACGGTTGCTGTTGAGTTTTTTGCTTTTAGAGTGCCGACGCTCTCTGTTGTGTTTATCAAAGTTTTGCTACAAGACGCAGTAAGCAGAGCGAGGGAAGCTACTATTAGATTTAAAAATTTTCTCATAATGGTTTATATTGTGTATCAATAAATATAAATGAAAGGTCTTTTATTTCGGTGTAAGAAATTGAAGTTTTGGTACAATCAGTTTAGTCAATCGATTGATTAGTCAAGTTTGAGAATTGTTTTGTAACATTTTAAATTTCTCTCAATGAATTGACTTAACCAGGGATTTAAAAAAAATGGGACAGAAATTGAGCTATTTACTTGGTAGTAAGTTTTCAGGATAGATTTTAATCACTATAGGCAACCAGGCCACTTTGCTTGCTATTTGCGAGGTCGAGAATCGGGGTTAATCGCTTAACGTCAGCATCCATTTCTAATCTCTTATCGGAAATAAGTTGAAGAGTCTGTTTGGTCATAACGGTATCGAGCCTGAAGTCCGTATGATAGTCAAACTGCTGAGCAATTATTCCTTTTTGCTGAAGTCTGTTTAAAGTTTTGAAGTCGAGTTGTCCAGCAAATTCTAGTCCTATTTTTTCGGGGAAATCTGGTTTCATCTGATAATCCGCTATTGTGTAAAAGTCTAACATATCAGTATTTTTTATTATTCCAACCCGACCGACTTATATTTCGAGCGTTAAAGTATTAAAACAACAAAAGCTAATCGAAAGATTAGCTTTTGTTTGTGATCCCGCTGGGATTCGAACCCAGGACCCATACATTAAAAGTGTATTGCTCTACCAGCTGAGCTACGGAATCGTACTTCGTTTTAGAACTATTGTTCGTTGTTTGAAGTGATGCAAAAGTAGGGCTTTAATCCTATTCCTGCAAATGTTTTTGGATTAAAATCACGTTTAAACAGATAATAACCTGATTTTAAGTCGAAAAAATTAATCGTTTTCTAAATCCATGATTTCTTCTGCCAACTGTTCCCAGCTTTCCTGAAATTGTATCAATACTGCTTTCGCCGAGTTATATGAGCGCGTAGTGTCCTGTAATTTAGCGGCATCCGAATAAACCGCTTCATCGGCAAGCTTTGACTCTAATGTTTTGACCAAAATTTCCTGTTCTTCTATTTTTTGTTCAAATGATGTGAGTTCTTTATTCTTTTTGCTCAATAAACGCGTTTTATCTTCCGTAAGCGGTTGCTTTTCTTTCTTTGCTTTCGGTTCTTCCTTGGCTTTCTTCTCCGTCTTACCTTCAGGTTTGACGATCCGTTTTGCCGCCCATTCTTCATATTCCTGGTACGTACCGGGGTATTCTTTGATTTGTTTATCTTCTATGTACCAGATTTTATTCGCGACATTATCCAAGAAATAACGGTCGTGGGATACGACAATAAATGTGCCTTCGTATTGTTGTAAAGCCTGGATCAGAATGTTGACCGACTGCATATCCAAATGGTTGGTAGGCTCATCGAGTGCCAAGAAGTTGGCATCTGCCGTTAAAGCTTTAGCAAGTGCCACACGTGATTTCTCGCCTCCAGAAAGGACTTTAATTTTCTTGAAGGCATCATCACCTGTAAAAAGAAAACAGCCTAGGATAGAACGTAATTCAGTCTCTGTATGTTTTGGTGCAAAGGCTTGTAATTCTGCAAGGATGGAATTCTCCAGGTGTAAGGCCTCAAGCTGGTGCTGCGCAAAAAATGTTTGCGACACATTATGGCCTTGCTCTGCCTTTCCTTCAAACTCGTGATCCGCGTCAGCCACAATGCGTAATAGTGTCGATTTACCTTTACCATTGGCACCGATTAAAGCGATTTTATCACCCTTTTCAATAATTGCTGAGGTGTTTTTTAATATCTCTAGGTTAGGGTAGGACTTGGAGATATTTTCCAAAGTAACGACATGGCGACCAGAAGGTTTTGAAAATTTAAAACTAAAGTTTACAGTTGGGTTATCATCATCCACGTCGTCAATTCTTTCCATGCGATCCAAAGCCTTGATGCGTGACTGAGCCATTTTTGCTTTCGATGCCTTGGCTCGAAAGCGCTCAATTAAGCGTTCTTCCTGTTTTATTTTTGCCTGTTGGTTTTTGAATTGATTAGCCTGAAGTTCATTTCGTAGTTCTTTTTCTTCAAGGTAAAAACTGTAGTTACCTGCGTAAAGTGTTAATTTCCCTTTACGCGATTCGACCGTTTTCTTGATGATACGGTCTAGAAAATATCTATCATGGGAAACAATCACAATGGCACCATCGAACGCCTGAAGATAGTTTTCAAGCCATTTAATCGACGGTAAGTCCATGTGGTTGGTAGGCTCATCGAGCAATAAAATATCCGGAGTCTGTAAAAGGATACGGGCTAGCATGACCCGCATTCGCCAACCCCCGGAGAACGTAGCTAGCGGTCTTTTTTGCTCTGCTTCAGAAAAGCCAAGACCCGCTAGAATTTCATGAGCTTTAAATTCAATATTATACCCATCTAGGGCTTCGAATTCTACCTGTTTATCACTCAATTTATTCAGAATATCATCGGAGTAGTCTGTTTCTAATTTACTAAGTAACTCTTCGATTTCGGTATGTAATTGATTTTGGCGTTCGAAAGCTTCCATTGCAACATGCAAAATGCTTTTTTCAGAATGGTAAGATAATAAATCCTGGTTTAAATAGCCAATCTTCAGATCTTTCGCCATAGAAATCGATCCTGATGTCGGTGTGTATTGACCTACAATAAGCCGAAGCAAAGTAGATTTACCTGTACCATTAGCGCCGATCAGGCCAACTTTATCTCCTGGTTTGATATGCCAGTTTGCTTCATCATATAGGGCGCGAGATCCTATTTCAAATGTTAAATTATTTATTGATATCATTTCAACTGCAAAAGTACAAAAGTAATGAATATTTCTTCTTGTTTGAGTAACTTTGCGATTATGTATAAATTAGTCAAGCCTATATTCTTTACGATGAATCCCGAGACGGCTCACCACAAAGTGACCGGAGGATTAAATGTTTTCTCAAAAATTTGGGGTGCAAAACAACTATTGAATGCTTTTTTTAAAGTCGAAGATCCACGTTTGGAGCGCGAAGTTTTTGGGTTGAAGTTTAAAAACCCCGTAGGTCTTGCAGCAGGATTTGATAAAAATGCGGAGTATATCGCTGATATGGCTAATTTGGGATTTGGTTTTATTGAAATTGGAACAGTAACTCCTAAACCGCAACCCGGTAATGATAAACCTAGAATGTTTCGTCTGGTACCGGATGAGGCCCTGATCAATAGGATGGGATTCAACAATCAGGGGGCTGATGTCGCTGCGAATAGATTAAAAAACTTGACAGATCGTCAGGGGTTATTGATTGGAGGGAATATCGGGAAGAATAAACTTACGCCTAATGAAGACGCAGTCAATGATTATATCTATTGTTTCAATGCACTATTTGAGCATGTGGATTATTTTGTCGTAAACGTCAGTTCTCCCAACACGCCTGGTCTACGCGATTTACAGGAAAAGGATCCGCTAAAACACATCCTAAACACCTTGCAGGAATTGAATAACAACAAATTAACTCCGAAGCCTATTCTACTTAAAATCGCTCCCGATTTAACAAATAGTCAATTGGATGATATCGTGGAGATTGTTATGGAAACGCAGATTGCTGGCGTTATTGCAACCAATACCACCGTCTCAAGAGATGGATTAAAGAGTGCAACGGCATTAAGACAGGAAGCGGGTGGAGTGAGCGGCCGTCCTTTGACCAAAAGATCTACGGAAGTTATTCGGTACCTAAGTCAAAAATCGAATAAGGCTTTTCCAATTATTGGTGTTGGTGGGATTCATTCGGCTAAAGATGCAATTGAAAAATTAGATGCAGGTGCTAGCCTTGTTCAGGTTTACACGGGCTTTATTTATGAAGGACCTGGTTTGATCGCCAATATTTGTAAGGGTATACTGCAGACAGGAAGGTAATAATGACGATGGCAGCTGATTTTGATCTGAAAGATTTTTTGGATAAGAAAGTTGAGGAATATAACCAACCTAATTTTATACCCAATGACCCGATAGTTATTCCACATCAATTTTCTGCCAAGCAGGATATTGAGATCATGGGTTTCCTGGCTTCAATTATGGCTTGGGGCCAAAGGAAGACGATCATCAATAAATGCAAGGAGCTTATTGATCGAATGGATGGTTCACCGTACGACTATATTATGAATCATCAAGAGCAAGATCTAAAAAGTTTGCTGGGGTTTAAACACCGTACATTTAATGACACGGATATTCTTTACTTCATTGAATTTTTCAAATATCATTATGGTCATTTTGAATCTTTGGAAGATGCTTTTCTGGTAGGACAGGAGCACAATAAGCGTATTGATGTGGAACTGGCGCTTAATGCATTTAAAATGTATTTTTTTTCACTGCCGGACTATCCCTATCGCACACGTAAGCATATAAGTAGTCCAGCACAGAAATCTACCGTTAAAAGGATTAATATGTTTTTACGTTGGATGGTTAGGCAGGATGACAAAGGCGTTGATTTTGGTATCTGGAAGCGCCTTTCACCAAAAGATCTGATCTGCCCTTGTGATGTTCATGTGGAGCGTGTAGCGCGAAAATTTGGTTTGATTACACTTGATAAAGTCAATTGGAATACAGCGCAGGAGTTAACAACAAACCTACGTTTACTTGATCCTTTGGATCCCGTCAAATATGATTTTGCCTTATTTGGTCTGGGAGTAGAAAGGGAGCTATAATAAGAAAGCCTGTATTTAATACAGGCTTTCTTATTATATGCCACTTCTCATCAAATAAATCAGAATCGCTGTCTTTCATCAGTATAGCGGACAGCAGTTCATTTAGGCAAAAGACTTTTCATTTAAATGATCGATCTTAATCAGTAAATCAACCAATCGATTGGAATAACCAAATTCATTATCGTACCAACCCACCACTTTGACCAAGCCCCCAACAATAGAAGTAAGTTGAGCATCAAAAACACAGGAATATGGGTTATTGATAATATCAACTGAAACGATTGGATCCTCTGTGTAATACAGCACTTCCTTCAATTCATTTTCGGCTGCCCATCGAAAGGCCTTATTAATTTCTTCAACTGTGGTGTGTTTTTCAAGGGTGCAAGTAAAGTCCGTTAATGATCCATTTAGTACGGGTACACGTATTCCAGCGCCGCCGAGCTTATTCTGTAAATGGGGAAAAACGTTGGTGATTGCTTTGGCCGCACCTGTTGTTGTTGGAATGATTGCAGATGACGCTGCTCGCGCTCTCCGTAAATCTTTATGTGGTGCATCATGAAGATTTTGATCGCCCGTCATGGAGTGCACCGTGGTAATATAGCCATCTTTTATGCCCCAATGGTCATCTAAAATTTTTACTAAGGGAGCAACATTATTGGTCGTGCAAGAGGCATTGGATAAAATGGATGCCGAAAGATCGATAGTCCGATCATTGATGCCGAGTACCACTGTCGGAATATCCTTGTCTTGTGCCGGTGCTGAGATAATTACTTTTTTTGCACCTGCTTCTAAATGTAAAGCTGACTTGGCACGTGTCGTAAAATGCCCTGTTGATTCTATCACAACATCGATACCTAATTCTCTCCACGGTAGCGTCGAAGGATCTTTTTGATTGGTAACAAGGATAGCTTTGCCATTGATAATGATGTGATTTTCATCGTGGGACACAGTGCCGTAAAAAGGGCCGTGCACCGAATCATATTTAAATAAATGGGCAAGCGTCTTTGTATCTGTCAAATCATTTATTGCAATGATTTTTAGCTCATCACAAGCTCCGCGAAGAAAAATATTACGCAATGTATTTCTGCCGATACGACCGAATCCGTTGATTGCTATGTTGAGCATTTTAGATTATTTATGAAATTGGCTTATTGCTTCATTGATATTTTTTTCGCCCTCCCAATGTGCTTTCAGCTTTCCATCCGCTCCATAAACATAATTCGCTGGGAATTGTGTCGGCACATGGATTTTTTGAATAAACGTCTGGTCTTTATCGATCAATACTTCAACATTCGATGCTTTGGATAATTTTGGAGCAAAACTGTCAAAAAAGCCCAATACTAACGCCGGGTCATTCATTGAGATATAATAGATATTTACATCTTTTAAACGATCCATGTTTTTTTCTAACTCGATAGCCTCATGCTGACAGTGGCTACAGCCCGGATCAAAAAGAATAAATACGGTATTCTTGTCTTTGGCGACATTCTCGTTCGTAACTCTTATCCCGGAGCGAAGTTGATAAAAAGTAAAATTAGGGAGAATTGCAGCTGGTTCGGAAGATTGGGTAGGGGCCGTCTGCCCGTGATCATGTCCCGCATGGTCATGATTTTCTGCAGCAGCCTCTTGTGTAGACATTGTTGTACCGTCAGTTTTTGTTTTGTTGTTATCGCCACATGAGTAAAGGATTCCAGCCATGAATACCGCTGTTACTCCTAAAACTATTTTTTTGTTCATAGATTACATTTGCTTTTAAATCAGTATCAATGATTTGATCTTTTCTTTCGTTTGCATCCAATATCAGATTTTTAAATAAAATCAGCGATACTCGAATACATTAACGAACCAAAACTATGAAAAAAAGCGGATTTTATACTTTACAATTTCATTTATGACAGTTTACTGGATATCGAGTTTGATCGTTAGATACACTTCGATAGATACACTGCGATCCGCCTAGCCTTGCTTATTCGATGATATCTGGTTTGTCACCTATGGACTTAGGTTCTATTAAGGACGTTGACTGAATAATTTCTGGTGCGCTTTTTCCGAATTCGATACTGTAAACTTTGAGAAGTACGCCAACACAGGATAGAATTAAAGGACCAAATATTAATCCCAGCATACCGAACAGATTTAACCCAAGTAAGACACCAAATACCGTAATTAGGGGGTGTACATCACCCAGCTTTTTTAAAATGGTAAAGCGGAGAACATTATCTATACTTCCTATAATAATGATTCCATACAAAGCAAGACCTATAGCACTTCCGGATTGCCCATTGGCGAGTAGAAATAGTGCAGCTGGTAAATAGACCACCATTGTTCCCAAAATCGGTATTATCGTGGAGACAGCCGTTAATATTCCTAAGAAAATAGGGCTTTCCAACCCAAAAAACCAATAGCCAAGCCCGGCAACAATACCTTGACACATGGCTAAAATTGGAATACCAATAGCGTTGGATTTGACCATCATATCGAATTCTTTCCATAACTCAGCCTTACTAGCTTTGGTAAACGGAATGGCGTGATAAATAGTTTCTTCCAGCTTCTTGCTGCTTACAAGCATAAAATAAAGTACAAATAATGCGACCAGTAAGTTGACTCCAACCTCTGCGACGGAATTAAGGATGTTGGGGATAAATTTAGCTGCTCGCTGGAGTGTTTGCATTAATGCAGAATCTGAAAGGTCAATATTACTGAAGTAGGGACTGGATTTTAAATAGCTCTTTACAGAATCGAATTTCTGCATCAGTTCGTCTTTGTTGCTAATGACTTCTGTAACCTGGGGTACCATGTAGTTGATTAGCAGATAAAGCGGGCCAACCAAAAAAACAATTGTCAGTAAGATTAAGAGAATACTTGCCGCCGACTTATTCCATCTTTTTTCTTCGGTAAGCTTATAGTTGATTTTTCTAAATAGAATGTACAGCGTTATCGCTCCTAAAAAACCGGGTAAATAATAAAATAAGCTCGTAAAGATTAATATGCATATCGCTAGGATGATAAGGATAAGCATAATTTGATTAATGGAGTTATTGTTGATTTGTTTATATTTCATATAGTTGACAAATATACTGTCTTTGACCTATTTTATCGTATGACAATATTTCTTTAGAAAAGTTTTACAATGTTAAATTAAACTTCTTTTTTTCAAATCTTAGTTTTGGTTGTGCGGCATAAGAATCTCTCTTAAGATAGTCAGGATATCATAGTGCTTGATAAATAGCATGGACTGCGGAATGTGCGGGGAATCGGAACCGCTTCCAGATTGGAAATTATTGCTGTTCGTCTTGCTTCCCTTATGAAAAAAAGGATGAGACCCTTTTCCTTTTTTGCTGTTTGAAAATAAGCCCATAATCTTTGTATATTAGTTATTGCGGCCTTTCTGTAACGGATATGACCGCAATAACTAATATACAAAATAACTTTTGATCTTAATTAATAAAAATTTGACTACCGCGCTCTTCATCTTTTTCTATGGAAAGGGATATCGGAATTCGTTCTTTAAGCTCCTCAACATGGGAAATGATCCCTACAATACGATTTTCGCGGCGTAGCTCTAACAGGGTTTCAAAAACAATATTGACTGAAGCGGTGTCTTGTGTCCCAAAACCTTCATCAATAAAGAAAAAGTTTTTGCTCGCTCTCGTACTCGACTGTACGCTTTCCGCGAGCGCGAGCGCCAAGCTTAGCGATACTTGAAAAGCCTGGCCGCCGGATAAGGTTTTTACACTACGGCTCTTCCCTTCATTCAAATAATCTATAATCTCAAACTCATTGTTTTCGTTGATCTGTAGACTAAGTTGATTTCGTGTCATACGGTGAAAACGAATATTGGCGTGGTCGCACAATTGACGTAGATAAATTGAAGAAACATACTGTACAAAACCGGCACCTTTAAATAGATTGAAAAGCTGTTTCAAATTTTCATTACGGACGTTTAGCTTCATTTGTTGCTGCAGAAGCGTCTCTTTTTTAGCGTAAGAAATCATCAATTGGTTGAGTTCCTGTCTCAGCTTGGCCACATTTTCAGTACTTTCTTTCAATTGTCGAGCGCTTTCCTCCAGCGCCTTTTCTTGTTCAATAAAGATTGTTTCTTCATACACTTGACCAGCAAGCTTGTGTTCCAGTTGAGCAATCTGCGCCTTTACAGTTTCAAAATCAATTTGAAACTGCTCCAGCTCAAGTCGGATCTGCTGTACGGGTAAATTTTGGGCAAGTATCTGCTTAACCTCCTCGATAGCGTTAAACGGCGAGGCTAAAAGATGCTGCTGCAACGTGCCGTCAACTTCCAGAATTTCACTTTTAATTGTTTGAAGTCGTTCCGAGATGGCATTCACCACGCTATTTTGCCCTGCGAATTGACTGTTTAACTCGCTTAACTTATCGTTTATCGCAACAAACTCTTTTTCTACCGTAATATTTGAGTTTTTGATCGTGTTGTATTCTTCTTCGACAGTTTGGGCGTCTTTCGATTGGTAATCGAACCAGCTGAGCAGTTTTAAATTTCCAATATTTTGATTGATCTGTGCTTGCTTGCTTACTTCGTCGCGTTCAAATTGCCCCAGGGCCTTGTTGTATTTCTCCAGATTATCCTCTACAGAAGCTAAAGCAGTCTGATCATCTGCAAGCTTATTTTCGAGGGCCTGGATTAGGGTTTCAATTTTGGAAAGCTCCTGTTTTTTGGAAGCATAGATAGATTCATCTGTGCTGCTGTAGCCTGTCCATACAAATTCATTGAAATGCGCCATTTTTATGGACTTATGCAATTGAATTTTCGTATTCAGTTCGTGTTTTTGATCTGTCAAGGATTGCAAACGAAGAAGAAGTTTGTCCACTTGGAATTTTTGATCCTGTTTTAGTTTTAGGAGTTCATTCGTGTCGGTCATTAATTTTTCATGAGCAAGGATTTCAAGCGAAATATCCTGCCCATGGTTGACCATGGGATGTTCAATTGCACCACATAGGGGGCAAGGCGACCCTTCTTTCAAATTTTTAGCATATTGTGTTAGCCGCTGCTGTAAAAGCAGATGCGCCCTTTCATCCTGTAGTTTATTGAGCTTTTGTTCCAATTCCTGAACAACATGGGCATGGGTTGATTGAAATTCTTCTAGGTTGCCGCTGAAATTTTGTAATTCTCGTCTAATTTCGCTGGCATTGTTTTCTAAATCGACCAATTGCTTATTAAGATCGTTTTCTTGTTGTTTTATCCCCTGTTGTCTAGTATACCATTGGCCTAATTCCATCAATTCATGCGGCGAAGGTTTAGCACGCTTTAAATTCGAAATTTCACTTTCAGTTCCCAGGATTTTTGCTTTATAATGTACTTGTTGTTTTTTCGCTTCTTCGACAAAATGACGCCCTTTCTCTGCGCGATCTTGCAAGCCTTTAATTTCATTGGAAAAGGTAATCAATTGCTGTATCAATTCAAGATCTAATTCCTGAATACGACGTTGCGGTAGTAGTTCATACCTTGGTTTTAATATATTTAAACGAGATTGATGCTCCTGTAGAAGCTGTTGTATTTCTGTTTTTTTTACTTCTTCGTTCGCCAATTTTCTTTGCGTTGATCCCTTTTCAAGATCTAATTTTTCTTTGGACTTGAGACTGTGTAAAAATTTGGTCTGGGCCTCCTCAAACTGATTTAATTGTAGCCTTAAATTCTCTTTTTGTCCTTTCTGTTCAAGTAATTCTTCGTAACGTAATTTCGTCCGGTTCAATTCAATGAAATCCGCTTTAAGTTTTTGGAGCTGCATGAATTTTTCATGCTGTAATTTATGCGAAGATTCTATGGATGCGAAAGATTGAAGTTCAGCCTGTAACTTTTCGCTGGTGGCTGTTACAAGATCTGAAGTGATCTCCTCAAATCCCGATAATTGACCGTTCAAGTGATCTAATTCGGATTGATTTTTCTTATATAACGTAGAAACTTTATCCTGTAGGTCAAACCGATGCAATTGAAAAATCTCTTTCATCATATCTGTGCGTTCCCTGGCGCCAAGTTCTATAAATTCCTTGAATTGTCCTTGTGGAATGATGATTGTTCTTTTGAAGTTCTCATAGCGTAGTCCTATTATTTGTTGTGTATTACTGCTTTCTAATGGAACCCATGTTTCATTTAATTTCTCATAGAGCACGACAGTTGGCGATTTTACGTCATCGAAGTTTTTGGAGTTGCGTTTAAATTCGCGAGTAACTTTAAATGTGCGTTCTTCAAAATTGACAAAATCAAGTTCAATATATGACTTATTTGACTTGAGATTCATCATGTTATATCCACGTTTGTCGCGTGCATTCAAACGTTCTGTTTCCCCATATAACGCATAAGTAATAGCTTCTAATATAGACGATTTACCAGAGCCCACTGCGCCGAAAATACCAAAAAGTCCAGCTTCGGAAAGTGCGGTAAAATCGATCGTCTGGCGATCCTGATAGGAATAGATGCCCTCTAGTGTTAGCTTTAATGGAATCATGCAATTAAGAATTTAAAATTTCGCGAAATAGATCAATGAGATCGTCGTTGGGCGCCTGGTTGGCATTTTTGGATTTGAAATATTCTTGAAACAATACAGATATGTCTTGCTTAAGATTGATTTCTTTGGTGTCTATAAATTCGCTATCCCGTTCTTTAACCACTGGGATCAAATAGATTATTCCTGAATGTGCCTGATAGATACGCTTGCGATCTTCCGCTTTCAAAAAGGTGTCGGATTTAAATGTCAATTCTACCAAGGCGTCTGGATTTTCTTCTAGCCAGGAAATGCAACTTTCAATATCCTCAAATGTTTTTCTAAATAATGGCTTACCTTGTGTGAGTGGGATTGGGGTTACGGCGGCCTGTGTATCGGGCGATACATCGACTAGTGCTACAAATTTGGTTTGTCCAGCTTCTGAAAAGCTATAGCATAGGGGAGATGATGCGTAGATGACTGGTTTCTCTAGAGAACCTATATTTTGATAACCGTGTAGATGTCCTAATGCGGTATATTGGACTTGTTCCGGAATAGCTTGTGAATAGATCAAGTCTGCATTTCCTATTTTGACCGGCTTTTCACCATCCGGCTCTTCCAAAAGTGGACGACCTAACTTATTCATATAAAGATGGGCAATGAGGATGTTAATGCCTTTTTCATCGCAATAGGTATCGGCAATTTTTTTCCATTCGGAAGACAAAACCTCATTCAGCTTACTTTCTTTATCTTCACCTAAGTATTGTTTTAAGCGGATCTCATTCGCGTAAGCGGTATGAAGGATTCGAATCGGATGCTCATAGTGAGGTAATTTTAAGACGATAATGCCTTTGTCTGCATGTACGACAGCGAAGCCTTCCGTAGCAAAAGGAGAGACGACGGCGCGCGGATGGCCGATTAAGATGATACCGGATGCTCTTGCCAACGGATCGGGTGCATCAACCAAATGTGGTGAATCGTGATTGCCAGCAATAGCAATTACAGGACGCATACCATCCTTGCTAAGACGTTTGATTGTTCTATAGAACAGCTCAATTGCTTCGACTCCCGGGTTAAAAGCATCGAATAGATCTCCGGCGATCACAACTAGGTCGACATTTTCCTGATCGGCAATCTGAACGATCTCATCCATTACCAGGGTCTGTTCGTCTATTCGAGAGAAACTTTCCAGTCTTTTTCCAAGGTGCCAATCGGCGGTATGTAATATTTTCATGTGAGAGCTTCGATTTGCGTCAACAGTTACAAACTAAGATAAATTTGATCTGAAATGCAATTATAATTGGATGGAATCGTATAAATTACTGCTCATTCCTTACTATAGATTTAGCTTCGTAGTGGTAGCTTGGTAAAATACAGCCTGCTTAAAATGTTAAAACTTGTTAAATACGGCTGTCAAAAATCATTTAATTGTATTTTTAATGTTCCAGATTAAGCTAAAATTTATATACATAACGTATGCGAAAAGTTTATTTATACCTATGTGTTTTCTTTATGCTACTGATGCGTGTAAATGCGCAGGAAGTACAGGCGATTAGAGGAGAAACGGCGTATCCCTTTTTATTGAAAAATTCCGGGCTAGATTCTTCCACCACTGAGAAGCAACCTGTTTTTGTATTTTTGCATGGGAGGAGTCTTTCCGGGACAAATTTGGATCGTGTAAAGCGCTATGGTGTACTGTATGCTATCAATAAAGGCCAGGAAGTTCCAGGGATTATTGTTGCGCCACAGTCAAAGGGCGGCTGGGATGCAGATAAAGTAATGGAAATTGTGGATTATGTCATCGGACATTATAATGCTGACCCGGACCGTATTTATGTGTGTGGCATGAGTATGGGCGCCTACGGTACAATGGATGTGGCTGGAAAATATCCGGAAAGGGTAGCGGCAGCGGTGGCCATATGTGGTGGTGGATCCAGTCAGTATGCGTCCAATTTGACTCAGGTCCCTATTTGGTTGCACCATGGTACAGCCGATCGGGCAGTGCCAATTTCGGAATCTAAAAAGATTATGCGGGCTATAAAAAAAGAGGATCCAGATGCTAATGTGAGTTTGAATGTAATAAAAGGAGGTACGCATGGGAGTGTAGAGCGATTATTTCACGACGATGCAATTTACAATTGGATGTTGAAATTTAGGAAAAGGCATAAGTCTTAAAAGATTTTGTCAACCGGCATAACGGCTTTGAATAAAAAAAACCTGATGATGATTCATCAGGTTTTTTTATTAGCCTTCACTGTTAAACATAGACTGTCTTTTATGAAACTGGGCCATCAGAATATTCGGTTGATGGATCAAGTGGGTTTTGCTTAAATATTCAGCGTTATCTGCGTAGATAAACAATAATGTGCCATCTTTGATGGTATTAATGATAGGGGCTGCAAATTCTCTCGGTACGGCAGGGCAGCCATAACTTTTTCCAAGTCTACCTAAACTCGCTATTGTTCCATTGCTACAATAATCTGCACCATGCATTACGACATATCTTGCTTTGGCATTATCATTTATGCCTTTCTCAAGACCATTTAGCACCAATGAATAACCATTCTCACCATTGTAAGTATTTTCAGTCGTAAAGAAACCTAAGGAACTTTTGAGTGATTCCTGTTGATTCGAAAAATTTACCGCGTAATTCTCGCCGCTATTCTTGCCATGCGAAACTAACGTATTAAACAGTACCTTTTTCTGCGCAAGGTCTAATACTACTAGCCTCTTTTCAGTGGATGCCAGCGAGAAATCGATGACCGTCATAATATCTTTGTTGTGGATAGGAAGAGCTTTCCTGCCTTCCATTGCTTGACGAAACGCTTCGTATTGTAACACTTGCGCTAGGTTCATTTCATCGTATAAGGAATCAACTTCTGTGCGTTGACGCTCCACATTTATACGATGCTCGCTGGTTTCTTGCTGTGTTGTTTTTAATTCTTCTTGTGATGAAAGTGCTGTATTCAATGCCATCAAAAGAAACATAAACGTATTTCCCATTCTACTCCTTTTCTGTATAGATGTTTACAAAAGTAATAATTAAAATTAATACATATTTGATTTACAGAATGTTAAATATTGTTAATCGATAACTATGACGAGCGACGAAAAGTCTTTTGACCGTTTATAGACAAATTGAGCATGAGATGACGCATTTCTGACGCACATATGTGATTTTGGAATAGTTCCAAGACTTTCGCTATATTCGATGATATTGCCATTTGGGTTATTGACTGGAATACCGTGTATATATGCCCCAGCAGTAAACCGCGTGGCATAAGGCGCAAATCCACCATAAATTTTGGTTCCATCCTCGTAATAAAACATCTTTGATTTATGTTCTTGGACAACAAAGAGACCAGTAGGCGTTTCTTGGGCATGGGGAGGTTTATGTCGTCCACTGGTTGCTGGATTCATGCTTCTGACGAGCCATTCATTTCCAGCTTTTTCCAATGTACAGATATTTTGGTTTTTAATGTCTACGACTGTAACGAATTTAAATTCTATCGAATCGCGAATGATTTTAAGATAGCGCTTTGGTACACTGTATTTCCCTTCAAATGAAATACCTTCGACCGGAATCCTGTCTAGGCTGTCGGAGCCCTGAACACGGACGAGCCACCCATCGCGCCCGTAACGCACCGCTTGATTGGTGTTAAGATCACAGAGCGGTGCGGCCTGATAACGCTCCACATTGAAGCTGTCGGACACCCTTTTATAAGTATCCCGCTTGTAACCCGCAATTGTTGGTGCTTCACCTTTCTCATTTTGATAGTTTTGAAGTACAGCGTATAGCGAAGGAGTTTGTTGAAAATTCGTAACAAATGCTAAGCGCTCTTTAATTTTGCTCCATTGGAAAGTTCGTGTAGTATCTTTGTAAGGATAGGTATCTTCCAGGGTATATTTTTTATACTGTAGCTCTTTTTTGATAATTATATCTTCGTCTGTGATTAGCTCTGGTTTTTTATTCAACTTTTCAGGCGCCACTTTTTTTTGTTGCCTGTTGGGCGGCTGCGTCTTTGCTATATCCTTTTTATCCTGTTGGCATCCAGCCAAAAGGAAAATTAGACTTAGTACTAGACATGTTAATCTTGGACTCATATATAGATTTATAAACTATTGCTTTATGGTTTAAACTTAGATAAATTGTTGATGATTTGCAATTTTATTGTGGGTGAATAAGAACACTTTATGGGAAGAATGTCAACCATAGGTGTTTTAAGAACGTAATGTGAACGAATGACATTGTCGTTTTTGGGTGATAATCGACCTGAATCTGTTCAAATGCTGACTTAATGAAAGTCAGGTTGAAGAGATACATGTTTTTCATGAGCAATAAAAACGCTAGTTTTGTAAGTTGAAATACACGATATGGATAAAATTGTTATTTGTTCTGCGGCGATCCTCCATCCCAATGGTGATTTGTTGATGGTTCGGAAAAAGGGTTCCGCTTATTTCCAGTTACCCGGAGGTAAGGCAGCGCCTGAAGAGAATCAAGAGGAAACATTGATTCGTGAGCTTCGCGAAGAGCTACGGTTCGATGTACGTGAAAACGATTTAGAATTTTTAGGTAGCCATACTGCACATGCCGTAAATGAGGTAAATACATTGGTAGAAGGTAATATTTACGTGATTAAATTGAAGGCGACTCAGTCTTTTGAAGCTTATGAAGAGCTGGTAGAGGTGGTTTGGATCAAACAGGACAATTGGCGCAGTTTTAAGCTAGCGCACCTGGCAGCAGAGTTTGTTGTTCCCCGTTGGCTGTCTGGAAAGCTGTAGATTTAAAAGAATGATGTAATCTTTAAATATCCATATTTTGGGATAGCAGTCTGGCTAAAATAAAAGAGCGGAGTTCCAGCTGAATTCCGCTCTTTTATTTGTTGATGAATATTCCTTCTAGAAACTATAGACGCAGGCTAATAGAAATTGTCCTGCAGATTTCGTTGGACTTAAATCATTTTTGATGAATCTCTCTGTACTTCCTTTGTCAATTCTAATCTCCGGGATAAATTTGAAGCCGTGATAACTATATTCTGCTGTTAATGTTGTCGCTAGAATATTAGCACTTGGGATACCATTTTCCTCTTCCTTATGTGTTTGGAAAAATTCTTCACGTAATCCTAATCCAAAATTTTCCGAAAAGTGAACTCTTGGATAGAGAGCAACGCCCGAATATCCGCCACCATCTCTCTTTTTATAATTGGTTGCATTTAAACCAAGGAAAAATTTGGGTGTGAAATCATAGTTAGCAACCAGGTCAACCAATGTTCCTGAACTATAATTTGCTTTTCCACCTGCTGAGGATCCGGTGAGAAAGTTAAGATAAAAGCTACTTTTATCATTGGGTGTATAAGCTAGCTGGGAGCCTACGTGCGACACACCGTTCATATCTTGGTAGACGTTCCAGTCGTTAAATATTCCGACCATTAGCGCCACCTTGTCGGAGAAACTATACGTTGCTTTCAGTCCCGCATCTTGAAAAGGTCCTGCACCAAAGAGATAAGATGTCGAATAATGAAAATTGTATGTGGGAGATATCACTTCAAAGCCTACAAATGTTCCCATAAAACCTGCAGTGAGATTAAGTTTATCAGTGAGGTCGTAGCCTACATAGAGATTTTGTATGTGAAAGCTATTTTTATCATCGCCAGCTTGACCGTCCCCATTCATGATAGAGCGATATTGACCGCGAGGTCCAAAAGATAACTCGCCTACAAATGAAGCTTTTTTAAACTTCTTTTTAACAGCTAAATCCACCATTCCGATCGAAACGGAATTGTTGTCTTCTGTAAAATAGGTATTAATATTTGGTTTGTTTTGGAAGTCATATTTCCAATAGGTGTCAACGGATCCGGATATTTCGATTCCCTTTTCTTTGTTTTCTTCTTGTGATATCGCTGTATTTATAAGAAATACAGATAAAATTGCTGTTGTAAGAAGTTTTTTCATGTTTTTGGAGGTTTAAGTTTGATTTGTTTGGTGTTTTTGCCGAGTTGTTTTTATAATTTCTCTTTTTTTTATGGTTATAAATTGATTTTTATAGATTAATAATGGTTTTTGTGTTTGTTATTGTGAAATTATGTAAAAAAAATCACAAAAAATAAATTATCATGGTATTTTTTTAATAAAAAGACTTTATATTTGATAAAAATCTAAATGATTATAGGTTTTTGTTTTGTTTTTGTATTTTTTCAACAATTTTATTAAAGTATTAATAAACACTAATCAGTTTAAACACATGAAAAAAATTATTCCACTTATTGTTCTAGTTCTTTTAGGAGTATTAGGACTTGTATTTCCTTCAATTGACTTGTCTGATTTAAATAAGGCAGAATTTGATACAGGGGATACAGCCTGGTTGTTAACTTCTTCTGCATTGGTGTTGATTATGACACCAGGACTTGCATTTTTTTATGGTGGTATGGTTAGCAAAAAGAATGTGATATCAACCATGATGCAAAGTTTTATCTGCATGTGCCTGATGACAATTCTTTGGGTCATCGTTGGTTTTAGCTTAGCTTTCGGTGACGATATCGGTGGCATTGTGGGCGATCCACGTACATTTTTTATGATGAAAGGTACATTGGGAAATGTTGCATGGGGAGCGCTACCAACCATACCTTTGGTTTTATTCGCTATGTTCCAGCTGAAATTTGCGATTATCACGCCAGCGCTAATCACTGGTGCTTTTGCAGAACGTATTCGCTTCAATTCATTTATGCTATTTATTATTCTATTTAGCATTTTTATCTATATGCCATTGGCACACGCAACTTGGCACCCTGAAGGAATTTTAGCCAAATTTGGCGTTCTTGATTTCGCTGGCGGTACTGTTGTGCATATGTCGGCAGGCTGGGCGGCATTAGCGGCCGCGATCTACTTAAAAGGGCGCAAAATACAAGTTCATAATCCTGCACGTATCAGCTATGTGATATTGGGTACTGCTTTATTGTGGTTCGGCTGGTTTGGATTTAATGCGGGTTCTGCCGGAGGCGCAAATTCCTTAGCAGCTTATGCTTTTGCGACAACAACTACAGCCTCGGCTATGGCAGCTATGGCGTGGATATTTGTTGATATTATCCGCGGAAAGAAACCTTCAGCAATGGGTGCATGTATCGGTGCTGTGGTTGGACTGGTAGCGATCACTCCTGCAGCCGGCTTTGTCAGTATCCCACACGCAATGATAATTGGCCTGGTTGGCGCGTTGGTCAGCAACCTTGTCGTTTATCTAAGAAGTAAAACAAGTATTGATGATACATTGGATGTATTCCCTTGTCACGGAGTAGGTGGTATGGTGGGTATGGTGCTTACAGGTGTATTTGCACATCATAACATCAACCCTGTGGTGGTAGACAACGGGCTGTTTTTTGGTGAAACCAAATTATTCTTTGTCCATATGATCGCATTATTTGCCGTGTCCTTTTTTGCTTTCGTCGGCTCATTGGTTTTATTAAAAATTACTGACCTTATTGCCCCACTTCGTGTCGAAGAAACGGACGAAGAGCTTGGTTTGGATGTGACGCAGCACGCCGAAGCTTTGTAATTTAGATAAAGTAAACTGTTTATATGTTATCCCAAACAATCTTCTACTTAGCAGCTGTATTGTTTGGGATATTTTTTGCACCTTTGCCAAGGTTACATAGCGGCTCAGATTAAGTATATCAAGCAAAAATTTTCTAAAAGTGAATGTATGAACACGGAGACCAAAGCAACATTGCGTTCTGATTTTGAAAAAATGATGCGTTATTGCATACAGACAAACGGAGATTTCGGATTCAATCTTTTTGGTGACTATGCGGTATCAGCGTTAAATTTCTACGTTGGGAGTTCTATTCTGACAATAAGTGAAAAGCATGAAGCAGCGTTGTTTTTGGCTAACCTTTACAATGCAGGAATCAGAAATGTAATAAGTCACAAAGACCTTGAAGAAATTGCAGACGTGATTGCACAGGACGCAACGTTAAATTACCAGTTGCTCGCTCCGATTTTTTAATTAATGTTTTGTCCATACAAGATCACCTGTCTTATAGCCACATTGAAGAGCATAGGTTAGAAACTCATTTCTAATTTTATCTGGAATATCGGTATCTCTGCCTAAAATCCACATATAATCGAGATTATCGCCGAAGATCAGGGCATACTTGTAATCCGGTGTTATTTTGACAATGTTATAGCCACTGTAAAATGGGCCAAAGAACGATACCTTAAGTGCTCCTTCATTCGGGCTGTTGACAAATTTGGCTTTTCCAATAGATTGTTTCCATCGTTCTTTCTCTTCGGAATATCCCTGGTTATTTACGCGGATCGTACCATTTTTATTCTTACTATATTCGGCGGAAACCTGACTTAAGCCAGTTTCCCAACGAAAGTCGAGCCGGGCTATTTCATACCACTTTCCAAGATATTTATCCAAATCGAATGGATCGACAACATCGGGCCGCGAAATGACCGGTTTAAGGGCATTGTATGCGGCTGTTCCTAGTGCTACCGTGGCCAAAAGCAAGAGTGATTTTTTCTTATCCATATTCATTTTTTTCGAAATTATTTGTTAGTAAAACAACAATTTTAATACCAATAAGGTTTAGAGAAGCCGGGCTATTTTATTAATTTTGTTGACTTAAAAATTGTATTGGTGTATTCAAGGGAAGAGATAAAACAATTAAAACATTCGTTCTGGACGAAGTTTGGTCAATTTATGGCATTACATTTATCTGCGGATGGAGAAAAAGCAAATTGGATTAACTACAAAACAGGTGTTAAGCATTTGTATTTTAAAATGGATGCAGATAAAAATGAAGCGAAAATCGCGATACAGTGGTCGCAGCCGGATGCTGGTATCAGGGCATTGATGGCTGAGCAGTTTCTTCAGTTTAGAGCTTTACTGCATGATCTGCTCGGAGAAGAGTGGATTTGGGAGATGGATGGAAGAGATGAATATGGAAAGCCAATTTGTCAGATTTATACCACTATGCAAGGGCATAGTGTTTTTAGAGAAGCGGATTGGGCCGAACTTATTTCGTTTTTTAAGCCCCGAATGATTGCGCTGGATGAATTTTGGTCGTCCGCAAAATATGCGTTCGACTTATTTAAATAAATTTAATTTAACTATACAAAGATGGGGTTGATACCCATTCAAATCAACAGTTTAAAAACCGGCTAAATTGCGCTGGAAGTTGATTTGAGGGGAAAAACAGCATCATTTAAAACAACTATTCAATGAGAAAAATAATTAAGGGTTTGCTCGTGTTGACTTTGTGCTTTCAGCTTTCATCGGTATTTGCATGGGGAACGATCGGACATCGTGTGGTCGCTGAAATTGCAGAACGTCATTTGACTAAAAAAGCGAAAAAGAATATCGGAAAAATTATTGGTAAGCAAAAGCTTGCTTATTGGGCAAATTGGGGTGACTTCATTAAGTCGGATCCTAATCCCGAATTTAAAAAATTAGGCAATTCACATTTTATCAATTTAAATTCCAATTTACCTTGGGCAGAGTTCCAGTTGGGGCTTGAAAATTCTGCCGATGAAAATTTGTATAAGACCGCTATCCGCATCGAACAGTCTTTCGCTGATAAGACTATCGCTATGGAACAGCAGAAGCAAAATCTTTATTTTTTGATCCATATCTTAGGGGATGCGCATCAACCCATGCATGTAAGCCGTGCTGAAGACCAAGGGGGAAATAAGATTGAAGTAAGCTGGTTCGGAAAAAAATCAAATATCCACCGTGTATGGGACAGTGATTTAGTGGATAACGAAAAATATAGCTATACGGAGTACGCAACAGTGCTCGATGTGAATAGTAAAGAGCGAAACCTACAATTGGCGGCTGGAGAACTTTCAAATTGGCTCTATGAATCCAATCAATTAGCGGAAAAAATATATGCTGATGTAGCAAATAATGCCAATTTATCCTATTCGTATGTTTATCAAAATAAAGATGTGATGGAACAATGTATGTTGAAAGGTGGCTTACGCCTGGCTAAAGTTTTAAATCGGATCTTTGGTTAAGATATCGCTTATAAGTTTTATAGAGAAAGGCTGTAGAATAAACGAAAATTACCAGTAGAAATCAGAATTGGATTCGGGCGACAGCTTTAACGTATTAATTCCAAAAAAAGGAGACCAAAATCAGTTAGAATTTGGTCTTTTTTTATGTAAGCTGCATAAAACTTCAAAAATTATTTGTTGTCAAGTTGATGAGACAGACTTTTAATACAGCTTCTTTTTTCTTGGTATATACTATCTTTTGAAGCCCTAAAAAGGTTTTTATGTTTAGGTTTAAACAATGCCCAAAGATCATTTGTTTTCTTCGTAATAAATCAAAGTTCGATGACTATTTCCCAATTGCTTAAAAAAATTGTTCCATTTGCCAAACCTTACAGGCGATTGATCTTTTACACCTTACTTTTGACTGTCGTGGGATCTTTTGCCGCACAGATCAATGCTTTTATCTTGCGCTATACAGTCGATCGAATTAACGATTTGATGGTCGCCAAAGAGCCTTTGTCTAAGGGTATGTATATCGTTGGAATAATCAGTATCATTTTGCTGGTTAAAGAGATCATCTACGCGATCGTTCAGTTTGGCCAGAAATTTTATGGTGAGAAACTTCGTATCTATATCGCAAGGGATTTTTCTCAATCTATTGTCAATCGTATCTTGACGTATAAATTAGCCTTTTACACGTCCTCAGACAACGAAAGCGGCAAATTGGCCACTCGCATAGACGCTGGGATCAGTTCATTAACGCGGTTAGTACAGAATTTTTTTATTGATATTTTACCGTTATTTGCAAATGCGATTATTGCACTTATCTGTATGTTTTACGCGAACGTATATGTAGGTTTGGTTGGGGTTGCTGTCATTCCCTTATACCTGTACATTGGGCAAACCCAAGCATCAAAACTGACCGGATTTAGACGGCAAATGCGGAAATATCGTGAATCCAAAAATAATCGAATTATTAGTTTGATCGATTCCATATTAGTGATCAAATCATTCGTTCGGGAACCGGAAGAGGCCAAGCGGCATGAGACGATCCAATACGTGATGACTGAAAATCAAATGGCAACTCGGAAAACTAGTTTTCTATATGATAGCATTAAGAATTTCGTCGAACAGATTGCCGTTGTTATTATTATTGTTTTAACATCCTATCTAGTGCTTTCGGGGCAGATCACTATTGGGGCAATCATGTTTCATATTATGTTGTTTAACAACGTTTCTGCGCCAATACGTCAGCTTCATCGCATTTATGACGAGGTCAATGATGCATTGATCTATTCGGAGTCTTTTTTTGAAATCCTAGAGTCCGATGAGCAGATCGAATCTAGAGGTGAATATAGACCTGAGCAGATCAGAGGGCATTTGGAACTTAGGAATGTATTTTTTGAGTACCCAAACGGTACTGTCGCTTTGAAAGATGTAAGTTTCGATATCAGACCGAATGAAATTACAGCTTTGGTCGGTCTAAGTGGAGCCGGGAAGAGTACGATCATCAATTTATTGGATAAATTTTACGAACCTGCTGAAGGCCAAATTTTTTTGGATGGAGTGGATTTGGCGAAATATGATACCGCATTTCTTCGTCAACAAATTGGAATGGTGTTGCAAAAAAATCACATTTTTAAGGGAACGATTTTGGAGAATATTGAATATGGAAAAATTGGGAGTTCAAAAGATGAGATTATGGAAGCCGCTAAGAAAGCCTATATTCATCAACAGATCATGGAGCTTCCAAAAGGTTATGATTCAGATGCGCAATCTTTATCCGGTGGTCAACAGCAACGGATAGCCATCGCACGGCTGTTCCTAAAAAATCCGCCGATTATCTTTTTGGACGAGCCAACGGCGAATTTAGATGCTATCGCTACCGAGCAGATTAAGAATAGTCTGGATGCCATAAAAAAGGATCGTACAGTAATCATTGTTTCTCATAGTATCTCTCAGATCATTGATTCCAACGCGATTGTTGTAATGGAAAAAGGTCGCGTCGCCGAAAAGGGCAAACACGAGGATCTTTATGCGCGTAAAGGCACATATCACGCTATTTTTTCTGCCATGGCCAATAGTTTGAATCTGAGTAAAATAAGTAAGACATTGCAGGGTGGCGGAAGATAAAGATTATGGTCAGGCCGATCGGCTATGTAAGATCATTCCCATCACCACCATGACAATCCCAATGGAGGAATAGCCATTTGGAAGTGCAGCATGTAAAATAAGGATTTCACCAATTAAAGTAAAAATAACTTCCATCGCCTGGGTGGCTTCTACGGCAGCAAGTGCCTTATGGTCGTGATGCACAAGATCGGTCGCTGTAAAAAATAAAAGTGTCGCTATCACGCCCGAACATAGCGCAACTAGGAAGGTTTGCAAAAGCTGACTATCTGTTGGTAATCCATTTTCTGAATAGCCAAATAGACTAAGCACGATCCAAAAAGGCATACTACAGATTGTCATGCCTAACGTGCGCTGAAAAGCATCTAGTCTATTCCCTGATATTTTCATCATTTTACGGTTGCCTAAAGGGTAGGCGATGGCACCAACCAATACTGGAATTGTCCCCAACAGCATGGTATTTAGCGAAGTGGATTGAGCCTCCGCAATTTGCATGAGAAGGATGCCGATAAAAATAATAATAGAAAACAGGAGGGAAGCTTTTGATATTCCTTTTCGATACCCCCTCTTCTCGATTAAAGGACCAATGAACATACCGGCAATGATGGTAAACTCGAAGGTACTCGCCACGAGCCAAGAGGGGCCGTAATTGGCTCCAAAGGTTAGCGTTGCATAGAACAAACCGAAACCAATCGTACTCCACAGCAGCCATTGTACTACATTTGATCCTATTTCTTTCAATAAACTACGGAGATTTCCCCGGATAGCGACGATAACGAATAATATGGGTAACATCCAAATAAAACGTAAAGAGGCCGTCCATTGCCAACTTCCGCCGGAGACGGCCATAATGCGATTGAGAACAAAAGTACTGGCAAAGAAAAGCGCCGCTAAAGTCCCTAGAAGGATAGCATTATTTTTATTCTTTTTTAGTGTAAATTGGAAAAGCATAATTAAAGTGAATAGGATGTATACTTCAATTTGTGAAAGTAAGCAAATGCCTCTTTAATTGAAAATGAAACAAAAAGTAATTGATTTTTATCACGATTTTCTCATTTAAAATTCCTTATTTTGCCTAATCAATAAAACAAGTAGTAAGAAAATTAATCAAGATGATTATACAACCAAGAACTAGAGGTTTTATTTGTTTAACCTCGCATCCACAAGGGGCTGCGCAAAACATTAAAAATCAAATTGAATACGTAAAATCCAAAGGTGAAATCGCGAATGGACCAAAAAAAGTGTTGGTAATCGGAGCTTCAACTGGATTTGGTATTGCATCTCGGATTTCGGCAGCATTTGGTTCTGGAGCTGCTACAATCGGTGTGTTTTTCGAAAAACCTGCAGCCGAAGGCAAACCTGGTACTGCCGGATGGTACAATTCTGCAGCTTTTGAGAAAGAGGCGCATGATGCGGGATTATATGCCAAAAGCATTAATGGGGATGCTTTTTCTGATGAAGTGAAAAAGCAAACTATCGAACTTATTAAAAAAGATTTTGGACAGGTTGATTTAGTGGTTTACAGTTTGGCTTCACCACGCCGTACTCACCCCAAGACTGGTGTCGCACATGCTTCTGTTTTGAAACCAATACAAGAGCCTTTTACCAATAAGACTGTAGATTTTCACACAGGTGTAATTTCAGATATTACCATTCAGCCTGTCGAAAATCAAGAAGATATTGCTAATACAGTAGCAGTAATGGGAGGAGAGGACTGGAAATTCTGGATTGAAGATCTTAAAGCTGCTGGCGTATTGGCTGAGGGCGCGAAAACCGTCGCCTACTCTTATATAGGACCTGAACTTACTTATCCAATTTACCGTAATGGTACTATTGGTCGTGCCAAAGACGATTTAGAAGGAACAGTGCCTGCAATAAATGCTATTTTGAGCGATATTCATGGTGTTTCTTATGTATCGGTTAACAAGGCCTTGGTCACGCAATCAAGTTCGGCTATTCCCGTTGTTCCTTTGTATATTTCTCTTTTGTATAAAGTGATGAAAGAAAAAGGTATCCACGAAGGCACAATTGAGCAAATGCAACGTTTATTCGCTGAGCGACTATATACTGCTGACGGAAAAGTTTCCCTCGATGAAAAAGGCCGTATCCGTGTTGACGATTTGGAGATGCGTCCGGATGTTCAGGCAGAAGTTGCAGCATTATGGGAAAAAGCAACCACTGAAAATTTAGCAGAAATTTCAGATATTGAAGGCTATCGCAATGAGTTTTTCAATTTGTTCGGATTCAATTTCGACGGTATCGATTACAACGCAGATACAAATGAAGTTGTTGGAGTGCCGAGCATTGAAAGCTAAAATACACGAATTAGCATAAAAAAAGAGCGGCTGATAGGTGAAAATTCAGCCGCTCTTTTATGAAATATATCTTCTGTAAATCGCTTTTATGAACTCATGCTGTCGCTAAGCAAGTGCTTTTCTTTTCGTATAAATAAGGTTTCCAACCACCGCAAAACCAATAGCAACCATAATTGAACTAAAGGGATAGATAGCGCCCATCCCCATATTGTTTGCCACAAAACCGATCAGAGGCCCCGTGATTCCCAAAGAAATATCAATAAATAGACCATAGGCTGCTAAAGCCGAGCCCTGTTGGCTTTGGTCGACTCTTTTAATCGCTTCAACACCAAGCGCAGGAAAGACTAGTGAAAAACCAAGACCGGTCAATGCTGCCCCCAATAAGGTCCAAATAGGGTTAATAACTGTAGCAATCAGTAATAATCCTAATGATTCAACAAAAAGACTCAGCAGTGCAACTTTTAAACCACCATATTGATCAATAACCTTATTGAATACAAGTCTGGTCAAGATGAAGAAAATTCCAAATACCGTTAAACAGGACGCTCCGTTTTGCCAGTCAAAATGCTCATAATAGAGTGTCATGAAAGTCGAAATGCTTCCGAAGCCAAGTCCACCCAAAGCAAGACAGATTCCAAACGGAGCTACTAAAAGTAATACCCGTTTGAAGCTGACCTTTTCAGTCCTTTTTCGAACAACCCGGTAAGGCGTTTTTGAGCGGCAGTATACATAGCCTAGTATACCAACAACAATTGTTAGCACACCTAAAGCTTCGTAACTGATATGATTTACCATGAGGACACCTAAGGGAGCGCCAATAGCCAATGCGCCATAGCTCGCTATGCCGTTGAACGAGATCGCTTTAGCTGCATGCTCATCGCCAAGTTCCATAAGAGCCCAATTTATGGGGCTGGCACCGACCATACCCTCAGCAATTCCAGTCAGTAATCTGGTGATTACCAAAAGTCCTAAACTGATAAAGGGCTGTGATTTAAATAGGAAAACAAGTAGAAGCAGGACACCAGACATGGCAAAAAATAGCATACTGCGCAAAACAGAAACTTTTGGGCCCTTTGTGTCAACTATTTTTCCGGCATAACCGCGAAGTAAAAAAGTAGCAATGTATTGAATGCTAATGACCAATCCGGCGACAATTGTATTAAATCCCAAAGTCTGGTGAATAAAAATGGGTAGGGTAGCAAGTGATAGGCCGATAGTGAAATAACCGAGGAAGGTTAAAGAAACATAGCCTAAAATCTTTTGATTGACCTCCCGAAGAGAAACTGTCATCTTAAAAATTTTAGGCAAAAATACGTCTTTAAGCTTATTTTTTGAAATTAAATCAATAAACAACTGTCTCTTTAATATCACAATTCTTTTCGAGCCATTGTTGATCAAATTGTTTTGGGGAAACTCTTTTACCCTGGTAGATGTAATAAATTTTTTCGACCTCGCCCTTTACTGGGGGGCCAGGGATTTTGTTTACTATTTTTTCTTCGGGGCAGTCTTGTATTAAAACCTGCTGCTCAAGTTGACGAGTTCTGCATGAGAAGAGCATAGATACAACGATAAAAAGAAAGGATAGTTTATTCATGAGTTTAGTTTTTAATAAGATAGTTAACGTATCAATTGCTGGGAGTGCGACACGAATTTGTGAAATGGAATACAACTTTTTGAACAGCCATTTGTTCTATAAAAGTACCTGAAGTGCTAGAACAGCCGACAGGGAAATTTATGTTATAAAATTAGTTTAAATAGTTATCGTAGAAAACATGAAAAGAAAAGCAACAGCCCAATGGAATGGCAATCTTAAAGAAGGAAAAGGTAGCCTGACTACCGATAGTACAGTATTAGATCACACCCAGTATTCATATTCAACGCGGTTTGAAAATGGTGTTGGAACAAATCCTGAAGAGTTATTGGCTGCAGCGCATGCAGGATGTTTTACCATGCAATTGAGCGCCTATCTTTCTGAAGAAGGTTTTGTTCCTGATGAGTTGACAACTGTATCAACAATTGTGATGGAAAATGGCTCCATTGTACGGTCTGAACTGGAGTTGAAAGCGAAAGTTCCTTCAATAGACGAATCTAATTTTCAGACAATAGCGCAGAAGGCTAAAGAGAACTGCCCCGTAAGTAGGGCATTTACGTTTGAAAAAACGTTAAATGCAGAGTTGTTGTAACCGATTTTCTACAATGAACAAAAACGTATTCTTTCTTCGTAAAAAGAACAAAAAGATGTTATTTTGGTCGGATAAAGAATAGGTAATAATATTGAATTTTAATCAATCAAATTTTGGTTCAGAAAAAGAAAAACAAGGTAAATTCCACGGAACTGGCAGAAAGAAATAGTGAGGCGGGAAAGATATTTTTGGAAATGCATGCACATCAAGATGGTGTCGTTGTATGCGCTTCGGGCTTGCACTATAGGGTATTGACAAAAGGAGGCGGGCAGATACCAAAAAAGTCCGCAAAGGTTATATGTCATTACAAGGGTGAACTCTTAGACGGAACTGTATTCGATAGTTCCTATAAGCGGAAGCGGCCAGAAACGTTCTACATCAATGAACTGATCGTGGGATGGCAAGAAGCAATTTCAAAGATGCCTGTCGGGTCTATTTGGGAGGTGTGCCTTCCACCAAATTTGGCTTACAGAAAAGAGGAGTTGGTTCCTGGAAAAGGAGGGCAATGTACTTTATTATTTCAGATTGAGTTAATTGCCATTTTAGCTTAGCGCAAATGAACTTCATAAAAAAAGNNCTTTTTTTATGAAGTTCATTTTTATTCTACTTCTTTGATTTTAGCATTGATTTCGGCAGTTTTAGCCTCATCCTGCATAAAAATATAATAGTTCTTCAAATTGATTAATGCATCTACATTTTTAGGCTGCAAAGAAACTGCTTTTTCTAAATAAGGAAGCACTGGCTTTAATTCGGTTTTAATCTTATTTAATTCAGCATCATACTGTGCCTGTGTTAACTTTCTATTATTATTAACAACATTTAATTTTTCACGCGTTTTGTTCATCAGTGTGATGGCCAAATTCGTATTTGCCTCAAAAAAGTTTGGATCGATTTCCAATGCTTTCTTATATGCTGCAACTGCCGCCTCATCATTCTTTGCAGAAGATTGAGCGATACCTAGGTAATAATTTAAGCTTTTATTGTTAGGATCTTTCGCTAACTGCGCTGTAATAGCATCAATTGTTTCCTTTTCATGACCTGTAATTAAATTCAGCTCAATATTCTGAGTCATTGCTGCGTTGTCGTCAGGATAAGCTTCAGCTGCTTTTTTTGCATATTCCAGTGCAGATGTTGTATCCTGCATCGATAGATACAACTTAGGTAAGTCTACCATAATTGTTTTATGCGAAGAGAAATCTTTTCTTGGAATCAATTCTTTGTAGCGTTCAATTGCATTTTTATAATCTTTGTTAGATAATGCCGCAACCCCACTGTAATAGGTCACTAACGTATCGCCAGGAAGATAGGTCAATGCTTTTGTAAAAGAGCTATACGAATCAGCATATTTTTGAGCTTGATATTCTTCTGCACCTAAATTGAAGTTATATTGCCCTAAGATTTGTTCTGCAACCGAAATATTCGCTTTATTGGCACCATCTGTATCCAGTTGTTTTGCTTTAGCAATTCCATCTTCAGCCAATTTTGCCAATTCAGAAGATTTATCAATTGTCGATAGATTAGCATTTACTAACGCATATACTGTCCATGCCTCGGCGTTATCTTTAGTTTTTTCGTTGATTACAGCAGCATCAATAGCTTCCTTTGCAGTTTTCAGGTTGGGCAAACCCAACTGTACCGTGCCAGCATCTTTCAATTCCTGAAATTTTGCCAGGCCAGTTTTCGCCTTTTTTATATTACCGGTTTGCGCAAAGGAAACTGAGGTACATACAGTACCCATTGCGGCTAATAATAATAGAGATTTTAAATTCATATCTATTTAACTGTTAATTGATTCAATAATAAATTCACCCTGTCTAATTGCGATGCATCGTCAATGAGCGTATAATATTTAGCCAAGGCTTTGAGCGCATTAACATCATAAGGTTTTATTTCATTTGCTTTCAACAGGTATTCAATAGTTAATTCCTGTATATCCTGATTCGTAGGTTCCTTTAATAAAGTTTCCAGATTGATCAGCCCCAAGGCAAGATTAGACTCGTAATTATTCGGATCCAATCGCAATACGTTATTATAATATTCCTTCGCCTTTTTGATATCATTGGCATTTTCGTAGGAATAGCCGGCGATATAGTTCAATTCCACATTTTCTGGCTCCAAACGGATAGCGTCAGCGATAACATTGAGTATTGCATCATAAGAATGATTAGCCGAGTAGACATCAATCAACCTAAAAAGTATCTGTTTATTTTCAGGAAATGCAACATGTCCTTTTTCAAGAACGTTTAAAACATCCTGTTTAGTACCTCCAAGAGAATAAATATGTGCCAATTCAAGAAAGTAATTGGGCTTAGGTTGTTCACTCTTAATAAGTTCATTATAATACTTGATCGAGTTCATATAATCTTTATTCTTACCCGAGAGTACGGCGAGATTATATTTAAGATCATTATTTTTGAATCCAAGAGAATCTATTCGAAGATATGCTTTATAAGCTTTATCAAATTTACCATCCCTTAAAGAAATGCCCGCTTGATAGGAGATGGCCCCAGCGAGATTTTGACGAATATAGTCCATTTCAGCAGGAAAATTTCGGCGTGCTTTTTTTTGATCCAGAAGCTTAAGTGATTTGATGGATATATCAATAGGATCCATCTTATATTGCTGCTTCCTTGTTGAGTCTGCAACAGCCAAGGAACTATACACCAGTGCTCTTAAGAGATTATTGTTAACAGAAGCAGAATCTTTCCTTGACTGAAAAGCCGCGTCTGCAAATTTCCGTGCGTTTTCAAGATTTTTGAACTCGCCGGTTTTGGTATATAAAGCAAAACTGTTGCTGCCCTCTTTCAAATTGGATTGGGCAACAACAGTTAAACTACTTGCAGATATTAAAAATGATATCAGTAAGTTTTTCATTAGTCAATTATTCTTCGTTTGATTCCGTGCTTTCTTCGGAGTTTGATTCCTTGTTCTCTTCCGAAGTTGAATCGTCGTTATCGGTTAACTCTTCAGTCAAGCCAGACTCTTCTAGTTCTTCTTCACGATCGACTTTAGTAATAGAGGCGATCTCATCGTTATCTTTTAAATTAATGAGCCTTACACCCTGCGTGGCTCGACCCATCACCCTTAATCCTTCAACTGCGATACGGATAACGATGCCAGATTTATTGATAATCATCAAATCTTCAGCGTCTGTTACGCCTTTTATGGCAACGAGCTCGCCTGTTTTATCAGTGACATTGATGGTTTTTACACCTTTACCACCACGATTGGTCACCCGATAATCTTCGATGTCTGTACGTTTTCCATATCCTTTTTCTGAAACCACTAATACAGTTGTTTCAGAATCATTCACACTAATCATGCCAATCACTTCATCACTTTCAGTTGATAATGTGATACCACGTACTCCAGTCGCAGTTCTTCCCATTGGTCGGACGGTAGACTCGTTAAAACGAATGGCTCGACCAGAACGAAGCGCCATAACGATTTCGCTACTTCCAGTAGTTAAACAAGCTTCAATCAACTGGTCTCCTTCATTGATGTTAATTGCGTTTATACCATTCGCTCTTGGACGGGAATAAGCTTCTAACGATGTCTTTTTGATGGTACCTTTCTTAGTACACATAATGATGAAATTGTTTTCCAGATAATCTTGGTCTTTCAAATTCTTCACTAAAATAAACGCCTTTATTTTCTCCTCTTTTGGAACGTTGATAATATTTTGCAGTGCACGACCTCTCGAGGTGCGGCTTCCCTCCGGAATTTCAAAAGCTCTCAACCAGAAACAACGCCCAGCTTCGGTGAATAGGAGCATATAATTATGTGCAGATGCTGTAATGATGTGCTCCGTAAAATCTTCCTCACGTGTATTCGTACCGATAGATCCACGACCGCCGCGGCCCTGACGCTTGTATTCGGATAGTGGAGTACGTTTGACGTAACTATTGTGAGAGATTGTAATCACGATTTCTTCATCATCGATAAAATCTTCCATACGCATATCTTCAGCAGAGTGTACAATCTGTGATCTACGTTCGTCTCCATATTTTTCTTTGATCTCAATCAACTCATCTTTGATAATCTTCATCCGAAGATCTTCGTCTTCTAAAATTGATTTTAAATAGTCGATTGTTTTCATCAATTCAGCATATTCTTCTTTGATCTTATCCCGTTCCAGTCCAGTAAGACGACGTAAAGTCATATCAAGAATTGCACGGGCCTGAAGATCAGAAAGGCCAAATTTCTCCATTAATCCAACACGAGCATCTTCAGGTGTTTCGGAGTTACGGATTAATTTGATTACCTCGTCTAAATGATCCAACGCAATCAAATATCCCTCTAAGATATGCGCGCGTTTTTCCGCTTCAGCCAATTCATAGCGTGTACGTCTGACGATGACATCATGCCTATGTTCCACAAATTCATGAATCATATCTTTCAGATTCATGAGGACAGGTCTTCCTTTAACTAAAGCGATGTTATTAACTGAGAAAGAGGTTTGTAGAGCAGTGTATTTAAACAGGTTGTTTAAAACAACGTTCGCGTTTGCATCACGTTTGATATCGTATACAATGCGCATACCTGTCCGATCAGATTCATCCCGGATGGCTGATATACCTTCTAATTTCTTTTCGTTCACTAATTCGGCCGTACGCTCGATCATGTTGGCCTTGTTCACTTGATAGGGAATTTCGGTTACGATAATCTGTTCCCGCCCAGATTTAGTTGCTTCTATCTCTGCTTTCGCCCGCATGACAATCCGGCCGCGTCCTGTATTACAGGCATCTTGAACACCTGCATAACCATAGATAAGTGCACCCGTAGGGAAGTCAGGGCCTTTGATATGTTGCATCAGTTCGGCTATCTCGATATCGCGGTTCTCAATGAACGCTACCGTACCATCAATAACCTCGGTAAGGTTATGCGGCGCCATATTCGTAGCCATACCGACTGCAATACCAGATGCCCCATTGACAAGAAGATTGGGAATACGAGTAGGGAGTACGGTCGGCTCTTGTAAAGAGTCATCAAAGTTATTTTGAAAATCAACAGTATCTTTGTTGATATCGGATAGCATTTCTTCAGCAATTTTCTTTAATCTTGCTTCGGTATAACGCATGGCCGCAGGAGGATCACCGTCAATAGAACCGTAGTTACCTTGGCCGTCTACCAACGGATAGCGTAAACTCCAATCTTGAGCCATACGAACCATGGTGTCATAAACGGATGAATCACCATGCGGGTGATACTTACCTAATACGTCACCAACGATACGGGCAGACTTTTTATAAGGCTTGCCACTGGTAACCCCTAAGTCCAGCATTCCATAAAGAACACGTCTGTGTACTGGTTTCATGCCATCACGTGCATCAGGAAGCGCTCTTGATACAATGACAGACATGGAATAGTCAATGTAAGCAGACTTCATCTGATCCTCGATGTTAATTGGGATAATCCGGTCGTTTGCCGGAACAAGATTGTTGTCGTTTTCTGTTTCTTCAGCCATATGAATTTGGTTTCAATAAAACTAGTAAGCAAGCCCAATAAACTGGCTTGCTACGCATGCGAAGTTACAAAAATTTAACCTCAAAAGCGAAAGATTGAAGCGCTAATATATATAAAAAAGACAATCAACTATGGATTGTCATGGTACTGATGCGCTATCAATTTTATTTCAATTTTTTAAAGCGGAGCCGGATTGAATTACCGATCACAATTAAGTTCGAAAATGCCATGCTTAAGGCCGCCACCATAGGACCAAGAAAACCAAGGGCAGCGAGGGGAATGGCGACAATATTGTAAGCAAAAGCCCAAAAAAGATTTTGTTTGATTGCCAGTAAGGTGTGATGACCGATCTTGAGTAGCTTTTCAATGGACCGGAGATCACTATTCAGTAGGATAACTTTGGCAGACTGAATCGCAACATGAGTTGAATCCCCAAGCGAAATGCCCGCATCCGCCGCAGTAAGTGCGGGCGCATCATTGATACCGTCCCCAACCATTGCCGTTGGGCCTTTCTTTTTAAGCTTATACAAGATCTCTAATTTATCCTCCGGTGATTTATCCCAATATACGTCGGCAATACCAAGCTTCTGCGCTGTGCGCTCACATTTACTTTGACGATCGCCGCTCAACAGAATAGGGCGTATACCCTTATCTTTGAGATATTGGATCAGTTCTTTTGCGTAAGGTTTTAGTTGATCTTCAAGTACAATACCCGCTATAACCACTTCGTTAATGGTTAATGTAAGGTCATAACGGTTTGAATAATCCTTTGATCCAAGTTTGGCATTGCAAATGGAATAACTATTCCCATTGGTATCTGTGGCAAATATTCCCTTTCCTCGTATCTCATTGACTTCCTTAAAGATAATACGGAAGGATTTAATTTCCTTCAGCTGTTTTCGGATCGACTTCGCTATAGGATGGCTAGAATAACTTTCCAACTGTGCTATGATCGATTCGACCTGAGATTGTTCAATTCCGAATGTTTGAATTGCCTTGATATTAAAATCGCCAGTTGTTAGGGTGCCAGTTTTGTCAAATACCATTTGTTTGAGTTCGGACATTTCCTCAATAGTGCTTCCACCTCTGATTAGTATACCTTTTTTTGCAGCTCTACCCAAGCCGACCATAACAGCTGTAGGAGTTGCTAGTCCCATTGCACAGGGGCACGATACCACCAGGGTGGCTATTGCATTCATCAAAGATTGTTGCAGTGGTAATTGTGCGATAAAATACGTGATAAAAAAAGTGAAGAATGAGATACTGACAACGATCGGTACAAAATAGGCGGCTACCTTATCGCCGAATTTTTGAATAGGAGGTTTTTTACTTTGAGCATCTTTGATCAACTGGATGATTTGATAGAGCACACTTTTAGATCCCACTTTGGTTGCGACAATTCTGATATTACCCTCGGTCAGCAATGTACCGCCAATCACAGCATCATACTTCAGTTTTTCAACGGGCATACTTTCTCCTGTTAACATCGACTCGTCTACCCAGCCTTGTCCTTCCAAAATATCGCCGTCGACCGGGATCTGATTTCCTGTGTTCACTTTTAGAATATCGCCAGATTTAATTTCTTTGGCCAATATGGTTATTTCCTGATCCCCATCGATCTTAATTGCATCCACGTTCTGATATTTAATCAGATCTTTGATTGCGGACGTGGTTTTCGTTATAGCCCGTTTTTCCAATACGTTTCCTAAAAAAACCAAAGTAATGATCGTCGCGCAGGTTTCGTAAAATTGATAATCGTGACCAAGATTGTAGCATGTGCCAATCAGACTATAGATAAATGCCGCGGTAGATCCGACTAATATAAGCACATCCATATTCGGCATTTTATTCCAAATGGATCGTAACGCACTGATCCCGAAATGGGAAAAGCCAATAAAATATACAGGTATACACAAGCAGAGCTGGATATATGGATCATGGAGTAAAGGATACGCCGTAAACATATGGCCCCATAGTGGTACAGTAAAGATCAAACAGCAGAAGAACTTAAATTCAATTGAGTGCCAAAAGCTAGGCTTATCATCCTGATCATCGATTACTTTGTATCCTAAAGACTCAATCCCTTCGACCAGCATTGGTATTTGTTCCTGGGGGATATCGGAAAATTTGACTTCATCAGCGGCAAAATCAACATAGATGTCTTTAGCTCCGTTTTTTTCCAGGTATTTGTGAATTGAAATAGCACAATTTGCGCAGTGCATTCCGGTTACATGTAGTTCAGTATGCACGTTGGATTCCTTCATTTAATCGTAAGTAATGTCTTTACGCAAAGATAGGTATTTCCTGATAATGCTTTTTGCGTAAAGTAAAATTGTTTAGCTTAGCAGGCCGGTTTTATTCCCTTTTTACAAAGATAATCTTGTGTGGAAGGTGTTCAAACGTCAAATTTTGAAAGATTAAAACCGTTTTAAATTTAGGGTAAAAATGAGCAAGTCAATTTCAATTTCTTTTTTTATACGGACGATACTGCTAGTTGCATTGACGGCATCATTTGTTCAATTTGAAAGCTTCTATAAGCAACGGGAGATTATTCGAAATATCGCATACGGATTAAATACATTTTTAACCGCAAGTGTTTTGATCTCAATTGGGCATTTTATACTTGTAAAATTATACAACAGTAGAAATGAACAACAGATTGTCCGTGGTAATTTTGTACTTGGAATTACACGCGTCGCTACTGTTGGTAATGTGTTTTTCATTATCGTCAGCCTAATGATTGCCGTTGGTATAAATCCCAAAGATTTTATTACCAGCATGACAATCGTTGCTATGGCGATCGCTGTTATATTTAGAGAGTATATCACCAATATGATTTCTGGTTTGATCATCATGTTTTCCGATCAATTTTCGGTGGGAGACCGGATAAAAATTGGTGAGTACCAAGGAAAGATTGTCGATATCACATTGGCCAATCTGGTTGTACGAGATGAAGATGACGACGCAGTAATGATTCCAAATAATTTAGTTTTTACTGCAACGCTGGTCAATAAAACATCTCAAAAATCAAATAAAATTGTTGTTAAGTTTGAATTACCGATCGATATTGCTGTTGCTGTAGAAGAATTGGAAGGCTATTTAACGCCATTATTTCAGCAGAATCCGAATTTGGACCACTCCCAAGGTTTTATTATTAAGGTTGCCGATCTCACTAAAGATTACATCAAGTACAAAGTTGAAGTTAGTGCAATTTCTTCCAGCAACAAGATACATCAGCAGGTGCAGAGCAGAATTTTGAATGAAATTTTGCAATTTCAGCGCGGCAAAGGTTAAATTTTTCTGACTTTGATATTTTTAACGAAGTGATGGCCCCCTTTTTCCAGAATCAGATCTGCGCGATATCTTGTTGGCAGAATATTCTTAATTAAGTTAGGCTTATTGATTTCATTCCAGATACTTACGGCCATAGACTGGCTTTCTTCAGTGGTCATATTTGCATACTTGTGGAAAAATGACGCTGGATTTTGGAACGCAGTTTCACGAAGCGATTCAAATCGATTGGTGTACCATTCTATCAAGTTTTTTTCACTGGCGTGCACGTAAATCGAGTAATCGAAGAAATCGGAAACGAAGACGCTATGGCCTTTTCTCGGCCGCTGCGAATTGACTTGTAACACATTAATCCCTTCTACAATTAAGATATCGGGCTGTTCGATGATTTGTTGCTCTTCGTCTGGTAACACATCATAGATCAGGTGACTGTAGACAGGGACTGCTATCCTTGGAGAACCGGACTTCACGGCAGAAAGGAAATGGATCAATCTTTTGGCATCATAACTTTCCGGAAAACCTTTCCGGTTTAGAATCCCGAGTTCAATGAGTTGCTTATTTGGATAAAGAAAGCCGTCTGTGGTCACCAGGTCTACCTTTGGCTTTGAAGGAAGCAGACTGAGTACGCGCTGCAAAACCCTTGCTGTAGTACTTTTCCCCACGGCAACAGATCCGGCAATACCAATGATGTACGGAAGTTTGCTTTCTTCCTTGCCGAAGAAACGATTTGTTCGCTGATGAAGACTTTGGAAACGATCAATATGAATTTCAAGGAAATGACTCAAAGGGACATAGACTTCTTCTATCTCCTGATTTGTCAGGGGTTCATTCAGTGCATGGAGGGTTTCCAAGTCTTCGACACTGAAGTTGTGCAAGACTTTCCCGTTTAAATTTTTCCAGTCTTCACGTTTGATCGATCGAAAAGGCGAGTCTATTGCTATTTGTGGATCCAATTGCATCGTTTGCTTTATTTTTAATACAAATATCTTTATTTCAGCATAAGTAACCTTTCCTATTCGATTTTAACGATTTTAAAGGTCGTTTTTGCGCGGGCAAATATAAATACTGTTATTCGTTATCCCAAGAAACGCTATAAATGATTTGACGTTATTATAATAGGATTTGATAATATTTTATGGACGGGGCACTTCTCAGCAATTTTAAATAGCCGCTGCTTTTGGACTTCGTCTAAATCTCCTTTAAAACTAATATAGCATTGAATATAGGTCGTTTGTTGTTGCTCACTCATTTGTACTTCATGAGTTAGACGAACCAATACTTCTTCTAGCGGCCAGTCCTTCCTGTCAGCATACATTTTTACGGTAATAGCCTTGCAGCTCCCTAAGGAGGATAGTAGTAAGGGAATGGGATTGATGCCCTCATCTTCACCACCTAAATCTTTTGGTTCATCCACTGTTAGCTGATGCTTTCCATAGTGTACTGTAGTTGTATAGGGAATTTTCCCTATTGAAACGATTACTTCATTATCCATACAATTTGAAATTAAGCTTCAACATCTTCCAATAGGCCTTCAATAATCAGGCTTCCTGTTGCCGGATTTGTTGCCAATGGCACATTATAAAGATCACATACACGCATAAGCATCTGAATATCCGGCTCATGTGCGTGTTTTCCTAGTGGATCGCGAAAGAAAATGATTCCATCAACTTTTCCTTCAGCCGCTAATGCCGCAATCTGTGCATCGCCACCCATTGGGCCACTTAGTTTCAATTCTACAGGGAGGCCAGTTTGTCTGACATATGAACCCGTAGTTCCTGTGGCGATGATATCGGCGCGTTCTAATAAATCTTGGTGATCTTTGACAAATGCAACCATTTCTGGTTTCTTGCCGTCATGGGCTATCAATGCAATTGTTTTCTTCATCAGTATGTAATTATGTGTTGAGCGATTGGCTTATATATGGAAAAGAACCGTTCTGATCCTATTTTGCTAGCTATTTAAAAAATATATAGGATATAATGATTGCAGCGATCACTCCGGCTAATTCAGCTAGTAGAGCGCATGGAAGCGCATGTCTAGTGCGTTTAATTCCTACCGCTCCAAAATATACTGCAAGGACATAAAAAGTAGTCTCCGTTGATCCTTGAATAACACACGCAACCCGAGCCGCGAAATCCATTGGACCTTTTGCATTCATCAAATCAACCATCAGTCCACGTGCGCCAGAGCCACTCAAAGGTTTCATAAAAGCAACAGGTAAGGCGTCCACAAAGGACGTATCCAAACCGCATAAGGCAATGCCTTTAGCAATTCCCGCTACCATATAATCCATCGTCCCAGACGCTCTAAAGACGGCAATTCCAACAAGCATGGCAACCAAATAAGGTATTATTTTCACGGAAACCTCAAAGCCTTCTTTGGCTCCTTCAATAAAAGAGTCATAGACATTTACCTTACGGAAAAGAGCTAACCCTATAAAAGAAGTAAATAAGCTAAATAAGATAACATTTCCAAATACTTTGCTGAATATTTCGATCTCCGATTGTTGTAGTCCAGAAAAGTAATAAAGCAGGCCTCCGATAAACAGACACATCGCACCCAAATAGCCCAAAACTACGCGATTCAACAGATTGATTTTTTGATAAATAGCCACAAGTATCAATGCAACCAGAGTGGAGAAGAATGTAGCTATTAAAATCGGTAAGAATACATCTGAAGGATCTGGTGCTCCCGCTTCTTTTCGATACGCCATGATAGAAATCGGCAAGAGTGTCAAACTTGATGCATTGAGCACAATAAACATGATTTGGGCATTGGATGCAGTTTCTTTGTTTGGATTTAATTCCTGTAGTTCTTTCATCGCTTTAAGTCCCAAAGGCGTTGCAGCATTATCTAAACCAAGCGCATTGGCCGAGAAATTCATAAGAATAGAACCAAGCGCAGGGTGATTTTTTGGTATTTCAGGAAATAATTTATGAAAAAAAGGGCCTACGATTTTCGCGAAGATATTAATCATTCCACCTTTTTCACCAATTTTCATGATGCCAAGGGCAAAACTCATCATGCCGATCAGTCCCAAGGAAATTTCGGCACCTGTTTTCGCACTATCAAAGATTGAGTTTACAATTTGCTGGAAAATTTCAGTATCCCCAAAAAAGATGAGTTTTACAAGGGCTACGGCAAATGTGATTAAAAAAAATGCAACCCAAACGTAGTTTAATGCCATATCGATTTAAAATATGCGTAAAAGTAATCTTTTAGAATTTATTCATCAACCTGCTCCATGGATTTTTCTTCTCATTTTGATTCTTTTCTTTAATTAAATGAGCAACAATATAATCTAGCGTATCTTCATTTTCACTAATTATTTTATCCGATAAGGAGATCAATTTCTGTATATTATTAGTCGAGGCCGCATCCAGTGATGCATCGATGCTAGAAAGATTAGCAGGTTCTATGCGAAGATAATTTTGCTGCTTGCCGTTACTTCGAAATAATTGCCTTATAAAAAATTCAGTGCTTTCAGATGACGCACTTGTCATAATATCCACTAATGCTGGACCGATTTGAATGGCAAGATTTTTCTTAAAATGCTCATAGTTATAGGCGGTTTTTGAGACACCTGTTCCCAGAGATACCATAAACATATCATTTATCTGCGTGCTATTAAATGCCTTTAGGACTTCGAGTAAAGCGCATATGGAAGGATTTTGGGCAAAGACGCCACCGTCAATCAAGGGGTATCTGGTTTTTGAAAGGGAGTAGATCTCAGCGACAGGGAAAAATGTGGGTGCAGCAGAAGTCGCTCTACAGACATCCTTGAGGTAGAAATCTCTCGCTTCACCATGTGTAATTGCTTTCTGTTGTCTGAAAAAATGATTTTTTCGTAATTCGATATTATATGCTGTGATAATACAAGGCTTGATTAAATGGCTCAACCTCGCATTTTGAAAATATTTTTCCAGTACGTTTGATAAAGGAATGGGTGAATATAGTTCACTGACCAATCCAAAACCGCCTAAAAAATGCCGCCATTTGGAAGCATTG
Source organism: Sphingobacterium sp. UBA1498 (assembly GCF_002325125.1). NCBI lineage: Bacteria > Pseudomonadati > Bacteroidota > Sphingobacteriia > Sphingobacteriales > Sphingobacteriaceae > Sphingobacterium > Sphingobacterium sp. UBA1498. The sequence goes on from NZ_DCRG01000026.1 coordinate 236,486, forward strand.
AAAATTTCAGTACCATGATTGACAAATAAATTTAACGCGTCTCGCGCAGAGAATTTTGGTTGGGCGGGATTTCCTTCTTCCGGATAGAGAAGAATACTGGTCAGAATTCCACCGCTACTTGTACCTGCTATGAAGTCAAAATACGAGGCGATACGTGCATTTGTATCCATCGTCTGCTTTTGTAATTTCTCTTCTAGAGCTACAAGTACCATTGCGGGAATGATGCCTCGTATACCACCACCGTCAAGCGCGAGAATATTCTTCATACTAAAAGCTGATTTAGTTTATGCTATGTAAATATAATAAATGTAGACAATTGGCCGAGCTATTTTTTCGGCAGTAATCAGGTCATAGCCACTGTTTTCAAAAGCTTTATCTCTATTTTTGGCCATATCCGCTCAAATCATCTTATTGATGTCTCAATACCAACTCTTACTTTAAGAGGGAGTCGACACTATTTTTGTAGGGGTATAGCAGGGGGATCACAGGGATTTACCCTGTTAACCCCCTGTTATACCCCTGTTAACCCCCTGTAATTACCCTGCTATTGGCAGAGCTGGTAGCGTGTTGGTAGCATTGTGTCATTAATAAAAACGGGTGCTATATCAATTAAAGATTTTGCGGTTCACGATCACAGGGGGTAATTCTTTATCCGTTTTTACAAAATAAAAAAAGCTGTCTCAAAATTCATTGAGACAGCTTTTTTGTTTAGATTGGATCAATTCAATTGAACCAAGCAAATACCTCGTCTTTTGTCGGCATATTGATATCTAGTTTAAGCTTTTTACGCATACCACCAAGGTCATTAAAGACCTTATTTGGATTTGCTTCTTTTAAAGCTTCAATCGTTGTAAAACCCATTTTTTGCAGTGCTGGTACCCATACCGCAGGAATTCCTTGCTGCTCATAATCTTGTGTTTCTGCTACTCGAGCAACTTTTTCTGGCCGCATTTGCGGAAAGAAAAGAACTTCTTGAATGGAGGCATTGTCGGTCAGGAACATAATCAAACGATCCATTCCAATACCAAGTCCAGAAGTAGGCGGCATGCCATATTCGAGTGAACGTAAGAAGTCTTGGTCAATAAACATGGCTTCGTCATCTCCCTTTTCGGAAAGCCGCAATTGATCTTCAAAACGTTCACGTTGATCAATCGGATCATTTAATTCCGAATAAGCATTGGCAATCTCTTTTCCGCATACCATAAGTTCAAAACGCTCTGTTAAATCGGGATTATCTCGATGTTTTTTGGTTAAAGGAGACATTTCTTTAGGATAATCCGTGATGAAAGTAGGTTGGATGTAGTTGCCTTCACACTTCGCACCAAAAATTTCGTCTATTAATTTACCTTTTCCCATTGTTTCATTCACATCAATACCCATTCCTTTGGCAGCGATACGAATTTCATCTTCAGATTTTCCAGTGATATCGAATCCAGTAAATTCTTTGATAGAATCTGTCATCGAGATACGTTTATATGGGGCTTTAAAGTCAATTTTATGTGAGCCGAACGTAACCTCAGTTGTTCCATTTACGGCTGACGCACAGTGTTCCAAAAGACGTTCGGTAAAATCCATCATCCAATTGTAGTCTTTATACGCTACATAAATCTCCATCGCTGTGAATTCGGGATTATGTGTACGGTCCATTCCTTCGTTGCGGAAGTTTTTAGAAAATTCATACACGCCGTCAAATCCTCCTACGATCAATCTTTTTAGATACAACTCGTTAGCAATGCGAAGATATAATGGAATGTCCAACGCATTGTGATGGGTAATAAATGGACGTGCTGCTGCTCCACCAGGAATAGACTGTAAAACTGGTGTTTCTACTTCCATGTAACCTGCATCGTTAAAGAACTGACGCATTGCATTGAAAAGTTTGGTACGTTTGATAAATATATCTTTATTACCTGGATTGACAATCAAATCAACATAGCGCATTCTATAGCGTTGTTCAGGATCTGTAAAGGCATCGAAAGTCTTTCCTTCAGCAGATTTGACAACTGGTAGCGGACGTAGCGATTTAGATAAAACAGTAAGTTGTTCTACGTGCACTGCAATCGCTTCAGTTTGCGTTGTGAAGACATAGCCTTTGATTCCGACGATATCACCAATATCCAACAGTTTTTTAAAAACTACGTTGTATAGATCCTTATTCTCGTCCGGGCAAATGTCATCCCGCTTAATATAAGCTTGAATACGGCCAGTAGAATCTTGAATTTCAAAAAATGAAGCACTTCCCATGACACGACGGCTCATAATCCGGCCAGCTAGGGTAATGTTCTTATAATTCAATTTATCTCTATCGTAATTTTCTAAAATATCAGCAGCATGTGCATTAACGACAAATTCATTCGCTGGAAATGGGTCAATTCCCATATCCAACAACGATTGCATCGCTTGTCTTCTAAGTTGTTCCTGTTCGGATAATACAGTACTCATTCGGTATGAATAATATTTAAAATGTGAAAATCAAGCAAAAATAGCCATTTTTTTCAATTCTTTTTATTGATTTTTTTATGAAATCGCTGTAGCGAAAATGCTTAGCGTATCGTTAAAGAGTAAAAAATAGTTAAATAGTGATATTACAAGGGGACAATTGGCTATTTAGTTTTAAGTTTTATGATTTTAATTCGGTTATTTCCTCAAAAAAAGATTTTGGTTACCGGAGGAAATTTGATGAATTGTTGCATAGATAATTTAATTCATTGCATATCAAAGGCAATTTGTCTAAGTTTGAAACTTGATAATTAAATAGTTTAAGTGGGTATAATTCGATCATATTTTTATAACAAGAAGTTATCGTCTTTAGATGATGCCTTAGCACGTTGCTTGCTAGATCGTGAGGACGGAAAGGCCTTCGTTTATAAGAAATATTATGGATATCTCATGGCAATTATTATCCGTTATGTAAAACAGGATGTGGATGCTGAAGAGCTTGTGAATGAAAGTTTTGTTAGGGTGTTTCGAAAATTAGCGTCTTTTAATCGGAATATTGACGATGAGAATCTGGAAAAATCTTTTCGAGCGTGGATAGGTCGAATAGCGGCGAATATTTCCATTGATTTTTTACGGAGTAAGAAGCAACTTTATTCGGTTGAAGATCTCGGAGAAGGTGATATGCACACTCCATCGGTTCAGCTGGACAGTCGTTTGGAGGTCAATGAGATTATGCGGCTTTTGGATCAGCTTCCTGAAATCCAAAAAACTATTTTTAATCTCTATGAAATTGAGGGTTATTCGCACGATGAAATTGCCCAGATGCTCAATATACCTGATAGTACGTCACGTACTTATTTGACGCGAGCGAAGCAAAAACTTAGGAAATTATACTTGGATTATACAGGCGTAGTTCAAGAAATAAGATAAATATTGTTGTTACGATGAAAAACAATAAGAAAAAGGAATTGATAGAAGAGATCATTGGACAATTAAAAGACCATGAACTTCCTTATAAAGAAGGTTCCTGGGAAAAATTTGCCTCGACGTATGACGCAGTACCACGTAGTCCCTCGAATTGGAGGTATTGGAGCGCAGCAGCTGCCTTACTCGTATTTGCTGGTGTTGGCTACTGGGGCTTAAATATCGATACGCCTAAGGATGCACCGTCTGTGGTCACAATCAAGAAGCAGACAAGTGATGATGTGATCGGAAATAATAAGGATTTGAAAGAGTCCATTCAACGCTCGCTATCGGATATTATCCATGATGAAGATTTAGTTAGCGAGAAATCATTCCAAACGAGACCGTTTACCTACGCAGGAGTGACAAACCATTCAGTTCAACATAGCGACAATAACCGTGTGGTATTAAATGCTGGACGGGTAATGCGAGCGACTGATTTAACTTTTTCGAAGGAGGTTGCCAGCCTACAATCGATCCCATTGAAGAATAATAAGTTCTCAGCGAATATTCATTGGGGCGAAGATGAAGTGGAAGGTGCTGCAGCTCAATCTAATTCGGTTGCAGTTTCTTCTGGTAATTTGACACAGCGTGATGCGGCAAAGCTTTCACAGCTCTACGCTATGCAACAAGGGAATACGAGAACCAGCATTATGCAGAATGAAACCAGTCGGGAGAAAAAGTGGGAGATGGGGGCTTTTGTTTCTCCAGCTTCAACTTCGGAGAGTATAACACTTGGCGGTGGCGTTGCACTGGCTTACAATATTTCGAGCAAAATAAGTCTCCGATCCGGAGCCTCTATTCAACATTATGGTGCTGTTTCTGGGAATACACCTATTACTCCAGCTATGGCTTCAAACTCATTTAGTTTAGATGCTCCAAATTATATTTCACAATCAACTATCAGTAATTCATTTATTACGCGGACCGCGGATGCAAAAGATGCGAAGAGCAATGAGCGAGTTTCTGGTAAAATCTTAACAGTGGACATTCCTGTGGATGTGAGGTATGCAATTACGAAGAACTTTTACACGTCTGTGGGCGTATCTTATGTAGGTGTATTGGATCAGGAACGCGCAATGATTTATGAGACTAATAATACGGAATATAAACAAAAATCTACAGATAAAAATGTGGATGACAAAGGTGTAAATGGCTTTGTTAATTTTTCAGTTGGCAGGAAACAGAAAATTGGTAAACTATCGATTTCTGTAGAGCCTTATTATAAAGCCCCGATTGGAGGACTAAAATCCTCCGATTTGAACTACAGTAATGGGGGAGTGAAAATAATTACGAGTTTTTAACCCCACCTGGTAATCAAAGCCGCAATAAGTGTTTAATTTATTGCGGCTTTTTTTATCGCATTTAATTGTATTAAATTTCATCTACGCGAACCCAACCCATTCCTGCGGCTTTAGCACCCTCAACACCCGGAATACCATCTTCGTAGACCAAGCATTTTTTTGGATCAATATTTAATTGTGAGGCTGCCAAAAGAAAAGGCTGCGGAGAGGGTTTCCCTTCGGGAGTATCGCCAGCACACACTAATGTTTCCAAATCATCCCATACACCAATGGTATTCAATGTCATCGATAAAGTCGATCTCGTTCCTCCAGATACAGCTGCAATATGTTTTTTGCCTTTTTGATATTTTAGATGTTCAACAACATAATCTACTGGTTGGGTTTTAAATACATACTCATCGCGAAATATAGTAGATTTAAGCGTGGAAAATTCTTGATAATCGAAATCCACTTCATAGCGTTTGCTGATTTCTTCTGCAACAGCCACAGTTGGCCATCCAGCAGTTTCGTCGATCAAATTAACATCCAATTCAATTCCATAGTGTTCTGCCGCAGCTTTGTATGCTTGTTTATGCGCGTGCATATTATCTGCCAAAGTACCATCGACATCAAACAATAGCGCATCGTAGGACTCGGCGAGAAGGTTTAGTAATTCAAATTTACGTTGTGATTCAGGTGACATATATTTTTAATAGTGAATGGTAAAAATAAAGAAATATAATTGGACAAGCAAAAAAGAAGCCTTTCCTGAATTTTAGGAAAGGCTTCTTTGCGTTTAGCTCGGCATTGATTTTAACGCCGGGGGCAATATATAACTAGTGCGCACTTAAATTTTTAGCTTTTTCCGCATCGAAATTAGCCTCCAATTCCGCTAGTTTTTTCTTACCATAGGCCATACGTGTAATCACAACGAACAGGACCGGAACGATAAATATCGCAAGGAGCGTAGCGGCAGTCATACCGCCAAATACGGTCCAACCAATTGTTTGCCGAGATATAGCACCAGCACCATGCGATAGCATCAAGGGTATAATCCCCAAAATAAATGCAAAAGATGTCATGATAATTGGACGCAAACGCAATTTTACTGCATCTAATGTTGCCTCATATAGGTTCATTCCAATATCCACCCTTTCCTTGGCAAACTCTACAATCAGGATCGCATTTTTGGCTGCTAGACCAATAATTGTTACCAAACCGATTTGTGCATAGATATTATTATCCAAGGTTGGAATCAGCGTCAATGTTAGGATTGCTCCAAATACTCCCAAAGGCACAGATAATAAAATAGAGAATGGTACAGACCAGCTTTCGTACAATGCCGCTAAAAGTAGGAACACAAATAGAATACACAGTGCAAAAATTTGAATGGTCTTGGATCCCGATTGCATTTCTTGTAGCGATAGACCGGAGAACTGATAGTCAAAACCTTCTGGCAAAGTTTGTGCAGCTACTTCCTGTAAAGCTTTCAGAGCATCCCCTGACGAATAACCCGGGGCGGAACTACCGTTGACCTCAATACTTCTAAAGATATTGTAGTGATTGATGATTGAAGGCATTGTCGTCAATTCATAGGTAACCAGGGTACCCATAGGTACAGGGTTTCCAGAGATATTGTTGACATACAACTTGTTGATATCTTCAATATTCATGCGGTATGGTATATCGGCTTGGGTAACAACGCGATAACTACGGCCATACTTTGTGAAGTCATTGACATAGCTACTACCTAAATAGGATGATATTGTTGAATAGATACTTGAGATCGGCACACCCATACGTTTTGCCTGTTCACGGTTTACCTCCAATTTGTAGTTTGGCGAATTGGTGTTAAACAATGTGTAAGCCATTCCAATTTCCGGGCGTTGGTTGGCGGCCATTAAGAATTTACCGACTGTTGCTTCAAAGTCTTTGATGTTGACAGTTTGTAAATCCTGTACCTGCATAGAGAAACCTCCAGATGTACCTAAACCTGGAATTGCCGGTGGCGTTACCGCCAATACTCTGGCCTTCGTATAGCCTGCATACTTGCCCATAATCATGCCTGCAATATCGTTTGCAGTGCGTGTACGCGTTTCCCAAGGTTTAAGCGAAACGAATACTGTCGCTCCATTGGATTTAAACGCACGGTTCAAGATATTGATACCGGAGATTGCAGTAACATATTTGATTTCGGGGAAAGTCTTATGCAGATCAGCTTCAATTTCTTTTAGCACTTCATTTGTACGCGCAGAGGACGAACCTTCTGGCAACGTAATACCTGCAAAAAATGCACCACCATCCTCAGAAGGAATAAATCCAGTGGGTTTGGTTGTAAACATCCAGCCTGTTCCAATAAAAATACACAAGAGAATAATTAACACCAGGGGTGCTTTTTTGATTGCCTGTTTTACACCATTTGAGTATTTAATGGTTACTTTTTCAAACCATACATTAAATTTGTAGAAAAATTTGTTCAATCCTCTTGCGCCCTCATGTACTGCTGTGGGCTTTAATAAAATTGAACATAATGCTGGGGTCAAAGAAAGCGCTATAAATGCAGATAACATGACGGATACGGCAATCGTGATGGCAAATTGTTGGTACAACTTACCGACCATGCCTGGTATAAAACCTACTGGGACAAATACGGCTGCCAAAATCAATGCAATTGCAATAACCGGAGCGGTAATATCACCCATAGCGCGCCGTGTCGCTTCTTTTGCATCCAGCTTATAGTGGTCGATGTAATGCTGTACTGCTTCCACAACAACAATGGCATCATCCACCACAATACCGATGGCTAATACAAAAGCAAGCATTGTCAGGTTGTTGATTGAAAAACCAAACATGAGGAAGAAGATGAAGGTACCAATGATGGACACTGGAATCGCCAGTACAGGAATTAATGTTGCCCTCCAACTTTGAAGAAAGAAAAACACCACAACCGTAACTAGGATTAACGCTTCAACTAGCGTGTGTATAACTGAAGAAATTGAGGCATTTACAACAGATACAGTTTCATAACTGATCGTATAATCGACATCGGTTGGAAAAGATTTCTTCAATTTTTCCAAAGCATTAACAATACCTTCAGCCGACTCTACTGCATTACCACCAGGCGTCTGGTTGATCATCATGGCAGAGGAGGTCATACCGTTTACGGTAGATGATGTACCATAATTGAACTGACCCAATTCTACACGCGCAACATCTTTTAAAAGTACAATAGATCCATCCTTATTGGTTTTCACAATGATGTTTTCAAAATCCTCTGGATTGGAAAGGTCACTATCGGTAATAATCGGATACTCAAATACTGTTGAGGACTCTTGCGGACGTCCGCCAACACTACCGCCAGGTATACGGGAATTTTGTTCCGCAATTGCAGTCGATATATCGGCAGGAGTCATACTCAAGTTGGCTAATTTGTTCGCGTCGAGCCATACCCGCATGGAGAATGGCTGGCCAAAGGCGGTTACGTCACCGACACCTTTTACACGTAAGAGTGCGTCTTTTACGTATAAGTTGTTGTAATTAGCTAAGAAATTTTCGCTTCTCGTTCCTTTTGGAGAAGTTAGCGCAACCAACATGAGGATATCGTTATTGGCTTTACGCGTCGTAATCCCAAGACGTCTAACAGCTTCAGGAAGGGCTGGCTCAGCAATTCCCACACGGTTTTGTACATCTAGGGTAGCAATATCAATATCCGTACCTACTTCAAATGTCACCGTAATTGTTGCTTGGCCATTGGATGTGCTATTAGACGACATATAAATCATGCCAGGTGTACCATTGATCTGACTCTCAATAAGAGTTGTCACGGTTTGTTCAACCGTCTGTGCATCCGCTCCAGTGTAATTTGCTGTAACAGTTACAGTTGGAGGTGCAATAGAAGGATACTGGCTAATTGGCAACGTAGATACTGCAATAATCCCGATGATTGAAATCAAAATCGAAATAACGATTGCGGTAACTGGCCTCTTAATAAATACTTCTGAAATCATTCTATATTTTTTAGATTCTCTTTAAAAATTAGTGGTGTTATTTTCCCTGAGGAGCTCCTTTCGCAGCCTGTTGAGCTGCCACGGCAGCATCCACTACTTTAACTCCATTTTGGACATTCATAGTGCCATCGACGATAATTTTCTCGCCGTCTTTGACACCTTCTTTGATCACGATTTTGTCGCCAGCTTTGATACCCAGTTTTACTTGATGTATCTCCGCTTTACTGCTGTCGTTGACGGTATATATATTGAAAACACCTAACTGCTCAAACACAGCTTTGTAGGGGACAACAATTTCTTCTTTGGAAGAGGTTGTTGATACATTCATGGTGATATTCATTCCTGCACGCAGTTCGTTGGCATTGTTCGGAAATGTCGCACGTACTTTGATTGTTCCAGTTGCAGGATCGACTGCACGGTCAATCGTTGTGATCGTTCCTTTGCCCTCATAAGTGCTTCCATTTGGTAGCAGAAGAGAAAGATCTGAAGAGGAACGGCTACTTTGTAATTGGGTAAATTTGTTAATATCCTTTTCGTTTACCTGAAATTCTATAGCAATTGGGCTGGTAGAAGATAAGGTGTTCAATAGGGTAGTACCAGGACTCACTAAAGCCCCCAACCGTACCTGTGATATTCCTACAGTTCCACTAAAGGGAGCCCGAATAGTCGATCGCGATAAATTGGTATTTGCTGTTACTAGAGCTGCGCGAGCAGACTCCACCTGTGCTTGAGCAGCAGCAACGCTTGATTGAGCATTATCAAAAGTCTGTTTTGCTATCGCATCCTTATCTGCCAATGTTTGATATCTCCCTAGATCTCTTTTTTGACGGTCCAACTCTGTCTGTGCTACTTGGAGGCTAGCTTTGGCCTGCTGAACCGCAGCATTATAGCGTGTGCCATCAATTTCATAAAGGGCCTGTCCTTTAGTGACTGCTGCGCCGTCTGAAACATATATTTTGGTGATATAACCGCTTACTTCTGCAAATAGATCTGCTTCATTCAGCGGTTTAACTGTCGCAGGATAGCTTATTGTACCTGTTACAATCTCATGCGATGCTACACCGAAAGTAACTGGAACGACTTTCTCGGCTTGCGCCTGTGGCGGTCCTTGCTTTTTAGCATCTTTATTTCCACAAGAGGTCCATACTAAAGCTGTCCCTAGAAAGAAAGCGAATAATAATTGTCTTTTATTCATGATTTGTATTAGTTTCCTTTTTAATTGATTAATTTGTTTGAATTGATCCGATAGCTTTTTGTACATCAAGCTTACTCGCCAACAAGGCATAGAGCGCATTCAAATAATTCAGTTGTGTTGTTTTTAAATCGGTCTCAGCAGTCATCAAATCCAGATATGTTTTGATCCCCTCGTCATATTGTAGTTTGATTGTCTCATAAACTTCTTTGGAGAGTGTAACGTTTTCCTGGGCCGTTTTCCAGTCGCTTAGATTGGCATTATAAGTGGCACGTGCCATGGAATATTGCGTATTGACCGAAGTTTCTAAGTTCTTAATATCCCAATCGATGCGCTCTTCCTGAAGTCTGGATTTATTGATTTGATTTTTACGCTTAAACCCTTGAAAAATAGGGAGTGATAGATTTAAACCTGCGATTGAACTTGGAATATTATCATTGTATAATTTTCCAAAACTATTGTTTCTGTAGTTAAATGCGTAATTATAGAATGCACTGATGTTTGGCAGATAGGTCCACTTGTAATACTGCGTGTTTAACTCTTGAATCTTTTTGGAAGTCTGTAATTGTTGAAATTCAATGCGATTGGTCACATTCAATCCGGAGGTTGTATCCAATAAGATTTGACTTTCCATATCAGCGTTATTGAAAGATAAGGTCAAGTTTTGACTTTTATCTAATGCCAAAAGCTGTTTTAGATAGTCATATTTATATTTGCGCATCTCTACGGTACGCTTTTCGTCAGCTCTGGCATTTGCCAAGGCGATCTGTGCACGCTTGTAATCGGTCTTATCCACCACACCAACTTCATAACGTACATGTGAATCATTGTATTGCTTTTGAAGACGGGCGATGTTTTCCTGAACAATTTTGATTTGTTCCTCGGAAGTCAAGATGTCGTAATAAGCTTTGCTGACATCGACAACGGCGTCGATTTTCTGACTTTCGGTATTTTGTCTGTTACTTAACCGAAGCAGGTCAGCCCCTTTTTTGGCTTGCATTAACGCCGGGTTTAGAATTTGTTGGTCAGCCTGCAACGTTAATGCACTACTATTTTTAGTTCCCATAGGGATATTAGCACCATTGAAGAACATCGTTGGCAATTTGACGTTGTGATTGAAATTGCCGGTTAAACCCAGCTGTGGATACCAGCCAGAAAGTGAAATATCAATATCTCTTTCCCCGATGGATTCATCAAGCTCGGCTTGCTTAATCGAAATTTTATTCCGTAAAGCATAATCTATCAGCTGCTGAAGTGTCGCATTTGGCGGCAAGCTTTCAGATTGCTGTTGTGCAAATCCTGTATTACTCAGAAGCGAAAGGGTCGCTAAAGAATAAACGATTTTATTAAACTTCATATATGTAATTAATTATTATTTTCTTTATTAATAGCTCCGTCCCAAATAATCCCAACCAGTACCTCTACATTTTGTTCGGAAAAACTGACATCTTTAAATTTGATACTATGAACTGTCGATAATGCCACTCCGATATAGCTGGCCACTAACAGATGGACATCTACTTGCTTTAAAATTTTCCGATCGATACCCTCTTGCAGAAAATCGACAACTTTATTTTGCCCGCCCAAAGGCTCTTGTATCTCCGCTTTATTTTTTTCGTAGTAAGGGGACGAGAAAAATTGCTCAAAAAAACTGAAGATATGTCCATTTTCAAGATAGAACTTGACAAAGTTGCGCCAAATATGAAAAAATGAATCTTTATACTCGAAATCATCTTTTATACCATCAAAAATATAATCATTTAATAATGTTCTACAGTGTTTGAACAGCGCAAAAATCAGATCATCTTTTGAAGGGAAATAATGGTAGATAGTTCCTATAGCTACATCAGAGTCTTGTGCGATTTTGCTCATCGGCGTTCCATGGAAGCCGTTGGTCTGTATCAGCTTTAGCGTGCTCGCAAGTACAGCCGCAATTTTTTCATTATAATTCATCAATCGAACGTTCATTCGGTTGCAAAATTAGCGATTAATTTGATTCCAAAATGTCAGAATATTGTTATAAATCAATAAATCAAAAATCTTGAAATATTGGATCAATAATACAATAAGAGAAAACAAATAAAATTGTTTTTTATTTTTTTAGGGTAGCTTGATGGGCTGTGTCCAACAACAGCAAATTAATGGTTAATATAAGCCTAGTGTTATAGGCACTAGCTGGATTGGGGATGCCGTAGAAAAGAGAAGAAGCGGCGTGTTTCATCTAACAGCCGCTTCTTCTAATTGCATTTTTTTAAGTTCTTTTCGACCTTTTCTAGGGAATAAATCTGTTTCCCTTTGTTGATTTTAGTATTAATGTAGGTCAACACATAAGCAATATCTATTGAAGAAAGATTTGAGGCGGGCATCGTATTGTTAAACTTCTTACCTGCAACTTCGAGTTCCCCTGATATTCCGTACTTGATGATACAGGCCAGTTGATCGCTATTTTTTTGAAGAAATGTAGTGTCAGTTAATGGAGGATAGAGATTGCCCAATCCTTCACCCTTATCCCCGTGACAATTTTGGCAATGTGTCCGATATACTTTTTGACCATTGACCGCATATTGTGCAGTTTTGATATCAACTTCATGCTGACAGCCTATCAATATTGATAAGATAACGCCAATTGTTCCTACGGTTGTTAAGAAGATACGCATGTCACTTTTTACCCTCGCTCAATAGTAGCGGTAAGTCATTCATTAGTTTTTTCACTTGCTCATCGTTGGTGCCGTCATAGGCTCCTCGAATTTTTTTGTCTTTATCTATTAAAACCAGATATCCCTGATGATCATAACCTCCAGGTGCGTTCTTATCTTCGGCCGTATAGACTAGGTATTGATTGGCTAGACCATATATCTCGGCTTTAGTTCCTGAAACAAATTGCCAGTGATTATTGGTTACGCCCAATTTCGTTGCGTAATCTTTCAACACATAAGGTTGATCGTATTTAAAGTCAATACTGTGCGATAAAAAGCGAACTTCCTCATTATCCTTATATTGTTGATATATTTTTAACAGGTTGCGATTCATCGTCGGACAGATACTTGGACAATGGGTAAAGAAAAAATTGGCAATATATACCTTTCCTTCAAAATCCTTATCCGAGATCATTACACTGTCCTGATTAAGCAGATTAAAGGTCGGAATAGTATGATAAAGTGTATCTACAATTTTTTTTCCGTCAACTGTTTTTTCTATAGCTTCCCTTTCGCCATAGATGGGTAAGGTGGTCTGGTTATTGTTTTTGCAGGAAAATAAACAGAGTAAAAGGCAAGCTGCGGAGTAAAATTTAGTTATGGATCTCATGAGTCTACTATTTTTTTAAGCCTGACCCTTTTTTTGCTCAGACGTTAATGTGAACGTTTTAAAATGTCGGGCTTAGTCAAATGGAATGAATTCGTTTAAAAACTCTTTAATTTTTCGCGGCTTTCTTTCGAAACATTATCAAATATCTTTTTCATGTCACTTACCTTTTGAAGTTCAGTTTCAAAATATTTAACATCCGTGGAATCAGGATTATATCCTTTCATCCAGTCCATCATATGTTCTGTAGCACTCTCTAAATTAGCTTTCAATATACTAAGCTCTTTTCTCGTTGAACTAGTATCTAAATCAGCCTTAGCTGTTTTCATATTTTTTAAATTGTCCAAAATGGAATCTATCTTGACAGCATCGCGGTCGAAATGAGCAATTTGAGGCATGATCTCATCATGTATTTTAATTGTTGAATCCTGTAAGGCTTTTACGGTCGTTGCACCATTCCCCGGAGTTCCACATGCTGCTATTGCTAAGGATGCGATAGCTACAAACGCGATTTTATTCATGTTATTATCTTTTGGTAATTTGACAAATATATTAATTTCTTACGGCTCAACATTTCGATTTCTCGACGGGAATGTAAAATTCAAGTCACGAATATAGGTTTCGCAACATACAATAGCGCACAGGTCGCCCGATTTGTCTTTAATTTCCAATGAAAAGTCTTTTACTACCCGCCCTTTTGTTCGGATGATATGTGCACATTCTTCGAGAATTTCATCGGAAAGCTCAACACTATACTCTACACTAGTTTTACCTGGTTTTTTAAAAACAATTTGTGATGATTTTAACCAAGCTACAGTTTTCTTAAAGCCGATTTTTTGTAGATATTGATCAATTAGGATAGGGAAGATCGGGTCGGCTGCAGAAAATATCGTCCCTCCAAATAATGTTTTATTGGTATTGATATTAAATGGTGTCTTATATATTTTTACTTTGGCACCCTGAAAGCCAGGGCTAATTTTTTTAACCCAGATTCCCTGAAATAGAAAAGGGGGGTAAATGCGTAATAGCCATGTTAAGGCAAGTGGACTATATCTCATGATACAAAAATAGAACAATGTGTCGGATTATTGTGCGAAATCTTGGTTTTATAGCTTCACTATGGTATTTTTACAACTTAAAGAAACCTAAAATGTCCGAAATAAAAGGAAAACAAGCCGACAGAAAAGTATGGTTACTCATTATGATCGCTTCATTGGGCTACTTCGTCGATATTTATGATTTAGTAATTTTCTCCATTGTCCGTATTCAGTCCTTTACTGATATTGGTGTTCCAGCAGCAGATATGCGTGTTCAAGGTGAATTTGTATTAAACATGCAAATGGGAGGGTTGTTATTGGGGGGAATTATCTGGGGGATTGTCGGCGATAAATTTGGGCGTTTAAAAGTACTATTCGGATCGATTCTTTTGTATTCCTTAGCAAATATTGCAAATGGCTTCGTACAGGATGTACTGATCTATGGTATTATTCGTTTTATAGCGGGTATTGGTTTGGCTGGGGAATTAGGTGCCGGAATTACGCTGGTTTCCGAAAGCATGCATAAATCAAAACGTGGTTATGGCACTATGTTGGTTGCTGCTGTGGGTGTTATAGGAGCGGTATTAGCCTATTTTGTTTCGGAAGAGTTCGATTGGCGGACAGCTTACTTTGTCGGTGGGGGAATGGGCCTGCTGTTATTACTTTTGCGTATTGGATCTTTTGAGTCGGGCTTGTTTAAAGAGCAAAATGAATCGGATACCACAAAAGGAGATATCCGGATGCTTTTTACCGACAGAAGCCGTTTAAAAAGATATATCAATTGCCTATGCATCGGTCTTCCTATTTGGTTTGTTGTAGGTGTTTTGGTTACACAAGCTCCTGAAATAGGGGCTGCTTTAGGGGCTATCGATACACTAAGTGCCGGCCAGGGGGTGATGTTTACCTATATTGGTATTTCTATCGGTGACGTACTGGCCGGAGTATTTGCACAAGTTTTAAAATCCCGTAAAAAAGTGGTCTTTATTTGTCAGTTAGTTATCATCGGAAGTTCACTTGTGTATTTGCTGAGTGACGGTATCACGGCTACGAAGTTCTTAACTCTTGCCTTTATCATGGGATTAGGAGTGGGGTATTGGGCTACGTTTGTAACGATCTCAGCGGAACAATTTGGCACAAATCTACGGGCTACTGTTGCAACAACGGCACCAAATTTTGTCCGAGGTGCACTCATTCCCTCTACTGTGCTCTATGGATATTTGGTAAACGCATTTGGAATTGCACCAGCAGCGATTACAATGGTTTTACTTCTTTCGGGAATAGCAATTTATTCGCTAACCCAGTTAGAAGAAAGTTTTGATAAAGATTTAGATTATCAGGAGAAATAATGGCCCGATACACTATTTTTTACGGCCGGGACATTTCTTACAACGTTTACCTTCTTTGTATTTCTTGCAGCACTTTTTAAAGCAAGCACAGGAAAAATCAGAAAATGGGTTCATTGCAGTATTTCTAAACTGGAACAAACCACCTTTGTTGTCTGACTCATCCATCTCTATCACAGTTTCAATAATTTCGTTCATGTCACGAAGTTACGATTTGTTTAAAACAATTCTAAACAATGGCGTAGTTTTTACATTTTTTTGATCAGATTCTCAATGACTTTGGGGAAGTGTTGATGTTCCAGTTGCTGCCCTTTGAATTTTATTGTGTCGAGGGTATCATTTGGATCCACTTTGAACCGTGCTTGATAGATGATTTCTCCTTCATCGAAATGCTCATTCGCGAAGTGAATCGTAATCCCGTGCTCTTCTTCTTTATTTGCTAGAACAGCCCGATGAACATGGTCGCCATACATTCCTTTACCACCGTATTTTGGAAGCAGAGCAGGATGAATATTAATGATTTGATTCGGAAAAGCTTTCAGAAGATTATTGGGTACAAGCCATAAAAAACCAGCCAAAACGATCAGATCAATATTTAAGTTTTTAAGAATATTGACAACATTGTCGGTGTTGTAAAATTCCTCACGATCAAAAATATGTGCAGGTATTTCGAAATTGTCAGCTCGTTGAATAACGTAAGCATCTGGGTTATTGGATAAAATCAAGGCGACCTCAGCTTCGTCCGAATACTTGAAATGTTCCATTATTTTTTGCGCATTGGAGCCTGAACCTGAAGCAAAAATAGCAATTCTTTTTTTCACGATTGATGAGTATTAATTAGATTTGATCGATTTAAAAATTAGCCCAAACTTACGGAATTTTTGTAAAAAAACTAAAACAATAGTCGAATAAACCATATTTTTAAGTATTATTAATCGAAATTAATTGAACGGTTACTATTGGTTTAAAATTTTTTAACATGAAATTCCTCTATTCCCTAATTTTTGTCAGTATTTATTTTTTGTTTCAACCAGTCTTTGCGCAGGCTCCTAAAACACTTCCGCCGTTTACATTCGACGAGGTCTATCAGACCGGCAAATATGATTCTGGTAAACTCCCGAAATCTGGATTTATTGTTTTGAATTTCTATGACCCTGGTTGTGGACACTGTCAGAAAATGGGGGCTGGTATTGCGACGAACTTGACGAAATTAAAGAATACATCATTTTACTTTATCTCGATGAATGATAAACAATATGTCGATGGCTTCATTAACATGTACGCAAAGGCATTGAAAAATGCCGCAAATGTTAAATTCTTATTTGATAACGGTACGCAGTTTATCGAAAAGTTTAAGCCTACCAACTACCCTTCATTGTATATTTATGATGCGAAGACGAAGGCACTCATACAGCATTTAGATGGCGAAGAAGACGTAAATAAACTGCTAAAGGTGTTAGGTGCGAAAATTTAAATCGCAAATAATAAAAGAGAACGTCCGATACATGTATCGGACGTTCTCTTTTATTATTCATTTTTGTTTATAAAGACAAATTTACCATCAAATACATCCAAGCGAATGATTGAATCGCGATTTACTTTTCCGGATAAAATCTCCTTTGACAGTTCGTTTAGAATCCTTTTTTGAATGACACGTTTTAACGGTCTTGCCCCATAAATAGGATCATAGCCGAGTTGCGCTAACCAATCCATAGCTTCATCAGAAGCTGTGATAAATATATTTTGTTCGGCCAGCTGTCTTTGCACATGGGCAAATTGTAAACGGACAATGTCTGCAATTTCGGTGCGGCTTAACGGTGTAAACATGATCACCTCATCAATTCGGTTCAAAAACTCGGGGCGAATCGATTGTTTCAAAAGATCAAATACCTCAGTTCGTGTTTTAGCAATAATCTCCTCCCTATTATCATCGTTCAAGTGACTGAAATTTTCTTGTATAATGGTCGAACCTGTATTTGAAGTCATGATGATAATCGTATTTTTAAAGTTTACCGTACGACCCTTATTGTCTGTCAGGTGCCCGTCATCCAATACCTGCAGTAGGATATTAAATACATCCGGATGTGACTTTTCAATTTCATCTAGTAATACCACAGAGTAGGGCCTTCTTCGCACGGCCTCCGTCAATTGTCCGCCTTCATCATAGCCTACATATCCCGGAGGCGCACCGATTAAACGTGACACGGCATGCCTTTCTTGATATTCCGACATATCAATACGAACCATTGATTGCTCATCGTCAAATAGAAATTCGGCAAGCGCTTTGGCAAGCTCGGTCTTTCCGACTCCAGTAGTACCAAGAAATATAAAAGATCCTATTGGTCGTTTTGCATCATTGAGACCCGCGCGTGACCTGCGAATCGCATCGGAAATAGCTTCAATAGCCTCATCTTGACCTGCAACACGTTTATGAAGTTCTTCTTCAAGATTTAGTAACTTCTCACGCTCCGACTGAATCATCTTACTAACCGGTATTCCAGTCCATTTGGCGACCACATCTGCGATATCCTCCGCGGTAACTTCTTCTTTAAGCATGCGCTTGCTTTCCTGTTTTTCCGCAAGTTCAGCCTTTAATCTGTCCACTTTTTCTTGTGCTTCTTTGATCCGTCCATAGCGAAGTTCGGCCACCTTCCCATAGTCACCAGAGCGTTCTGCCTGTTCAGCTTCGAGCTTATAATTCTCAATGTTCTCGATCTCTTGGTTGACATTGTCAACAAGGCTTTTTTCTTCTTGCCACGAAGCTCTTAAGGTATCTCGCTCTGCAGATAGATTGGCGATACTTTCCGAAAGCTCTGCAACTTTTTTGTCGTCATTTTCACGCTTCAAAGCTTCCCGTTCAATTTCCAACTGCATGATTCGGCGTTCAAGCTCGTCTACTGCTTCCGGTACGGAGTCCATTTCAAGCCTTAGTTTAGATGCAGCTTCATCAATTAAGTCAATTGCTTTATCCGGCAAAAACCGATCGGCAATATAGCGCTGTGATAATTCCACCGCTGCGATAATTGATTCATCCAGGATGCGTACTTTATGGTGTGTTTCGTATCGTTCTTTTAAACCCCTGAGGATCGAAATTGCATCTTGCGTGTCAGGCTCTTCCACCATAACTTTTTGGAATCTACGCTCCAATGCTTTATCTTTCTCAAAGTATTTTTGGTATTCATTTAGCGTTGTAGCACCAATAGCACGTAATTCACCTCTTGCCAATGCTGGTTTAAGGATATTGGCCGCATCCATCGCACCTTCACCGCCTCCTGCGCCTACCAAGGTATGGATCTCATCGATAAATAGGATAATGTCTCCATTGGAATCTGTAACTTCTTTTACAACCGCTTTTAAACGTTCTTCAAATTCTCCTTTGTATTTGGCACCGGCAACCAAAGCACCCATATCCAACGAAAAAACAGTTTTAGATTTTAAATTTTCGGGTGCATCGCCTTTGATAATTCTGTAAGCGATACCTTCTGCGATAGCCGTTTTACCGACCCCAGGTTCACCGACAAGTATTGGGTTGTTTTTGGTGCGACGGGAGAGGATCTGCATCACCCGTCTGATTTCCTCATCACGACCGATAACTGGGTCCAGCTTTCCCGACTCCGCATATTCATTTAAATTTCGTGCATATTTTCCGAGAGCATTGTATGTCGCCTCAGCATTCTGATCGGTTACTCGACTATTTCCACGCAACTCTTTGATAGCCGTCTTTAGATCTTTCTCCGTCACTCCCTGTGATTTTAATAATGTCGACGTCTTACTGGAACTTGCCAAGATACCTAGCAATAGATGTTCAACAGATACAAATTCATCATTAAATTCCTTTAAATAACCTTGTGCTTTTTGCAGCGCATTATTTGCATCACTACTTAAATAAATATTACTACCGCTAACCTTAGGAAAACCCTCCACTTGTTTATCAAGTTCAGTTCCGAGATAGCTGATGTTAACATTTAATTTTTTCAATAAGTGGCTGACAACATTTTCATCGACGGAGAGTAAAGCTTTTAAAATATGAGCTGTCTCAATCGCCTGTTGCTGATGGCCAGCAGCAATTTCGGACGCCTTTTGTATGGCCTCTTGCGCTTTAATTGTATAATTGTTAAAATTCATTTTATTGTCTTAATTAAAGTTTTGTTGTATGTTGGATTATAACAATTGAAGTGCCATTTGGGTTTTTAGCTGGATTTCGGAAAAAATGGCAATATTAATTATTGAATCATGACAAATTTGCAGTCCTTGAAAATAATGCGCTTGATTTTTAAATATTTGCCTTATTGCTGTAGAAAATTCTTGTTTTTGACTTGCAATTTTGCTGTAAGGTTTCGATATTTGCAACATCTTAAAAACGGTGAGCCGTGATTAAGATTGAAAAGAAGTAACGCCTCTTTAGCTCAGCTGGTAGAGCAACTGACTTGTAATCAGTAGGTCATTGGTTCGATTCCGATATGAGGCTCATTGAGCGACACTCATTAAAATTCAATTGAAAGCCTCTTTAGCTCAGCTGGTAGAGCAACTGACTTGTAATCAGTAGGTCATTGGTTCGATCCCGATAAGAGGCTCAGACAATCCCCAAGATTTTCTTGGGGATTGTTTTGTTTAGTCCCTTTTGTAATTTATCCAGCTTTTTCAGTTCGCAGAGATCACGTGTCTTCTAACTATGCAATGGTTTCTGCCGATAATTTTTTAATTTCTTCCACGGTTAGTGTATGATTGCCTTCCATATAGTGATTGATCGCCTGTAACATGGCGTTTGCGACCTGGGCTACAGACAGTGCTTGGTATGCTTTTAACAATCCTATCTTATTGAAGATGCGAAGCGCAGTTATCGCAGCTTTTTCACCAAGGCGATCGGTATTCGGCCGGATGAGTGCGCCGGGCTGTACTATGATGAGTCTATTGAAATCAAGCGCTTTCACATCCTGCTCAAGGCTCCCTTTCATGCGGTTGTAGAAAATTTTCGAGTCGGGATCAGCATGGACAGCTGACAACAGCATAAAGGTAGGAAGACCATTTTTCTTTGCCAATGCTGCAAATTGCAAATTAATATCGTGATCGATTTTCCATTGTGCCTCTTTACTTCCTGCATCCTTTAACGTAGTGCCAAGGCAGGAAATAGCAATATCGCCCTGAATATGTTGTTCAAAGTCAGTTAAATGATCAAAATCGACGATGACCTGTGCCAATTTAGTATGCTCCTCGAAAGAGATACGCCGTAATAAAACAATAATTTCTGTAATTTTGTCACATTTCAGCATCAATTGAACAAGGGCCCTTCCTGTAGCACCTGAACCCCCAATTAAAACTACCTTCATTGTTTCTTTTACTTATTTCGTTGATAATTAAGTTGAATGAATTGTCTGCTCAGCGTGATTTGCTCTGACGACACAGTATCAATCTTTATAATTTGGTTTTCCAGGAGTAAAACGAACAATAGATTGATCCAATCGGAGTGTATCTGCAACTGTAATCAGATCCTCCTCGACAATAAAATTTTGATCAATAGCGGTCTTTATCGTTGTAAAATCCTCTTGATCTGCATCCTGGAAATATAGAAGGGATTGGATAGTCGACACAGCTACCAGTTCGAGTAATTCATCTTCACCTTCGCGTCCAACATAAAAAAAATCTGCCATAATTATTATATATGATGTTATACGAAGATACTTTTTATTTTTGAAATTCGTCAATTAAGCGACAACTTCTTGAGTTACGAAAGCAAGTATATAAAAAGTTAACTGAAATTTTAGTTTCCTTGGTAGGCATAGTAAAATACATTATATTTGATAGAGACATTTTAAGATAACTAACAATAAGTTTTTATAAAGATGGATAAAGAGCAGATACAAAATTGGTTGGATAATGGATATGACCTCATTCATCATGGAAGGCCAGTAAAGGTTGAAGGTGATTTGTGGGAGTATATTGATGGGTTGGGAAGTTATGAAAATGTATATGTTTTGCGAGAATTGATCTACTGGACAGAAGAAGAATTGGCGAATATTGGTAGATAACGCGGAGACCCTGAAACACATATTCAGGATCCCGTAGCTATCTCTTCGTAATTAGAGGTAGTGTAAACTGAACTGTG
>NZ_DCRG01000023.1:0-63060 GCF_002325125.1 Sphingobacterium sp. UBA1498
TCCAAACATGAAAATGGAGCTCCCCGAGTGCCATCCCGTTGTTCCTTGTTGCTTTGTTTACCCACATAGATCTCTCCTCCCTGAGCTGAGAACGCAGCTAGCGAAAAAAATATAAAGACCCATATGAGAATTGTCTGCTTCATCTGAAAATAATTTTAAAATATCATACTACTTCGTTTCACCTTGGCTTATGGCCTCAGAACAATGCTATCAACAGCCATTGTTCTGAAGAAATTCGCCTGGGTTGCTAATGGCGTCCATCTGTCCCTGAGGAATTGGCCGAAGGGCATCAACACCATTCGTACAGCTGTTTACCTTAGGACTGAATAACGAACCTGAATTAAATTTCACCAAAAAACGATAAAAACTATATCTCGCTGTACCTAGATCGATATTTGTTGATCGCCCAAAACCGAACGGATAATTATGGTGCAAGGCGTATCCGCTATTTTTTGAATAATTCCTAATGCTTTTCCTTTAAATGTTTTTCTGTTGGGACGATGCAACCCTCTTAGATCGGCTTGAAACCCATTGTCAGTCCCGAGTACTTTTGCATCTCCCTTTACAATGAACTCAATTTCTTGATCATTGTGCAACACGGACTGTCCTGCTTGGTCCACCAATTCCGCAGTCACAAAATAAAGGTCTCGGGATTCCCCTGTGGCATATTTTTCATGTTCTAAGGAGACTTTTACCCGCTTAGCTTCTCCCGCTGTACGCATACTTGCTTCCTGAACAATCTTACCGTCTCGCTTTTTAACAACTTTCAGTTCCCCCTTTTCAAAAGGCACCTTCCAGCTGGCGTGCAGACGATCTGCTGTTTTAGCTGAAGTTCCCAGACTTTTGCCGTTCAGGAACAACTCGACATCGTCAGCTTTATTATAATAAGCCCATACGTCCACAGTATCACCTGTTTTCCAGTTCCAATGCGGTAAAAGGTGAAGGACATCCTGGTTTGTCCATTCAGACTGATACATGTAGTACACATCTTTGGGAATACCGGCAAGATCGACAATACCATAATAAGAGCTCCTTGCAGGATAAGGGTAAGGAACGGGTTCGCCAAGATAATCAAAACCGGTCCAGACAAATGTTCCAGCCAAAAAAGGACGACTCTTGACCGCTAGCCAAGCTTTCTCATGACTTGTGCCCCAATAGGCAGCAACATTATCATAGGCCGAAACTGTAAAATCGGGATTACCGTTAACGACATATTTGTCCTTTGATGATGCTGGCCACAACTGAATCGTATCGTGCAATTTGTCATACACCCCTCTAGTCTGTAAGGCAGAAACAGTTTCTGATGCCAACAGCGGTATATTTTTGAATTCTACAGGTAATTTATCATAATCTTCATGTTTGTAGTTGAAGCCCAGTACATCCAAAGCCTCTGCCTGTGCGATAAAGTTCTTTACATAATTATTTTCGGTCAAGGCGGCAGTAACGGGGCGTGTTGGATCCAAAGATTTTACCAATTTGGCCATTTCTTGCGTTAAGGTAATACCCGTGGAGTCAAATTGTTCTCGGATTTCATTTCCGATGCTCCATAGGATAACCGAAGCATGATTGCGATCTCGACGCACCCATGCTTCAATACCCTTGAGGTGTTCCGTAGGAAAGTCAATGTGGTAGTCGAACTTATTTTTTCGCTTTTTCCACATGTCAAATGCTTCATTGTAAACCAAAATTCCCATTTCGTCGCAGAGATCAAGTAACTCGTCTGCGGGTGGATTGTGTGCAGTTCGAATGGCATTTGCACCCATTTCTTTCATCATGACAAGCTGTCTTTTCGCAGCAGACTTATTAAAAGCGGCTCCTAAAGCACCCAAATCATGATGCATACATACTCCTAAAATTTTCAAGGCCTCGCCGTTTAAGTAGAAGCCAGTTTTCGCATCAAAGCGAATTGTCCGGAATCCGATTCTCTTTTCAATTTGATCTTCGACTGTATTATTTTTAGTTAAAAGAGTGAGTTGCACACGATATAAATTTGGCGACGCTAGGCTCCACAATTGTGGCTTTTCCACTTGAAGTGATGCATCAATATATCCATCTTTCTCAACCCCTGTCTTTTTTAACAGTATATTTCCTTTGGGATCCCATACAGTAATTTGATATTTATTCCCTGCAACGCCTTTAGGTCGCGCCAACTTATTCAATTTAGAACGCACTTTAAGCTGTCCCAATACACCCTGTATTTCCGGCGTAGTGATAAAAGTTTCTTGTTCGTCGAGGTGTACTTCGCTGCTTTTTAGGAGATAAACATCACGGTAGATTCCGGAACCTGAATACCACCGGGAGTTTGGCTGTTTACTATTGTCCACACGAATAGCAATGCGATTGGGTTGATTTCCAAATTTAATATGCGGAGTCAGGTCCAGTGTAAAAGAGAGGTAACCATTGGGCTTTTTCCCAAAATAAACACCATTAATCCATATTTCTGCATAACGGTAAACTCCGCCAAAGTACAACTGTATATTTTTACCCTGATCTGCGGTCGGCAACTTAAACTCCTTACTATACCAGCCAATTCCGCCAGGCAATGCTCCTCCTGCATTACCTGCTGGGTAACTAGCATCAAAATCAGCTTTGATACTCCAATCATGAGGCAATTCAACCGATTCCCAAGCTTGGGCATCTCCGTCGTTCAAGCGATAGCCCAGCTGATCCTGCAACGTAAAATTCCAATTGTCATTAAAGCTGATTTTTGAACGTCCTTGTCCGTATACAAGCTGAAGTTGAAATAAAAAGAGAATAGAAATAAAATAATATAAATTCATAAGTAAATGGTTATTTATAAGCACTGCTTTCATTGCAGTCAATGATGGCTTCGTGCTTGCGTCTTTATTCGTTAGTCTATATGGAGGTATTTAAACTTCCCTCGGGTTTATCCATTAGGAATAGTTTTTTGAAAAGTGACCTAGGCCTGAGGGGCTATTCTTGCTCATGGCTTAAGTCTTTAAAACGCACCGTACTTGTACCTAAATCTTTCGAAGTTGCCAAGGCGATACCGCGGTTACCTTTGCCGTCCACTGCACAATAAAAATGATAAACAACACCCTCCGCTTTCAATACAAATGATTTGTGCGCATATTGCTGATCAAAACTTTCACTTGATTCAATCAGATTTGCACCATCCCAATCTGTCCAGTGGATTAGATCCTTGGATGCCGCAAATCGATTGAATGCCCCTTTACGGTCTTTCCAGAAAGCGCCAAAATAAAACATGACCCAAGTATTGTGGATCCGCTGAATCATAGGGTCTCCCGTAATTCCTACCGGATGGTGAACCACAGGGTTCGGCTGGAACCTCTTCCAGTTTTCCAGATCATCTGACACAGCCATACCAATACGTTCATACCATCGTGTTGCTTTATTATTGGGTAATGAATCGCCTACGGCATTGTAATACATGACGAAGCGATGGCCCGTCTGTTTATCAGTATCTTCAATCACATAGCTTTTGAATAGCTTATGCCGATTTTCCCACCAGGAAACATCCGGATCCGTACTGGTCAACACGGGCTTGGACAACCGTTGCCATTCCACAGGTTGTGTTGGTTTTTTAGTTGTATAAGCCATCCCAATCGCCAGCGGCTCAGGTTCGTAACCAGGTGTGGAACCACCGAAATAGGACATCCAGTATTTTCCAGCGTAGCTGTTGAGCTTATACTTCCCGCCCCATTTTGTATCCACCAAGGCATTATATCCTGCTCGCTGCTTAGCATCCCAGCTGCCATCTGGTGCCACGGAGAGTTGTTTCCCCCAGGTCTTCCAGTTCAAAAGATCCGAGCTCTGCGCCAGCCAGGTCTCATAACCACTTCCATCAAACACAATGTAGGTCATATACCAATATTTCCCCTCCTTATAAATGGTCGGACAATCCATCAATTCACCTTTATGCGCAGGTACTAAAACAAGTCCATACTTATAGGGGGTCTTTACTTCTTCATAAATTTTTGTCATTTCCGCACTGGAAACTGCCGGAGTTTGAGCCTTTAATTTAGGACCGGCCAAAGCAATGGATAGCAATAGCATTAATCTTTTCATCTGTCTACTCTTTTTCTTCGTTAGTACAATCTGAACTATTTACGTTGTTGTCTAATGGTATTTCAATGGGTTTATAACTGGCTAAAATAATCACGATATCAGCTTTCATTGAGTAATTGTATATTTTCCTGAGCCCAATTTGAATTCAACATGGTCTTCTTTTACATTGACAGTTTGGGCCTCCATGGCCTTTCCATTGACCTGATAAGTTCCCTTTGGCAAAACCAATATACATTGGCTATTGACAGGTATCTCTACTTGATAATTTCCTTTAGATTGTTCTCGGTTAAAATAAATTTTTCCATATGGACTTCTAAAACTTATCTCACAGTCTTTCAGTGCATCCATCATTTTGGGCTCGATTCGAAAGTGTTTAAATGCGGTCGATGCTGCATCTTGCTGTATTCCGCCCAAGCCGGTATGAAACCACTCCATCAGGTGGCCAAGCATAAAATGATTATTGGAGACGTTTGGAAGACCCGCCCAAGACTCGGTCAGTGCCGTGGCACCTTTTCGCAGCTGATATCCATATCCGGGCCGGTCATCACGATGGTGCATGGCATAAATCAGATCATCACGGTTGTTGGAGTGTAACACCTGTAGCAGGTAACGATGACCGATATCTCCTGCCGTCAACGCCGTATCATTTTGGCAAACGGTTGTTGTTAGTTTTTCAAAAACTGCCTGTTGGGCCTCCTGAGGTACCAGTCCAACATACAGTGGCATGGCCAACGCTGTCTGACTACCGGAGCCATAGCTATGTTCCTGAGGTCGATAAAATTGTTGATTGAAGGCACTGAAAACGGCCTGCCGTAACGTTTCAAATTTTTCGGCATCTTCTTTTTGTCCAAGTAGCATAGCGATGTCTACCATGAGTTTCAAGTCATAGTAATAGATTGCCGTAGCCGTAATCCCGGGAGTAGTCAGCTGGGAAACACCGGGACGCTCCGGTCCCAAATCATACCAGTCACCCAAACCCTGTGTTAAAATGTGTCCCTTCGCTTTTGTACCCAAATAATCGATATAACGGGTCATCATGGCATAATTATCGGCAAGAAAAGACTTGTTTCCATACCAGCGATAGGCATACCAGCCCAAGATAATCGAGCTGCTTCCCCACTCGGGTGAGTCCCTGAACATATCGCCGCCCCAGTCAAACTGCACATATTCGGGCGCTATTTCAGGAACTAGACCATCCTTTGTCTGAGATTGCCGCATATCCCGCAGCGACTTGGCAAACAGGCGTTCAGCATCAAAGTTAAATTGTACCGACGGCCCCATTAAATGTAGCTGCTCCAGCCAGCCCAATTTTTCGCGGTGTGGACAATCGGTAAAGACACTGACCATATTACTCTTAATAGCCCAATTGATCAATCCATGGATCTGATTAAATAGCGTATCGGAGCTTTGAAAGCTTCCTACCTGCGCTGTACTATTCCGGATATGGGCCAACTGTATCGCATCCATCCGAACCGCTTTGCTGCCGGCAGGATGCAACTGAACTTCAGCATAGCGAAATCCATAATACGTAAAACGTGGCTGCCAGGATACCGTCCCATCTTTTGCAAAAATATATTGATAATAATAAGGGCTTCCTGAATGCTTTTGACTGGGGCGTCCATCCGCCGTCAACAATTCGGCCGGATACACCCGTACGGTATCTCCCGCTTGTCCGGTCATTTGCATAGTGACAATGCCCGACGCATTCTGTCCAAAATCATAGGTGATCCGTTTCCCCCCCTCAGCTCGCTGAAATCCAACAGGTGGGAAGCGCTGCATAATTTTTACCGGATCAATATCCTGAGCCCGTAGATGTGGTCCATCCGTTATGAGCGCTTGCTGCCAGTTCCTGTCATCGTAAACAGGGGCTGACCAATAATCAGGTAAAATCCGTGCATCGTAATCCTCGCCCCCATACATGCTGGAAAAAGTAATGGGTGACCGGTGTGTTTTCCAGCCTGCATCACTAACGATGATTTCTTGCGTCCCGTCCGTATAGGTATTGACGATCTTAAGTTTGAGCTTTGGCAGACCAAAAGCAACTTTATGTTTTTGAAATCGGCCTTTAATTGGTGGAATATAATAAAACCCATTTCCTAATAGGGCAGCGATTGTATTCTTTCCCTGTTGCCAGGCTTGGGTAAGATCATAAACCACATAACAGGCTTCTTTGTCATATTTTGTC
Source organism: Sphingobacterium sp. UBA1498 (assembly GCF_002325125.1). Lineage (NCBI taxonomy): Bacteria > Pseudomonadati > Bacteroidota > Sphingobacteriia > Sphingobacteriales > Sphingobacteriaceae > Sphingobacterium > Sphingobacterium sp. UBA1498. The sequence goes on from NZ_DCRG01000023.1 coordinate 6,236, forward strand.
CACCCCGGCTGTAGCACTGCATCATCTACCCGCTTGCCATTCAATAGCAACTCATAATGTCCCAGGCCAGCCACATAAGCAATCGAAGAACTGATCTTCTTTTTCACCTGAACTGATTTCCGGAAAACCGGAAGGTCATAACTTTTATCCAGGCGGAGCTTGCTGGAGCTTAGTGGCAGTGGATTGACCAATGAATCCGGTAATATATCTTTTGCAATCCACTTTGCACTGCCCCAATCTTGGGCTTGCAATAACCCTGTGTGGAACCGTTGCACCGCACTTGTGGCTGTCTCCTTTTTATTATCACGAACGTGTATTCTGATGTAATAACTTGTACCCGTAGCTAGAGGATTTCCCTGGTATAACAAATTTAGGGATTGCTCTGTCGCTACCCATTGGGAATCCCAAAGCAAATCCTGCTTTGCAAAACGAGTGCTTTTACTGACCTCGATACGATAAGCCTGTTGTTGCACATCAAATTTATCGCTGTGCAGTTGCCAGCTAAATGAAGGCTTTAATGTATTTATACCCAATGGGTTTTCGCGTCCTTCTATCAAAACACGCGTTACTGATAACTTAGCCATACCCACTACGGGCATAGCTAGCAATAACAGGAAAATGCTTCCTAAAACGATTCCCTGTTTTACAATATTCTTCATTCTTTTTCTTTTTTCCCCGACTGTATTCATAACCAACTATTAGGGCGATTCCGTGATGACACGTACGCGATCTTGTATCAGCCCCAAAACATTGGTTGTTGAGATACTGGTATCTTTACACACAAAAACACTATTTTTAATCTTGATATTTTTAGCATCTTTAATCGACAGATACCGGTCTCCGCGTCCAAAAACACGATCAATAGATACGTTTTCCAAAACAGACTCTGGAATACCTTCGATCTTAATACAATTTTTAGCCGCATCAATATATATATCCTTTATTTGGATATCCGAGAAACGTGGTGTCAGAGCGTTCTTTTGAACTTCGAAATCACGGCTAGCCTGATTGCCCACATGTTGGGCTTGTCCAAGCATATCCCAGCGTAAAGCTGATTCCACCTCCTGCATCCGGATACGCTCAAAGTGAATATCAGATCCGCCACCACCGCGTGGCCTTCTGGTCTTAAAACGGATGCCAACATTGGTTTTTCCAAACACACAATCATGGACATACACCTGCTTGGCCATGCCGGCAGTCTCACTACCGATCGTAAATCCACCATGACCTTTTTCGGAAAAGCAATAGCGGACAACTATATTTTCCGAAGGTCTATTCACCCGTAGTCCGTCGAACCCACGTCCTGCTTTCACGGCAATACAATCGTCTCCAGTATTTAGGGTGCAGTACTCCACAAGCACGCGGTTGCATGATTCAATATCGATCCCATCCCCACGTGGTATACCCGTAGAATGGATGCGAACTCCACGGATCACGACATCCTCACAATAAGTGGGCACGATATTCCAAAAAGCAGTACGCTCGAGCGATACACCTTCAATCCAGACACTTTTGCAGTTAATAGGCGCAATGAGTGCCGGTGGGAAGATGAAATCTGCGGTCTTTCCATCGTAGATCCGCTGCTCAACAGGCGTATTACTATCGACAATATTTTCAATGACGTCATGCGTCATGGTTTTATTCCGGACGCTGCCTTCACCGGGGCCAATAATTCTACCTGATCCCGTGATGGCAATGTTTTCTGCCCCATTGGCATAAATACAAGCCCCCAAGCTATATAATTCTACTCCTTCGTGCCGTGTAAACACCGCAGGCAGAAAATCATTGATTTCATGCTTAAATTCCAAAACGGAACCTTCATCCAATTTTAGATTAATATAGGACTTTAGCGTAATCCGTCCTGTATGGTGATGTCCTTTCAGTACTAACGTACCTCCCCCCTGTGCCGCAAGCTGATCGAGCTTAGCCTGTATATTTTCAGCAGGCCCTGCAGTATCATGTCGCATCGGAAATGTCGGCCGCTGGACCTTCCATGCCGTAAAAGGGGATTGTACCTTCTGTGGCTCAAGAGGCATCTCTCCCGCTCCTACCTGATCGGCACGTAACAGGGTCTTATCCAGTTGCTTTTTAACCGAAAGACTTCGACATCCCTGCATGCCCATTACTACCACTACAAGCGATATTATCCAGTTTAATTTCATTGAAACACCTGTTTTACGTAGCGTGTATTTGCACCAAAATTTTCTTTGACGGCACGTGGTGATAGATTAGCGTCACGGGATCGCTCGATCACGAGCCAACCGCGCCAGCCCATACGGTCCAAGGTTCGTTTTACCAAAGGCATATGCAGTCGTTTGTTATTTTCGAGCCATACACCATCTTCATCCGTACAATGAATCTGACAGATCCGCTTCTTTCCTAAAATAGTCACCTCCTGAATCAGATCACGCCCTTCTTTCAACGGATTGGAAAAATTAAAATAGATCTGTATATGTTTGGACCCAATTTCCTTTAAAAGATCAACCTCAGCTTTTGCATCCAATGCTGTTTCAATCCCGATGATCACACCGGCTTTTTTTGCCATCTCACCTACTATACGAAGACGCTCCACAATAGCAGGTCGCAGTTCGGGATATTTAACCAAGTCGCACGTCACGCCCAAAGGCAAGAAAGCGACTTTAACCCCCATATTCTGGCAAGCTTCCAAACAATCCCCTACCATCTGCTGATAAGTCGGCCGCGTAGCAAAAGACTGTGCATAAAAGCCGGTCATGGCCAACGAACAGATCGTTATTCCGGTTTCCTTTGCTTTGTCAAGAAAAGCCTTCCGTTGTGCTGGATCGCCCAACTTACTATCAAAAGTAATCCGGTTGCCCAGTCCGCCCATATCTACCTCCAACCCGTCTGCTCCTATTTCTTTTGCCAGGTCAAAGGCACTTAGCTTTTGCCGCTTTAAGATCATCAGATCAATTACGGCGACGTTGTAACGTCGCTTAGGTGCAGCAAAGACAGCAGAAGGCAGGGCTGCTACGGCAATTAAAGCCAAGGTATCGCGTATAAATTTTTTTCGGTTCATCATAGTTCAATCTGATATGATTTTAACAATGCTTTCAACTGTTCCATCCCACGAATCGCGTTCTTTGGTAAGTTTTCCCCCTTCTTTCCAAAACTGTATAATAACTCCTCCGGCTCGATCTGAATACCGGTTTCCACGATGATATCGGCAGCTTTAGTCTGATCTAAATGAAAATGATCCAGTAGGAATTTGTAGAGTGCCTGCCTTTTGTTGTAGCCAAAATCATGACCTTCTTCGGGAAAATGTGCGTGTTGCACCTGATTTTGCTGACCATAATAACCATAGATATGCTGCAGATATGGAAAATCGTTAATAGCGGTCTCCTTCGTCCAATCCTGTCCATCGGAGATGATCAGTTGTGGTTTGGGCGCTGTCATCGCAGCCAGTTCAACATTATTGGTCCCACCGCAGACAAAATGTACGGGGATTCCACTTTCACAGGGACATCCACCAAAGAAATAAGAAGACATTGCAACGACAGGAGCGACCAACGTGAAGCGATCGTCTAAAGCAGCCATTAAAATACTGTGGCTACCACCACCCGATCCGCCACTGATTCCTATTCGGCTTCGATCGACATTAGGCAAGCTCATTACATATTCCATAATTCGTGCTGCTCCCCAGGTCTGCATCAACATGGCTTCGCTGCTGCGATGATCTGTCGAAGCAAACTGCAATAGGGATTCTCCCCAGGCAAATAGGTCATAGCTTACTGCCATACATCCTAGTCGAGCTAAGGTGATAAATCTCTTTTGCGCATCCGAACGATACCGCTGATTTGGCCAATGGCCATCAGGAGATAACATCACAGGGATATTTTTCTTTTGCTTGAGCGGCGAATAGATACTACCATTGATATATACTCCCGGGATAATTTCTAAGGCAAAATTCTCAACTTGGTAATCCGCATAGCGACGTGCCTTGCCCAATCGGATCGGTTGATTCGGTATACTTTTCAGCTTATCCCAGTACATCGCTTGTCTCACCGCAACACGCAATTGATCTTTTCTCTTTTCCCAACTTGCCTGATCCGTATATTTTTTGGACAGTAAGTTTAGAAAGTCCCAACCTTCCTGTGGTTTCCAGCGGTAATACTCGTATGATTTTAATTTATAGATATTGGGCTTGGCTTCCTCCTGCAGTTTAAAACCCAAGGGATACAGCAAATTGACTTCTGTGCCCACAAGATCTGCCCTAAACTTCCAGGGTGCGTAATCCACCATAATGTCTTTGACATTACGTGGATCATATTTGATCTTGACCTGATACCGTTTTTGCATCAAGGCAAGCACTTTTTCCAGGGGTTGCTTAAATTTATGCTCATAATTGAGTAAGCTGTCCTGCCCCTTGACAACAAGCGAAACCACAAACAGACATGCGGTGAAAACAAGCTTAATCTTCTTCTTTGACATATGCATTAGGGTCTGGTTTTTTATATCCTTTTTTTGTTGGCCAGATGCCATCCTCAATCGGGATTAATTTCACTTTCTTCGGATCTACGACGACATGTTTCATTTTCTTTCTACGCCAGGTATAGCCAAAATGCAATAGCCCATCTTTGGTTTGAATCACTGCGGGATAAGAATACTGACTGATTGGCGAATCCTCAAGTATAAGTGCGGCCTGCCACTGCTTGCCATCTTTGGAAAAAGCAACATTCAATGGTGTACGTGCCCCTTTGGCTAAGTTACCTTCCGGAAGCACGTGGTTATACACCAACACATGCCGTCCGTCTTTTAGCGTTACGGCATCCGTCCCCGAATTATTGTTTGGGAGCGCCGTTTTTTCCAGTGGGGTCCAATGTTCGCCCCAGTCCTTAGACCAAGATGTTACGACCGCACGGTTGCGTGTGCGCGCCAATATTTGCAACCGACCATTTCCGTGGTCAAGTATGCTCGGTTGTATGGCATCCAGATTATCTGCACCACGGGCGATAGGGCCTATTTTACGCCAAGTCTTACCAAAATCCGAACTCGCCTCAAAATGTACATTCCAGCCATTTCCTTCTGTACTGGAAGGACTCAGCAAGGTGCCATTTTGCAAAAGAACAGGCTTATTTTTCACCGGTCCAATAAAGCCCTCGGGCAACTTCTCGGCAGCAGACCAAGTCTTACCGCCATCTTTGGACCGTTTGAGCATCCCCCACCATTCCGATGGCTTGGGTCCAATTTTATAGAATAGCAAGAGATCTCCGTTGGGTATTTGATATAAAACTGGGTTCCAGGTTGGCAAGCGCTTGCCGTCTGGCTGTACACCATCCGCTGCCGACACTGGCGCTAACCAGTTACCGTTTTCAAGTCTACTCACATAGATTTCCACATCGGGATGACGTTCTTTCGTTCCACCAAAAAAGGCATATACCAGGCCTTGATCCGTCTCTGCCATCGTAGCAGAATGGCAGGACGGAAAAGATGCTGTATCATAAATAAACTCATCTTTTATTACGCCTTTTTGCCATTCTTTTAATGTCGGATTTTGTCCGTAAGAACACAAGGAATATAAAAACAATAGGGCTGTTGCTAATTTAATTTTTATCTTCATAAATGTATTTTTAATATTATACATGTATACTAAATACTGCTTATAGTTTAATTTTGAATTGGTAATCTCCTGATCCTATTGCGAGCCAAACACCTGATTTTTCCTGTCGTAGGATCTGAATATCTTTATCGTTTTTTATTTTTTGATTATTTTCCAGGATCGTGGACAGTTCTGTCGTAGGCAGATAGATCTCTGCTCTGGTATTGGCCGGAATAGAAATCTTCCATTCGAAAGTCGATTTGCTTTTGCTCCAATTGGATTGAATGGTTCCATAAACACTTTTATAGCTTGCATCCACATGATCCAATCCTGCTACGACCTGCGGTTTCATGACAACAGTCTGAAAGGCATGCTCTTTTGATTTGATGCCCGCCAAATCCTCATAGAGCCATACCAAGAGATCGCCCAACATCATCACATGATTTTGTGAATTCATCTTGGGATGGGCTGTATTGCCATTCCACAACTCCCAAATTGTTGTGGCCCCATTTTCGACCATATAACCCCAGGAAGGATAGGTCTTATTGGTTGCAATTTTATAGGCAAGATCCACACGGCCGATTTTGGTCAGCGTGCGCATAATCCATTGTGTTCCGATAAGTCCTGTACTCAGGTGCCCGTGATTTTCTTTTTCCACAATCTCCACGATCCGGTTGCTAAGCTTTTCTTTGTTCGTATCTTCGAGTAAGCCGAAAGATAACGCCAATATATTATCAGTCAATGAATTGCCACCATAATATCCTGCTTCGTGATAGAACGCAGCATTAAATGCTACTTTCATCTTCGCTGCGCGATCCAAAAAGTTAGCCTGATCTTGTCCATTGCCGACGAGGATGCTAAATCGGGCCATCGTCTGCAACAAATGATAGTAATAGGAAGTTGCGATCAATGCACTCGGATATTTTTTATCGGCAATCTTACCTCTTCCAGCTTCAATGGTTACCGGTGGGAAGCACCAATCACCATAACTATCCTTGGTAATAATACCATCCGTTCCTGTATAACGTAACTGCATATAATCCATCCATTTTTTCATGGCCGGATAATGTTTTTTCAAGATTCGCAGATCGCCAGCCTGCTGATAAAGCATATCGGCGATCAATAGGTAAGTTCCAGGCCAGCTGATATTATCACTATAGTAGCGCCAAAATGCTGGTGCAACATCCGGTAATGCGCCATCCTCCTTTTGGGACAGCCGAATATCTTCGAGCCATTTAGTATAAAAATTAGCGTTATCAAAGAGAAAGTTCTCACCGTATGCACTCACTGGACGATCACCCAACCAGGGCTGACGCTCATTGCGTTGTGGACAATCTACCGGTATACCTTTGTAGTTTGAAGCAATCCCCCACCATGCATTCTGATGGATCTGATTGATGAGTGTGTTGGAAGACACAAAAGTTCCCGCATTGGGTATATCGTCGTAGACAAAGCGGCCAACAAAATTACTTTTTGAAGCTATACCCGGATAGCCGCTGACTTCGACATAACGAAATCCATGATAGGTAAATCGCGGCTCCCAGGTTTCCTTTCCGCCACCTTTTAATACATAATGGTCCGTTGCTTTCGCGTCACGTAAATTGGTCGTAAATAATTCACCTTCTTCCGTCAAAGATTCTGCAAAACGCAGTGTCACTGCTGTTCCACGCCTACCGGACACCTTCATCTTTACCCAACCCGAGAAATTTTGTCCAAAATCAAGGATGTATTTTCCTTCGGACTTTTTGACGATCGAAATTGGTGCAATATCTTGCATCACCTTCATACCTTCCGACTGCGCTTCGTAATTGCCACCGGGCTCTTGCACAAAAGCAGCCTTCAACCATGTTTTATCGTTAAAACCTGGATTTGCCCAGCCCGTTAGTTCTTTTCTGGCATCATAATCCTCACCATCATATTCGTTATTTGCCGTTATGGGTCCTTCGGTCGTTCCTTTCCACGAATCATCGGTCTTAATGACCTCTGTAGAGCCATCCGTATAAGTCAGCATAAGCTGCATTTGCAATTTTGGGAATCCAAAGGTTTTTACTTTATAAGGTTTTGCTTGACGCATGGCATAAAACCGTCCATTTCCCAAGATCACCCCGATCGCATGCTTACCTGCCGAAAGTGATTGTGTTACATCCAAAACATTATACTTAATGTTCTTGGTATAATCCGTAGGCACTGGAGCCAGTACTTGATCACCTATCTTCTTGCCGTCAATATATAATTCATAAAGTCCTAGCCCCATCACATAGGCTGTAGCCTGCTTAATCTGTTTGGTTGTTGTAAATTCCTTTCTGAAATAACGGGCAGACAATTGACCAGTCTTTTCATTGTCTGATGGGAAATACTGATCAAAACCAATCCAGCGTCCTGTCCAATCTTTGTAATGCAGCAGTCCCATAGTCCAACCAGCCGGCTCAGACCAGCTACTTTCACCCTTATTCGTATACACTTTTACTTTCCAGAACACTTCCATGCGGCTCTGTAGAGCGCTGCCTTCATAAATAACATACGTGGAATTATTCGAAACCTGTTTCCCAGAATCCCAAAAATCGCCGATATTCTGATCCAGTTTTTCTTGTGAGGAAGCGACAAGTACCTGATAGGCTTCTTGTCGGATAGACCGCTCACTGCCCTGCAATTGCCAGCTCAGTCTTGGAGCAATGACATCTATACCGATCGGATTCGAACGTAATTCAGTCCGCAGGTTTGCAACAGTGATCTGCGCTGTAGCNNGGCCCGGTCGTTTCTGGCTTTTGTGTTTTCGTGCCGATGGCTGAAATACCATTCATAAAAGAAATATCGCCTTTCGGAAAAGTAGGTTCCATGTTTTTCCATTCGGTATCTTGCTGTTCTTTTGGCGTATATAAACGCAGAAACACATCCTCCCGATCGGTAAACACGCGGAAACTTTGATCCTTTCCGATAAATTTGGTCCAATACATATTGGCATGGTACCCTTTAAATTCGGGATATTCGAATGGCGATTCGCCCGTTGCGGTGTTATTGTACTTCTTTTTCCACACGCCAAACTGATTCCCTTTCATCCGGTTTTTCCAAACCCGATAAGGGCCCATTCCCCGATATTCAACACCTTCGATTTGATCTTCTGGAAAATCGAAATTCACTCCGACAAAACGTGTAAAATAACTTTCAGGAAAATATTGAACATGCATTTTCAACTGTCCCGAAGCAAGGATTTCCCAACGCAAGGTATTGTAACTATCTTTTTTATCAAAAGTAGATGCGATAATCACCTTTCCATCCTCACGGTCCAATTTGAAATTCTTATAATTTGTCGCCGCTTCCTGCAAAACCGGTCCGTTTTTGAAAGGAATTACTCCTTTGGCATTTTGAACCTGCTCCAGCAATCCGCTTGTCTTATTGATCTGATAGCTAATACCATTCGCTTTCACCAAATAGGCATTCGCGGTCTCCTGTACGGCAATATCCCCTGTTCCATTTGGTTTCAGGAGGCTACTTGCCACCTGATTCGGCAATGTAATCGGAAAGCTCCAGGTGAAGAGTTCCTGTTGATACACATCTTTTGCGGTAATATATAAGACATCAAAGTCCTCCCAACCTGTAGGGAAATCAACTTTTAAAATCCCTTTATCACCGGGGCGGATATTGGGAGCGACAATCGTTCCTTTTTTTGTTTCCTTAACCTCATCATAACCGCCCAACTTTTTGAGTTCGTACGAAAAGGTACACTGGTTAACATTGGTAAATGCGTATCTATTTTCAATATGGAATGCCCCATCAAATCCCTTGGTCATTTCCCGCTTTTCAAAGAAAATAGGACTCCATACCTCTTTTATCGTAAAGAAGCTTCCTTCTTTTTCGCCATGTGGGCCAATAATACCATCCGGACCACGATTTCCATCAGTATCTATAATACCGCCTTTATCCGTCCTGACGATTCCCTGATCACGAAAATCCCAAAGAAAACCACCCGCAGCAAGGGGATTGGCAAGCATCGCTTTCCAATAATCCTCCAATCCGGCACCATGCCCGCCATCGTACATGCCATGCAAAAACTCCGTCGGCATAATGATATTGTGCCCATGATCATAGGTACCAATACCATAGTTATATTCCCGGTAATGGGTTGTTTCAAAACCATCATGTACGGCCCAAGGATAAATCACAGCACGTTTTTGAATATCCTCTTCTGCGAAGATGGGATCAAAATCTGGATTATGTCCACCTTCATTCCCATTTGCCCAGAAAACAACGGAAGGATTATTTTCAGATACGACCATCATCTCCCGTAATAATTTAGTACCGACTTCCTTATCGTAGTGTCCGTGCCAGCCCGCTATCTCGTTCATGACATATAAACCCAATGAATCACAGACAGCCAGAAAATGATTGTCTGGTGGATAATGGGCCATTCGGACAGCGTTCATATTCATTTCCTTCATGAGCTTCACATCGGCAATGCTAACTTCTTTACTCGTCGTCCGTCCGGATTCCGGAACGAACGCATGCCGATTGACCCCTTTGAATCGGACCTTTACGCCATTGACATAAACGCCATCACGTTCTTTGACTTCTATAGTCCGAAAACCAAATTTTTGCTCCAGCTGGTGCTGTACCTTACCATTTTTCGACAAGGTGAATTGCGCTGTATATAAGTTCGGAAATTCGGCAGACCATAATTGCGGGTTTGAAAATTGCCCCTCGAGCCAATTGTTTTTGTCTGACAGCTTTGCTTTCAGCTGTTTTCCAAATTTCTTTCCTTTTGCATCAAGCAGTTGAACCGTAATTTCGTCCGCTTCTCCCGCTGTCGCTATTTTTGCCCGGAATGTACCATCGGCCTTTGCGTCCAATGAAACACGTTCAATATGATGCTGGGGCAGGGCCTCCAAATAGACCGGTCTAAAAATGCCGCCGAAAATCCAGAAGTCACCTTCCCGTTCCGCCGCATTCACTGACTTGTTTGCCGAATGCTTAGCAACATGGACTTCCAATAGATTTTCTTTCCCAAATTTCACTAGTTTTGTAATATCATATTTGAAAACATAATATGATCCTTGATGGATAGCGCCAGCCAGCTTGCCATTGATCTTGACTTCGGTATCGGTCATCGAACCTTCAAAAACTATCTGAACCTGCTTATCTTTCCAGGCATCGGATACATTAAATCTATATTTATAGTGACCGACCTCTTTGCCTTTATCAGCCTCTTTATTGAAACCGTAATTATATTTCCCAAAACCCTGTTGTTCCCAGTTGGAGGGAACTGGTATTTTAGTCCATTTCCCAGCGTTCAAGCCTTCGGTCACATAAAAATCCCATAACACACCATCATCCTTTCCCGTTCCAGAGAGGTATTGGCTCGCTGTTTTTTGGGCAGATACCTGCAATCCCATAGTCCCAAAAAAAAGTAAGGATAACGCTATTTTTGTTTTCAAGTTCATGATCGCTAAAGACTATTTCAATTTAATATGTTGTAGTGGATTATTTGTTCTAAAGGGTGCCGCGGGAAAACCTGCAGCATTCACCAGATTAGGCTGGGCAGCTTCGTCCCATCCGAACCGGACCTGATGGACCTGTTGTACCTGTTCACTTTCAAGTACGACTGTCTGTCCGTTGATAGCAGCCTGCGCTGGATAAAAGATGCCATCCTCACCCGCAACTTCAAATGATGTTAAGGGCTTGCCGTCTACGGACTTTAATCCATCAGCATGTTTCAATTTTACCCTTGCTTGTTTGCCTTGATATTTTACGGACTCTAGTTCAGGGCCATCGGCTACAATATTTTTATGATAGACATATTTTAAAGCCTTAAGGGCATGACGACGACCGATTTCCCATTTATAACTTGGATGGAGATCGTGTGGATCATCGACCANNGGATCGCCTTCTTTCTTTTTATCTTTCAGATAAGGTGAACTTGTCCAATATTCTTCGGAGAACCAGGGCTCGATTCTGCTGCCGCTCACAGCTGATGAAATAATGCCTACAGGAACACCTAATTCTTGCTGTAGCGTTTTCCCGAAGAAATAGGCCGGTGCAGAAAATTGACGCAGTGCCGAATCCCGGGCTACAGCCCAGCCCTCATATTGGCCATCCGGCTTGGCCAGAAATTTTCGGCGTACTAAAAAAATTCGGATATTGGGATTGTTTGCTTCGGAAACTTCGCTTTTAGGGAAATAGGTAGCTCTCAACGGAGCTTTAACTTTCTCAATTTTACGCATTTGGTATTCCATATTCGATTGGCCCGAGCACAACCATACTTCACCGACCAAAACATCTTTAAGTTCGATCGTATTGTTTCCCCTGATGGTCAACGTCTGTCCAACCGCATTAGCCGGCATGGCTTTTAGTTCAACTTTCCAACGACCGTTTTGATCGGCTTCTGTCGTCTTCAACTGGTTTTGAAAAGCTACGCTTACCTGCTCGCCAGGGCTCGCTGAACCAAAAATGGCGACCGGCTGGTTGCGTTGCAAAACCATGTGATTCGCAAAAATATTCGGCAATATGACATTCGCCCTTGCCGAAAAACCGGCTACCAATAAAGCTATATGTACAATAAACCGTCTCATTTATTTCAGCTTTTGAGCTTTCAGCGAAGTAATCTGATAAATGGCTTCTTTGACCGAAGCACCTGCATTTTCAACATCAAAATCTTGGTCTGTTTCCGTATCCGCATTGGGAAATCTTCTGACATCGCCCGTACGGAACGACACCTTGCTCACGTTGCTTACCGGTTGGAAAAATAACTTTGTCCCTTTATCTTCTCCATTGATGGCAACTTGATAAGAGCGGGTGCTCACATCGAAAGTCAACGCAAAATGATACATCTTTCCCATCTCATATTTCGTCAACGATGCATTTCGGTACCCGGCTTTATTTTTAATAATGCCATCTTTATCCATAATAATTCTAGCAGCTGCCAAGCCACTATCATTCACCAACTCAATCTGTAAAGAGCCATGATCATTTTGCTGTGGCGTCACCGTAAATTCAATGGTCCCTTTTTGGGCCGATTGAATGACGCGATCTGCCTTTGCATAGTCGAAAGGATCTTTATCTCGCAAAACCAACGCTGTACCTTCGACCTTGGCAGTTGCCCACAGCGGACTATAAATATTCCAGTTGTTATAGGCTTGTCCTGCATTTTTCGCAAAATCATCGTTCACGGCCTCTTCTACGGTAGACTTGATCGGAACAGGTACAACAGCAGTCCAAATATCTTCTTTGTTCATACTGTAGGTCAACCACATGTTACGATCGGGAACCTTGCCATTTCCTTCGACGATACCACGAACATATTGCGGTCCATATGACTTATAGTTACCGCCATAACGCATTGTGGTGATCTCCCCGTTAACCAATAACAAATCCGTGTAATTCAATCCATCATTACTGGTCGATACGGCCAAGGGCCATCTGAATTCCGATGGGTTATACACTGTTGCATAGCGCCCGTCGGATGTTTTTTGTCCCCAGATCTTCGCATTGCTGTTCACAAACCCGGGGGCGCGCAATGGTGAGTACTGCCAGGTTTTTCCATTGTCCTTGCTCATCGATGTCAATGCATGCTTCCATAAACCGACGACCCTTCCATCATTGAGATGATAAAAGGAAAATGCTTTTACCGGACGCTGCAAAGGAATTAATGGATCGTTTCGGTCGGACTCTTCCACCCATTGCTGCATCATAAGTGGTGTGCCGAGCAACTCGTCACAAGCTTGTACGAAAGCCTTGTCTTTGCTCTTTTTATAAAAGGGATATTTGGCACCCTTCTCATCAAAAGAGGCATTGAAGTGAATAAAATAAATAGGTCCGAAGCTACCATCTTTGTGAATTTCCCGGACTACACGCCCAAGACCATTTCCATCATTTGGATCGTCCTTGGCATCCAGTGCTACACCGTAATATGCGAGCGTCAGCAGTTTATCATTCTTTGCATGATAAAAACCCATACGTTGGTGCATGATTGCATATAAATCTCTCCCGGCCTTATCCGTACGTCCCGGCTTGGTAAAACCTTCCGGAACGAGATAGGTCGGGAATAAATCTGTCGGATTAGACCAATTTCGGCCATCTTTTGATGTCAGCAACAAGGTTTTTCCTTCTGCAATATGCTCCCCCACAGGATTGCTGAGAAACTGTAGGTAATAAGTATTGTTCCAATACGCTAAAAAAGGCTGGTGGTTATAGGTAAAACTATGCCCTCCGGCCAAATCAGGAAACTCTCTATTGGCTCGAAATACCTGGATATTGTGCGTACCCACAGCAGGGGTCAGCTGTCCATGATGGTAATCTACATTGGATAATGTCTTTCCTATATACTTTACTGTATCTTGTTGTGCTACCGCCTGGTTCATAACAGAAGACAGCGATAGCCCCACTAATACTAATTTGATACACATACTATTTCTTTTTGGCTTCAACCCGAAGCAAATTTTTTAAATCTTTATTGGATGCTTTGAAGATCGTTCCATGTTTATGCCCTTCCGGAACGGAAATCTTGTCGTTGATTTTTTCGAAGACCTTAAAATCTTTGGTGGACACAGCCTCATAGCTTTTGCTACCATATGAATCGAAATAGATTAACCATTGATCCTTGACTTTAAGCACCGCAGGTCCCTCACTTAAATAGGGCGAGAAAGGCTCAGAGATCTGCTGAAATGGCCCCAACGGATTTTTTGCAAAGGCCACCTTTAGATTTCGATTGGGCCGCGTATTATCCTTTAATACAAGCACATAATCTTTTTGCTTTTTTTTGACAATGACGGCATCAATGATACTAAAGCCCGGATCACTAAATAATTTCGTCTCCGTAAAGGATTTAAAATCCTTTGTTGTCGTATAGTACATGCGGTGATTGTTTTTCTCTTCTTCTACGCCTTTTGCAAAACGATAAGGAATGGTGGAAGCCCAAATAATAATAAACCGGTCTTCTATATCATCATAAAATAACTCTGGCGCCCAAACATTGACGGTGGTTGCTTCTTGTTGCATCACTGGAACGATCTGTTGATTTTCCCAATGGATCAAGTCTTTTGAACGTGCATAGCCGATTCCTTCATTTCCCTGCCACCCAATGGTCCATACCAGATGATAAATACCTTGTTTATCCCGTATCATCGACGGATCGCGCATGATTTTCTGTTTTCCTAATTCTGGTTTTAAATAAACCCCATTAATTGCATTCCAATGGTAGCCATCTTTGCTATACAGATAGCGCAAACCTTCATTGGCGGGTTCGTGGAACGAGGTAAATAGGTAAACATCCCGCTGACAGGAAGCCAAGATCGATGCCACACTAAATAAAATAAACAATTTGACCAAATTCCTCATTAAATGCTATCTAAGATCAATACCCAGTCGTTTCCATCCTTTTGTCCTCCCGCAGGCACAAAAGTTTGTACACCTTTATTTTCAAACTCCCCGATCACTTTGATCGACCCATTTCGGGGATCAAACCAGGACGCTTTTACTTTGTCCCCATTGATTTTTCCCATATTAATTTTCATTTCCCTACCGTTGTAATTGTAGATAAATGCGTAATCCGCTGTTCGTGTCGCTAGTAAACGATTGTATTTCTCACCATTATCCGCAATTAAAGACTGATCGGGAACACGATCAAAATAATTGTCTCTGGAAAGCATAAGTTCCTTCAAAAATTTCATCTGAGTAGCCCCCGGCGCATGAATTGCCGAATTCCATAGCTCATCCGAACCATACGCCGATGTCGAGTCTTGTTTTCCATGCATCTGCATCACTGAGTTCTGTCCATAAGTATAGCCAAACGCCCCCGCAAATACAGACCAGTAGCCGTATCTTCTGACGTCAGCATCTTTCCAGCGCGGCTGCTTAATATCGTGTAATCCCTGAGGAATACCTTCATAAGAAGGTTCTCCGTCGATCGTTGGTTTAATGGGCTTTACATTCCAGTCGGCTGACATAAACTTCCAGTTATCCTCGCCATAATGTTTCTGTTCATTCGCGGAAGTGTCCTGAGCGTAGGTACGATGTCCAGATTGCACCATATTGAAATCTAGCCAAGGCCTATCGTGAAACCAATCCGAAGAAGCCGTTCGTCCTCTAGGATGAAAAGTCATTAAATGCGTATGATCAATGGATTTTATTGTTTGGCCAATTTTCTCCCATACTTCCATCTTATCTGATCCTTTGATGTCTCCACCATTTAACCAAATGATATTTGGGCGATCTTTCCAACGCTCCGCAAGAAATGTGGCGTACTTTCCTGCCTGCTCTACCGATACTTTTCCTTCCTTCACTGGTGACCCCCAAATCGGGACCAAAGCAACGTAGAGTCCCTTTTCAGCTGCCTTATCAATAATGTAATCGACATGATCCCAATAATCATACGCTGTTGCATTATCCGGATTGTTCCCTTCGGTCACCAGCGGTCTGGAAATATCTTTGTTGACCACCGAAGAGTCCCCATAACTATTTACAGAAGGAACGGTATGCAGCACCATGGCCTGAATGACATTGAAACCTTTTTGTTTTCGATCTTCTAGGTATTGATCAGCTTCAGAACGGTTTAGTTTATTAAATAATAACCAGCCTGTATCGCCCAACCAAAAGAAGGGCTCTCCATCTTCTGTCATCATGTACCTACCATTTTCCGATATCTTCAATAGTGACAGGTGCTTCGTCTCTTTATTGGATGCACACGAAAAGAGTGCTCCTGCAACTGCAAATAATATAAGTTTCTTACGAATCGACATATTTTTATTTCTTATTTAGCCAAATTATTTCTGGCTCTTTGGTATAATTGCTCAAATGAATATGCTTCCCGAGATTGATCTTCTCTATTTTGATAATCGTTCCGTTTTTCGGATTAATGCGTGTCATTTCAAAACCGCCTTTATAATCGGATAGATCAATATCTTCTGCATCGGATTTTTCCTTATAAATGATCAGACCTTGGCTACCTTTTAGCAACCAGGCGCCATTGATTTCTGTTGCTTTCATCGCTGATGCTGCACGGTAGAAATCGTTGTTTCCTATCTTAGGTAAGTTTGCCATAGAACCACCGGCCATAAAGGAGGCCCATGCCATCGTTGGGTAGTTGTCAGCAAAGTATAACACTGCTTTATCCGGATATTTTGTGCGGTATTCGGATACGGCTTTATAAACGGCCTCCATCGATGTTTTCTTTGGTTTCAACAATCGTGCATGTTGACGCGGTGCCAGATTTTGCCCTCCTTGTGGCGCATAGGTCTTTCCGTCGGCTTGGTAGTGCCAGTAGCGGATATCAATGACCTGGATTTCTTTGGCACGTTCGGTATCCGCCAAAATAGCATCCTGTACGTCTTTCGTAGCACTTAAACCAATCATTGGATTTTTACCCGTCTCAGCCTTCCATTCTTTGATCACATCGATCCAAAACTGAACGAAATGCAACGGTCCGGTATATTCGGCGCTGATCATCTGAATAACTCCCGAGTTGTCTTTAAAATTATTTAAACATTGACGGATGTATGCGCGGTGTAATGAACGACGAACAGGGTTATCGATATCGTAGAACTGTTCTGCCATGAAAATTCGTTTATTACCCGCATAAGGAACAGGTTCTGGAAATCCGACATTATTGATATTATTAGCTGCACGCCATGGGAAGTCCGCGTAATGTGCACCAGCTTCGATAATATTATGTTGAAAATAATTTTGATGCAGCAATACCAAACCTTTTTGGTCTGCTAGATCTGCATATTGTTTCAAGCGTCCCCAATAAAATTCGTTGTACTTTGTTAAATCATACTTAGACAAGCCGTCATAAGCTAAGCCCTGGCCACTACGCGCAAATGGCAGTTCATAAAACGGAGGCCACACCTCCCCATTGATCCGACGAATACGCTCGTGGTCATCACGTCTCCGATCGTACCAAAGCCCGTAATTATGATCAATGGCGATAATATTATCTTTTTTTAATGCATCCGTCATCTCTTCAAGATCGTCCGTCAACCCCGTGCCAACCTCTCCAGGCACATAGCGCGTGATATGTGGTTTAGCTTTTTCAGCACCATGCGGTCTAGCGCTACCATTCCACCACGGAACATCCGATTTGGCCCCTACGAGTACTTCATCACCACGTACCAACCAACCGTTTACGACACGCATATCGGCTTGTTTTTTTGCTAGGGTGATCTCTTTATAGCCGATTTGATCGATGGTTTTTACATTTGCGGTCGTATTTAAGGGATAACGATCACCGGCTTCTGCAATAAAGTCAACCAGTTTCGTCATTGGATTTTCAGACTGACGCGTCAACTCCATGGCAACACTGACGGGCGGACTACTGGATGCTTCGGTCAAAACTGGCAACAGTACTGTGCGTTCATCAGCCGCTAGGCCAATTCTTTCCCGTAACTGCGCATAATACAAGCTTTTGGGCTTGATATATTCATTCGATTGCTCCCAATAGCCATTTCCCTGAAATTGAGACCAAATCCCAAAAGCCCAGTTCTGTGCCGTTGGGGGTTGATAACACTCTACAAGTCCAGCTGTCGACTGCCAAAATACAGAATTTGCTGCCGACCAGCCAGCTCCCTGGCCATCTTGACCTCGGTTTTTATAGCTTAGTGCCTGCGCATCTATATCTGCATTATCAAAAAGAACTCCCGACGCCCAGCTGTCTATCCCACCACTGAAACTGAAAGGCTCTACTGCCTGACATTGGACAAAAGCATTTGGCCCTGCTGCCAGATAGCCCACTGCGAAATCATGATATCCCTGCTCAGAATAGAGCCGCTGAAATAAGGTCTGTTGTCCTTTTGTGAAAAAAGTATATCTTCTTTGGCCACCAATTTCTGAAACCGGGTCCCGGGAAATACAATCCTCAACAGTTAATTTTTGGGTACTTGCTAAAGCGTAAACGGCTGATCCTGCGAAATGCTGGAACTGCATGCGACGCACCCATACATTTTCCGCATTTTCAATAGTAATCGCCATCCAGCGATGGTCTTCGTCTTTCGGGTTATTCGCATCGAAAGCAGATTTAAGTGTGATATTTTCTATACCGACATTTTCGATTCTTCCTTTCCAATTATATTGCTCAACAGTCGCTTGGCCATAGCGTCTGTCCAATGCTGTTGTGATTGGTGCATCAATCTCGATACCATTACCTTTCACTGCGACAATCGTTCTATCCCAAGTAACATCGCGTTGCCCGGGTTTCCAACCTAGCGAAGTAATGCCACCACCAAAATGATCAGTACCCAGCTGATTAATCCAATCTTGCGTGGAAGGTCTTGTAATCCTAATTTTATCGCCAGCTTTATAGGAAGCTGCATGATCAATATCCAATACCCGCGCGTTGACAGGGACGTAAGTACTTGTTACGTTTGTCTTTTTTGCAAACGTGATATCGTCTTTTCCGAGAATACGGATGAGTGTTTCTCTTGTTGTTCCTTCACCAATGATGACAGTTCCATTTGTTGTGAAACCACTACCACGCAGAATAACACCTGAGGCATGCAATGTCAGGGATCCCGAAACCTCATAAGTCCCGGCTTCTAAAAGTACCACTCCCCGCAGCCCATCTTTACCCAACGGTAGCATTGACACATAGTTGATAGCAGCTTGAATACGCTGTGTAGCATCACCTGTTTTTAGAGGAACAACAACAGCAATCTGCCCGGTAGGAATAGCTTCATTGCCTCCTTTGTATCCCGCGTAAGAAAAATCAGGAATCTGATTTCCAAGCGAATCTGCATGGTACACAAACTTGGCCTCATCCCATACTAGAGGACTATATGCCTTCATTTGTTGTGCATGTGCAGTAAAAGCAATGCAGGTGAAAGCATAGAATGCGATACAAGAAAAGAGCGAAATTCTTTTTATCATGATTATTTTTTATTTTTTGGCACGACGGCATCTATTGCAACCACCCCATTTAAATAATTCTCAATATTGGCGTAGCCGTTTTTCGCTATCTTTCTAGAATCACTTGGATCATTTGGATTCAACCCCATACTTTTTTCTACATTATCTGGAATGCCATCGTTGTCCGAATCTTGGTAAGGCATCCCCTGATAAGTCGGATATCCGCCTACTTGTGCAATATGGGATATAATCCCTTGTTTGTAGGAGTCTTCTGGAAGGCGTCGTTTAACATATGCAGACACAAATCCATGTTGCGCTTTTGTTGTATCATAATACACTTTATTCTCTGACACTTGCCTAATAATCCGTTCATCAACAGCGTCCTGTTTTGGTAGAAATGCACCTACATTTTTAAGAACATAGTTGTAAGCATCCTGAGCAGATAGTGCGGTAACGGGAGCCATTGGAAACGCCTTATCCACACGGATTTCTTTTTCACGATCACCAACATTCGGTAGATCTTCAATCTGGATGCCTCCGGCCCAGTTATTTTTAGTGACCTCTGGGAAACCTTCTACCACATTTCCATGTGCATATACTTTCCCATACTGATCTTTAAAGGCTTTATCTCTTCCAGATTCTGGCTTTAAGATACGGTACGCAATCGGCTTATCTTTGGGTGTAATTGGCCCCGGCTTATAGTAATTATTGATAAAGTTGAATAAGGATTTATTATCTCCGCCATCAGCACTTCTATTCCACCAGTTCCAAATCACATTATTAACAAATCCAAAGTCACCATACATTCCTATGGAAGGATTCCGACTGATATTTGACGCCCATAGGTTACGCATAAAGGTACTGTTTAAACCACCTATTGTACTTCCGAAAGCGTGGTTGTACGCATCCAGAGCTTCAGAAAAAATAGAATTCTGGATCGTAATATTGACAGTGGGTAATTTGAGATTTTTACCTTCACGGTCGTATACATGTCGGTAGATAGACATATTTTCATCCAGACCCCAGCTTGCAGACACGTGGTCAATCATAATATTGCCAACCACATTGCCTCCTACAGCATCATCACGTCTCGTTACATCGGTTTCACCGCGGCGGAAACGTAAAAACCTTAAAATGACATCGTGCGTATCAATCAGAAAAGATTCTCCGGCCACACATACCCCATCCCCTGGCGCTGTCTGTCCGGCAATCGTAATATAAGGCGCTCTGACAACAATTGGCTTTTCAAGTTGAATAATACCAGCGACATTAAATACAACGATACGGGAACCACCGGCCTCACAGGCTTCTCTCAACGTTCCAGGACCAGTGTCCGCAAGACTTGTCACGACAAAAACTTTTCCTCCTCGTCCACCAGCGGTATAAGCGCCTCCACCTTCAGCACCAGGAAATGCTTTAATCTTTGCCTGCGGTAAGTCACCCGGTTTTGCAGCCCAAGGGATATAAGGCTTCCCTTCCTCCTTTATAATTTTTTGTGCTTCTGCCCAGACTTTTTCTAAACGTATGATTTCTGCATTGTCCCGTTCTGCAGCCAATTTTTTCAGGGAATCTGGAATAACCGGATATTGGCCCAATGCCGCTAAGGGGCTTATTAGCCCCAATAGCAACACAGTATTTCGATTCAGTAACGATGTCATAGCTTTATTTAGCAGCTAATTTATTCAGATAGATTTCGATGTTCGCGTAACCTGATGCTGTAATCTTCGCTGAATCACTCGGATCATTTGGATTGAGCCCCATTTCTTTCTCAACTGTATCTGGAATACCATCATTGTCCGAATCTTTGTACGGTGTACCTTTATATACTGGATATCCACCAACTTGAGATATGTCGGTAATAATACCAATTTTGTACGAATCCTTTGGTAATCTTCGATGTTCAAAATCTTTTTCCGGCAATTTCACATTGCTTAATAATTTGACTGGTTTACCATTTTTCACATCACCAACAACCCGTGTGTCGATAGGGTCTCTTTTAGGCAAGGTGGCTCCTGCATGTTCGAGAACAAAGCCATAAGTTTCCTTCGCAGTCATTACCGGGAAACTAGCATGTGGGAATGGTTCCTTAACGCTCATTGCAGCGAAATAAGGCTGAGCTTCAGCATAAGTCATCGCATCCCCTTTTTTATTTTCCAGTTGCACACCACCATCCCAGTTGTTAGCCGTTACTTTCTCGTTTCCTTCTACAATATTACCTTTGACATGCGCCCGGCCGAATACGACATAAGGCAATTTACTTCTACCCGATTCAGGCTTCAAGATGCGATAACTTACAGGCTGATTTAAAGGTGTCGCTGGTCCTGGTTTAAAGTAATTGTTAACAATGTTGTATGTAGCTTGATAGTCTCCACCATCAATTGATCGATGTACCCAATTGTACACAACATTGTTGTAGAAATTGAACAGACCATTCCACCCAATAGATGGGTTACGAGCCGCATTATTTGCCCAAAGATTGCGCATGAATGTGCAGTTCTCACCACCTAAAGTACTACCAAATGCATGGTTCCATGTATCTAAAGCTTCAGAGAAAATAGAATTTTGGATGGTAATATTTACAGTACCACGTTTTTCTTCTGCTTTTCCAGTACTATCATTATACATGTGGCGGTACATGGACATATTTTCGTCCAAGCCCCAGCTTGCCGAAACGTGGTCGATCATAATATTTCCGACAGGATTACCACCGATGGCGTCATCCCGACGGCCAACGTAAGTTTCGCCCCGTCTAAATCTCATATGTCGGATCAGGACATCGTGTGTATTGATCCAAACAGATTCACCGGCCACACAGACACCATCACCTGGCGCAGATTGTCCGGCGATAGTCACATACGGCGCACGAATAATCAATGGCGTTTTTAGGCGGATGATACCAGAAACGTTAAATACGATAATGCGAGGACCACCTTTTTCACAGGCCTCCCGCAATGAACCAGGACCATTATCTTCTAAGCTAGTCACTACATATACCTGGCCGCCACGACCACCAAAAGTAAATTTACCACCACCTTCCGCTTCCGGGAAAGCCAAAATCTTAGCTTGTGGGAGATCGTCCGGTCGTCCCGCCCATGGAATATAAGGTTTACCTTGTTTTGCGTATTCTTCTATGACAGGTAAAGCTTTTTGCCATGCTTCGTCAGATTGCTGATATGCTTTTTTCATTAGGTCATCTGTAAACTTCTTAACGTCTTCTGGTATTTTGGGATATTGACAAAAGGCAATGCATGTGAAAAGGCTCAACAAAGCTGTTAGCGTTATTTTATGTAACATGTTTATCTAGTTAGTAGGGTTTATAATTTCTATTTCAAATATATGTCAACTGTACATTTATCAAAAGCAATGTCTGTCACAATACGCATACATTGCTTTTAGATTCTGTATGTGGAAAACTATTTTAAAGGATCAAAAGTTCCTGCTCCATTCATGCTATCCCAACCACTAGTTTGTTGTAAATAAGGTGAAGTAGACAAGATTGTTTGATTTAATCCAAAGAAGTAATATTCCGTATACCATCTAAATTTCCAGGGGATATTTGTCGGATCTAAATCATCTTTTTCGGCAATTACAAAATAATTATCATACAGGTAATCGAGGTATTGATCCTGGTTAGCTATTCCAGCAGGATAAGTTGAGGGTTGGCGTTCAACGACAGGAACACTTGAGCCATTTCGAACCAACGGATCTGAAGCACCGGTATAATCCATGCCATTGTTTTTCACTGTAATTAATAAGCCTGTTCTTCTTGTTCCATTTAATGGTTTTACACCAATACGTTGGGCGGTAGGTGAATCCTCTTCAAAAAGCTTCCAACGTCTAAGGTCATAAAATCGTTTACCTTCATACGCTAATTCTAATTTACGTTCATTAAGCACTGCGCCGAAAAGTTTATTTCGGTCTCCGCTGATACTACTTAAACCATAAGATCCATCCTTATTTTCCAAACCTGCACGTGCCCTGATATCAGTAATACCTTTCAAACCTTCCACCAATTTGTCCGCACCAATAGCGGATTCAGCTAAATTCAATAGCACTTCAGCAAAGCGCATTTCTATGTAGTCTGTACCACTTTGCTGAAATCCGGCTGCGGCATTTGATGTACCCGACGCTGCAGGATCAGATCCTTTACGCAAATAGATGCCACTTGCGTTAGAACCTCTTGTTTCCGTAGATACATACGCACCCTTATCATTTTTCCAATAGTAAGTCCATTGGCGATAATTTGTTCCATTTGCATAGGGAAATAAGGCACCGTTATATACGAAAGTTTTTGAAAACCTCGGATCTCTGTTTTTATAAAATTTCTTGGAGTCGTATGGATAGGTAGAGGTTGGATCATCAATATTTTTACCATCCAGCATAGGAAAGGCATCAAATATCTGCTTAGTTGGTGAAATCGATCCTGCACCGGAAAGCTCTCTAGGGCGAATTGCTTGCTCCCAACCATTATTTTTTACAGCAGTGGATGTTGCTGCCGCATTATTAAACCCATAAACAATTACTGCTTCAGGATTGTCTACTTCTTTCAAAAACATGTCTCCCCAGGCTTTACCATTAGCCTCTCCCCCAGTCCTGAACAACCCAAAGCCATTCTGTTCTAATAAGGTTTTGGCTTCAGTATTTGCGGAATATGCTGCTTCCCAACGATCTCGCGAATCGTTTGGATTAAATTGTGGGCTTGCATAAGTTAATAAAACACGTCCTTTCAAAGCCGCTGCTGCGCCACTAGTAATCCGCCCCCAATTTCCAGCGTCCCACTTTCCTGGCAATAGACTTTTTGCTAAATCCAAATCCTTCACAATCTTGGCAATACACTCTGATGTAGCACTACGCGGAATAGAATTTGCTTCATTGTTACCTACAATTGGCACTTGCGGCTCTAATATTAAAGGAACACCGCCATACATCCTGACGAGTTGAAAATATTGAAAGGCGCGCCAAAAATAGAGCTGCCCCTTCATCTTATTACGGGTAGCCTCATCAATACCATAAAGATCAATTTTGCTTAGAAAAAGGTTAATTTCCTTCATTCGGGTCCACACGTTATTCGCAATGTTGGCGCCCATCCGTTGACCAAAATACTTATTTGCATGGTTATTGATAAAAGAAATGGCATTCCACTGTTTATTAAAATCAGTCTCGCCAGCTAATTCATCAGTTGTCTGCGTGAACACATTATTATAGGTACCGTTTTCCGCGGCGTCCATTGTAGCCACAAAAGACTGGGAATTATTTGCTGGCAAAAATAATCCGTAGACGTAATCCACATACGCCTGAGCCAATACCGGATCCTTAAAGACGTCATCGCCATTTACTGCTGTAAAGTCTTTTTTATCCTCCAAAAACTTGTCCTTACAGCTCTGATTTGTCAAAGCTAAACAAGCCAGCATCATCGTTAAAATCGTTAACTTTCTCATCGTAATCTTATAAAGTCAGGTTAATACCAAAAGAATATGTCCTCAAATTCGGATAGACATCCCAAGCCGATCCATTTCCATCTTTATAACTATATGGATTATAGATAGACATTGGATTCATTGCGCTTAAGTAAACTCTAGCGTTCGATACCCGCAAATACTGCGTCATTCTTTGAGGCAACTTATAGCCTATATTAAAGCTTGCCATCCGCATGCGAAAGGCCGAAACAGTCCAGAAACTGGAAGGCTGATTGTAAATACTGGACCATTGCGGATTCGGCATAGTACCGGTGGGATTTAAAACAGGATCATATACATTTCCCCAAATGTCAGGAAGATTGGTATACACACGAGAAATATCATTATTGAGCTTGTTACGCTCTGTGATCTCCGAATAACCTCCGAACGAACCTGTAATAACAGACTCTGCCGTAAATCCCTTATAACCGATTCTTAATGTAGTGCCTAATGTATAATGATTATCCTTACGTTTAGCCAACTGGATCAGGTCATTATCGTTAATGATACCATCAGGCCCTGCGAAAGTACCATCTGACTGAAGGGGCCCCCTCACGTCCCGATAATATAGCATTCCCGGTCTTAATTTATCGACAGACTGATCAAATACTTGTGTAATGTTATACTGACTTACATAGTTATCAATATCTGCTTGTGTCTTAAACATTCCTAAGTAATCGTATCCCCAAGCCCCAAGGTCAGAAGAGGCATTAGGTCTGGGTTTCCAAGGATATAACATATCAATATCATTGAAATTACCCTGAATGACCCTTCCATCGGACCAAGAAAAACGTGTACTAACGCCGTAGTTAAAATTATTAACTTTATCTTGCCAGCCTAATTCGAACTCTATTCCATAATTATTCTCTCTCCCAAAATTTTCTGCAGCAACTGATCCTCCAACTGTAATCGGAATATTACCTGTACGTTCGATCAATGCATCATGACCTTTGTAATAGAATCCTTCGATTGTGGCCGATAGACGGCTACGTAAAAAACGAGCATCAATACCAACATTATTTTTATACTCTGCACTCCAAGTAGCGTCGCGATTGGGGCTTTTCTCCATTTTCATACCAGTCGTCGCCCCGCCATTCCCGCCAAATACGGCACCTTTACCAGTCTGATAGCTATAGCGTTGTAGCCAATTCCACAGTGGAATTTTATCGCTGCCCAATTTTCCATGCGAAAATCTCAATTTTAAGAAATCTACCCCATCAACTTTAAAGAACTCTTCTTCACTGATTACCCAACCTGCAGAGATGTTATAAAAATTCGCCCAATAGTTTTCTGGAGCAAATTTTGTAGATGCGTCCGAACGAAACAATACCTCTGCCAAATACTTTTCTCCAAACCGATAGTTGATACGACCGACATAACCTAGCGTGCCTGACTCGTAAGCGGCAGTACGTCCATCCACGGCTCCAAACGCTGTACCGAATTGTCCATTGGTGTTTGCAAGTGGATCGTCTTTCCAAACGTCTTCCTGTGAACTCTTTGCTTCTCCTTTTTCTATGGAGAACAAGCCTGAAAACGTGTGTTGTTTCCATTTCTTATCATATAGTGCAGTAAAATTAGCCTGATAATTGTTACCATTCGCATTGGAAAAATAAACACGATTACCATTGCTGAAAGTTGCCGCAATGGGATTGGTACCGAGGTCGTAAATATGTCTATTATCTCCACCATTGGTAAATGTATATGTTTGATATTTCGTTCCGATCTGCGTGCCACGGGAACTTGTAAAGTTTCTAGCATAAGATCCTCTAATGACCAAACCTTTTAACCACGGTGCCTGATATTCCCCACTTAGGTTAACGCCAAATTGTCTAGAATCTGAGGTTGCTAAATTATTTAACCGCTCTAACTCAAAGAAATGATAAGCAGATAAATCTCCTGATGTTCCGGGCAATCGTGCAGGGAGCCCATTTACATAAGCAGGAACATACGGAGCGGCCAATAATAAGTTCCTATAATCGTTATCATCATTTTCACCACCAATTTTATTAAAGGTTTTTTGTAAATCTCCCACGTTTCCAAAAACCTGTATCGCCACCTTGAAATTACTGGCTACTTGAATATCGCTACCTGCTCTAAAGTTCCAACGGTCATAGTCTAAAGTGGATAGATTACCATTCTGTTTGTTATAAGCAACGTTCGCAAAATAGGTAGCTTTATCTGCTCCACCAGAAATATTTAAGGAATGTTTGGTCAAATAGCTGGATTTCCATGCATCATCCAACCAATTGTAAGAATGGTCTTTAAAATAATCCAATTCATCCTGTGAGAAAAATGCTTTTTCAAAACCAGGCCTTGAGGGATCGGTATTATTCCCGTTCGGTCCATTCATAATATTAAAGTACATCCCAAATTGATAGGCATTCATGACTTTTGTTCGATAGGCCTCATCATTGATGGCATAAGAACCGTTATAACTGATTCTTGGCGCACCGATCTTACCTCTTTTTGTTGTGATCAGAATGACACCATCGGCAGCACGTACCCCGTACACTGCGGCAGCACCATCCTTCAACACAGAGATACTTTCTATTTCAGAGGGATCCAAGTTATTGAATTGCGTTGCATCAGGTTGATTTTGTCCATTAACCTGAACTACTCCATCGATAACATACAATGGTTCAGAAGTCCCGCCATCTTTTCCGGCCGCCATACTTCTTCTTACACCTATGGTAGCTTTCGAGCCAGGTCTTGATACGCCCCCACTAACATTTACTCCCAAAAGTCGCCCCGCTAATCCAGCGGCCACGTTCGTCGTAGGCAAATCTTCTATCTCTTCCGCTTTTATTGCCACAACCGATCCTGTCAAATGTGCTTTTTTCTGTGTGGTATAACCAACCGTAACAACCTCATCGAGCTCCTGACTTTCAGCTTCCATGCGTATATTTAACACACTTTGGTTGCCAACCGGTATTTCCAATCTTTTATAGCCAACAAAATTGAGCACCAAAATCTCATTCCCAACGGGCAAGTTCAGCCTAAAAGTACCTCCCTCGTCTGTTGAAGTCGCAGTTTTAGATCCTTTGATGGATATCGTTACTCCCGCCAAAGGTTTTCCATTTTGATCAACCACCTTTCCTGTTATATTTTTAAAAAAAAGCAGATTGAGTTCACTTGGATTCGCACCATAAGAGAAGCATGGAATGGCCCCACCTGTCATTATTCCAATGGCGAGCAGCTTTGCCAACCGAATAGAAGATTTCCTTGGGAATATAAAGTAATTCATAATTTAGGTCCTTGTTTATTGGTTTGTTTTTTTGAGTCTCGCGGCCCACTTGTCACCTTCCTCTTTTAAATTATAGCCGTGAGACGCTAAATAGTTATTGATTTTGCCTTTGTATTTACCGAACCAGGCATGTTTTTTTTCCGAAGATTCGGCCTGCATGGCAAAATCTCGAGCTTCATAAAGTAAACTGTCAATCATATGTACTTCATCTTTTGAAAGACTAGGAATCATATCTTGATAGGCCTTCACGGTGTTCGGATAAACATGATAGGTCATGCCGTTTTTAACTGCTTCAACTTCTGCCGGTGTTAAAACTTGTTTTAACCGGATCACGAAAGCTTGATTTAAATTGGAAGTTTCCTGAAGCGTCTCCTGTGCGATCTGTTCTTTTAGACTCTTATCCGTATTCTCCTTAATTTTCAAATCGCGAAGCGAATAACAGGCATTCAAAAGATAATATTGATCACGAATAATGTGAACCGCTCTCTCTTGCTTGGCTTGATCTGCTAGCGCTAGTTTAGCTACAATTTTTGCAGACCGATCTGTAATAGTTTTCCAATAGGCGTCCTCTGTTTGACTAAATGTCATAGACACGCTTAAAAATAAAATTGTGAATAATGTAAAACGT
This sequence comes from Sphingobacterium sp. UBA1498, assembly GCF_002325125.1. Lineage (NCBI taxonomy): Bacteria > Pseudomonadati > Bacteroidota > Sphingobacteriia > Sphingobacteriales > Sphingobacteriaceae > Sphingobacterium > Sphingobacterium sp. UBA1498. Next base: position 34,948 of record NZ_DCRG01000023.1, read on the forward strand.
TTCATAGGCATGAAATGGTTTATCCCTTTTTTGGTTATTAAATATTAAATTAAATAAAGCCCCTTAACTTTATTTCCGTTATAATTGCTCAAAATAAACGTCAAAACGACACAAAATTTCAAGTGCTCAATATAACTGAAAATTTCATCGGCAACCGTCATGTACTATCCTGACCTGCTTGCTATTTGACCTCTAGATTATCCACAACAACACCTTTAGAATCAAGACTATACAGCTTAATAAAATAGGTCCCAGCATTGATCATTGTCTTTGTATCAGTATTGATATAATTCCATTTTCCGGAACGCGTAGGTTCCAATGATACAAGAGTTTTAGGCACCAACACATGCTTATTTTTGTCTAAAATTTCATAGTAAGCACGACGAACTTCCTTAAATGGATTATGATACTTCACCAATAATGAATACACATCCGCTGCACCGACCTGAAACTCCCAAGCGATATAACTCTCACTAGCATTAAATACTAAACGTCTTTGGCCGGCAAACTCAATTTCGGAAACACCTTCCCGCCAAAGGGTTTGATAGGCTTTATAGTTTTTGACCTCCTTCAAGTCATACACTGGAAGAAGCCCACTTTGCTGCTGAAAGACCACAATATCTCCGCCGCGCTCAGTTTTCAGCAAAATTTCCTCGCCTACCTTTAGCACCCTACGGAATACGGCAAAATATTTTCCCGTATTCAATTGTACACTGTCTTTGGTCTCTTCAAAATTGTCCGGTTTCTCATTTCCTAGATAGAAAGCAGTGGTAGGTTCTTTAAAACGTAGATGATAGGTGCTATTGCTATCAAGCTCAAAATAATCTGAGCCAAACAAGGATGGTGGCAAGGAAAAAAACGATGTTACGCTAGGGCCATCCTTTTTCAATACACTGCCTATATCCAGCCAACTATGGAGTTTTATATTCTGACGCGCTAAATCTAGATTATAATGATCTTGACCGCTTGAATCTGAAACTATGGCAATACCCTTCTTTGAGGCAATAGCAATGGCGTGCATTACTGCTTGTCCAGCATAAACGCGTGGGAAATTGATAACAATCTTTCCGTCAGCAACCCTAACAGTATAGTTTTTTCTGACTACGCGCTGGAATCCCGCATTTTTATAAATATCAAACTTATGCTCAACAAGTTGGCCATTGATAGCAATATCGAAAACTCGATCGCCATTGCCTGACGAAAACTTACCATACCAAGGTTCGGCGAAATATAATTCAACTAAATATTCTCCATTAGGTACGTCAAATTGATAGCCCAACTTCTCAAGCCCATATCGGAAGCTCTGAAAAAGAGGCCAGTCTTTAGTTCCTTTAATTGGATCAAAAATAACGCGTTGACTGGCAAAATAAGTGTTCATCCCTTCAAAACTATCCGCCCAAGATTTACTGCCCCAGCCCAATTTCGACCGATACGGTTGGTCAGCTTTCCACTCTACCCCGTATTCATCTGTATAATTATCGCCACCGCAATTAACACGGTAGAGATAATGATATCCAAGATCTGGTTTTAGCATCTTGGATGAGCCTACGGAAAAGTCTCGAAAATGTGGACTTTCGGGAAAATTATGTAGTATAATGGTGTCACGGCTAACGATCTTTCCCCCTATTCGTCCCTCGGCGTACAATATATTATACCTCACCTCAACACCATTAAATTCAATATGCTTTCCAAAACCAGGATGTTGCTTTTTTCCAAGTGACAGGGATCCTAAATCATTGAAAAGTTCGACTTCCTCACAATTCGAAAAAATACGAATGTTGTCTTTCACTCCAGGGGCCAACCACCGATTTGGCCAAGAATGCATTGCGATATAAACCATTGGATGCTTCTTTTTACCATAATGCGACAGATACATGTAATAAGCATCCGTAGGCTCTCCCCAGGGGGTTAATAAACCTTTATAATTAACCGGGCCAATCCTGTCAATATCACGATTTCCTTCTCCCCCCTGAATACGCCCCGGATTATCATGTGAGTTCCAAAGCCATAAATAATGACCAATCGCTTTGGCTTTAACAGAATCTGCTAAACGAACTTTTGTTTGTAGTATATCGACAAAGCGCTCTTCGTTGTAGTTACTCTCGTTAGGAAGATAGGGTGGTTCGGCATGTAAGCCCAAGCTCCTCCAAGCGCCGTACTCCCCTACAAGCTGCTGCTTTTTAAGATCCTCTCCATAGGTGTTTTGATTTCCCCCGTAAGTGCCTGTCCAATTTTGCGGAACATCCCAATCGGTACCACTACCGCCATTACATGTAGTCACCAGTCGTTGTATAGATGCTGTAGGATCTAATTTCCGAATTAGTGCTGTACATTCCCATGCAAAATCTTCGGGTAGTGTACTCTCATTTTCAAGGCCCCACAAAATTACTGAAGGGCTATTTCTACGTTCTCGTACCCATTCTGTTAACAATTTTTTGAAATTTTCTCGAAATGCAGGTGTGTCAAACCAAATATGGGCAGCAAGCTGTGTCCACAATAAAATGCCATGACGATCCCATGCGTGTTGATAGCGCAGGTTATGGGGTTGATGTGCATCACGAAATGAATTGAATCCGAGCGTTCTAATTTGTCTAATCCGGGCATCAATCTCCTCTTTATCAAAGGCATGTGATTGCCCCAACTTATGTTCATACTCCGCAATGCCATTAATAAATATAGGCTTTCCATTAACCAAGAGACGTGGGTCGCCAGAGGGCTTTAAACCTTTTGACCAACGAACAGACCTAACTCCATAACGTGTTTCAACCTCATCGGTAATCTGTCCACCAATTTTGATCTGCATTTTTATGCGATATAGGTAGGGTGAATCCACAGACCATAATTGCGGATTGGCCAAAACCAGATCTTTCAGCCGAATTTCCTTTGTTGTGTTTACTTTTATCTGCTCTTTCGATGTAGATTGAAGAATTGATATCCCTTTCTGATCCAACACTTCGGTTACAATCTCCACATCTTTATTTCTCTGGCTTTTATTACTTATTTCGACGGCTTGATGCACAATAGCCTTTTTATGATCGGCAGTCTCATCGTTCCAATAATGCTCACCAAAAGGCGTAATAGAGACTTCATTTTTCATCAATAGGCTCACTGGCCTAAAAATTCCCATTGGCTGCGATCCTTCAGAAAATCCCCTTTCCGTCGAACAGCCCCCATCTACCCAGGGTAGATCCATAATATGTGCCGGATGGTCTGCTCGAACAGCTAAAAGATTGGGCGTACCATCCAATTTAATTGCATCAGTGACATCCAGTGTAAATGTGGTTCTTCCACCCGCATGGTATCCCACGCGCATACCATTTAACCAAACGGTCGCATAGGAGCCCACCCCTTCGAAGAATAAATAGAACCTATTTTTGTTCTTTTGCTGTTTGATCGAGAAATTTTTTCGATACCAAGAATAACCATGTAAATTGCCATGAAGCAATCTACGATAACCCTCGTAGCCATCCCAATTATGAGGAACATCCACTTTCCGCCAGTCCTTATCTGTCTTAAAAGACACATTGTGAAATCCATTGTATCTTGCGGAATCTTTCTGATGCATTATGGTTTCCCATCCAAAATCCAATGTGATCGTTTTACGGAGTTTTTGGGCATACGAAAATGATCCGCACAATAGCATACAAACGCAATAAAACAGTTTTCTGAACAACGTCAATCTAATCTTCATTATTTCTTTAACTTCAATTCTTTATCAAAGGCATAAGATTCGCCTTTCTTTGTTTTAATCTTTATTTCGTGACGACCATAACGCAAATGGAGTTCTTCTCCTGAAAGCGATTCAACGGCCACCCCTAATAACTGACCGTCTTTCCATTCCATATTGATCTGAAATGCGCCTCGCGCTTTGATTCCTTGGACTTTTCCTGTTCCGATTTCCGCCGGTAATGCCGGTAATAGCTCAATTCCATCCGTGTGGCTCTGGAGTAACATTTCTATAATTCCCGATGCCCCACCGAAATTCCCATCGATCTGAAACGGTGGATGGGCATCAAATAGGTTTGGATAAGAACCACCTCCATTATCCGCCGGCCGCAATAGCATTTTTACCATGTGATAAGCATGCTGAGCGTCTTTTAATCTCGCCCAAAAATTAATTTTCCATGCTAAGCTCCAACCTGTCCCTTCATCTCCCCGTAACACCAACGAGCGCTTTGCAGCTTCAACCAGCTGTGGTGTACCAATCAGATTGATTTCATTTCCCGGGAATAAACCCCACAAATGGGATACATGTCGATGTTTATTCTGCGGATCGTCCATATCTACCAACCACTCCTGCAGTTGTCCATATTGCCCGATTTGGTTAGGTGCAATCTGATTCCGCATGTTGCTAATCGAATCCCGTAAAAGATTATCGCTATCCAGTATCTTGGAGCTTTGGTTGAAAATATCAAATAAGGAGCGAATAATCTGATGATCCATAGTAGGCCCCTTGACCAACCCTCCATTCTCGGGGGAGTTTGAAGGTGAGCTGACCAACCATCCCGTTACTTTGTCCTTGACAAGAAAGTCCTTAAAAAATAAGGTAGCATCCTTAATAATTGAATAATATTCTTTTAAAAAGTGTAAATCTTGTGTGTAAAGATAATGTTCCCAAAGATGTCTCACCAACCAAGCTCCACCTGTTGGCCATATACCATGGTTGGAATTATTAATGGGAGCTGTACCCCGCCATAAATCCGTATTGTGATGTAAAACCCAACCCCGGGCAGCATAATATTCTTTGGCCGTTTCTGCACCCGCCACATGCAAATCTTGAATCATTTGGAATAAAGGATCCTGCAATTCAGAGAGATTTAAAACCTCGGTCGGCCAATAGTTCATCTCCAAATTTATGTTAGTCGTATATTTGCTCCCCCATGATGGTTCTAAAGATGAATTCCAAATGCCCTGAAGATTCATAGGTTGGCTACCTGTTCGAGAAGCTGCAATTTGGAGATATCGGGCGTATTGCACATAAAGCGCGAGCAGCCCAGGGTCATCCAACATTACTGCCCTTCTTAATCTTCTATCTGTTGGAATAGTATCGAGCTGGCTGCTATCGTAAAGTTCTATTGCAAAGCGACGGTACAAATTCTGGTAATCTTTTTGATGGATTTGATACAATTTATCAAAGTCCGACTTCCATAAATTTTTGGATCTATCCAATGCGACAGTAGCATACTGATCGTTCAGTTCTCGATAAGATTTAAAATTGGTTGATGCAGTTAGATAAATCTGGACCTCATCGGCTTGTTTAACAACAAGATCATTACCTTCATAAAATACCCGACCACCTTTCAATTTGAGCTTTACGAAGGCTGTTCCTCGCATCGAACCATTTTTGACCCATACCTCCATACCGATGGAGGAGTCCATCATGTGATCAAGTTTGGCACGCTGATGTTTGGTATTCAAGCGTAATCTAAAAGTGATTTTTCCCTTCTGATCTGCCTGTAATCTTAAGCCGATAAAATTGTTGGGATAACTTGCAAAATAAGTTCTTTTATAGTGAATTCCATGAGCATCATAATTGACACGAACTTCACCTTTATCCATATCGAGTATCCGGCTGTAGCGCTTTGCCTCTTTGTGATCGAATTGCAAATTTAACGTACCAAAAGGCTGATAAGATGCCTGATAACTTCCTATTTTGGGACTGTTTGGATCTTGAATATAGTATTTCCACTCTCCATTAAGCGAGATTAGTTTTCCGGTGGAACTTTTTAATCCTATTGACTGCTTTGTGTCCTTATAACCAGCTACACCTCCTTTTCCTTCTAAATTGATCACCTGAATTGCGATACTATTTCTCCCTTCTTTCAGTAGCCCTTTAGGTATTTGATAAAGTCTTCTGGTATCATCCCCCACCGACTGACCAACGAGCTTACCATTGATATACGTATAATCGATGGTCCTGATCTTATTTAAATCCAACGCCCAGACCTCTGACAGCTGATTTTTTGAAAGGTGAAATTCATAACGAAACCAAACGGCACCATCCAAACCCTCCAGTCCTAGACTCTCCCAACCCTCATAATGCGGAGCCCTTATAAGCGGCCATTTACTATCGTCAAAAACGAACTCAAAAGGCCCATGCTTTTGCTCGCGAATTTTCCCAATTTTTTCCAGCCAAGCATCAGGATCTTCTGATTCACTTTTAAGCCCCATAAATTCCCGCATCGCTAAAGATTCCGCACCTCTCTGTTGCCCTTGATCAAGCAACTCCCGTATGTTTTGAAGATACTTTGATGCGCCTTTTTTATTATAATTTCGTGGTCCATCCGTCCACAATGTCTCCTCATTAAACTGCAATTCTTCCTCCTCGACTCCCCCATAAACCATGGCTCCGAGTCGACCATTGCCAATAGGTAAAGCCTCCTCCCATTGTTTGGCAGGATGATCAAACCACACACGTGTTTGTGCAAAAGCGAAGCCCAAGGGCCATATCGAAAAAAAAGACAATAAAATATACAGATACAAACGCATTATTTAGCTTCCAAAGGGTTTACATTTGACGTTAACTGACCGTTTCTATAATTACCACGGAGTATTTGTTTTACACGAGCTAGATTATTACCGTGAACATAGATAGCTTCATTCGCTGATCCGACTAAATCCAAAAAGAGTGCTGTACCTAACAATGGAAAGCAACTCTGCACATTCACTGATTTACAATTTTCAAGCTCGATAAGCGATCTTTCAGCCACCGGTGTTGTGTTTTTTATATTCAATAGATTCAGTTCTTTACCGTTCTTGACGGATAATAGCGCACCCTGTGTGATCGCGACGTTTACATTACTCAATGTCAATCCATTCACATTGAGCGCTGAAAAACCTGTGGTTCCCTGCATGTTAATATCCGAAAACACGACATTTTCAATTGGCATTTCTGCTAAGCCTCGCATATAACCAATGCGATTTGTTGTACCAGATAAATTGTTGATAAAGATGTTCCTGAATTTAGGCGTACGTTCACTAACAGGCCCCGGTTCACTTTTAGCATATTCCATATCTAGTACAATAGCCTGATCTCGAATATCACGCATGACAATATTGGAGACTTGAATATTTTCTACAATCCCACCTCTACCTCTTGCGGTTTTTAAACGTATACCACGATCTGTTCCGTCGAAAATACAATTGGAAATAACAATATTTTTCACACCACCTGACATTTCACTCCCAATAACTACCCCACCATGTCCGCGAAGCATCGTACAGTTTGTAATGGTATAATTCTCTGCGGGGATATTGATTTTCCTTCCCGAACGATCCTTTCCAGATTTTATGGTAATGCAATCATCCCCTACACTAATGTGGCAATTGGCAATGCGAACATTGGAGCAAGATTCTGGATTGATACCATCTGTATTAGGCGAAGGAGGGTTATCTATTGTAACGCCTTCTACGGTAACGTTATCACAATATTGTGGATTAATTGTCCAAAACGGCGAATTTTGAATTTTAATATCTCTGATCTGTACATTTTTACAGTTTAAGAACTGTATAAAAGGCGGGCGTAAAAATCCTCTCTCAATCCATCCCGGAAGGTCCGGAGCCAAAACATCTTTATTGAGGCGTTTAAACTCTTTTTGCCATTTGCTATCTTCTGTCTGCTTCTTAACATCAACCTCTGAATAGCCCCACCATTTTTTACCGTGTCCGTCAATGAGCCCACGTCCTTGGATACTGATATTCTCTAGATTATTACCGTAAAATAATGGCGAAAAGTTTGTAACAACAGTTCCTTCCCAACGAGATTCAACCATAGGTAAATACTCATCAAAATTATCGCTAAAATGTAACTCCGCTCCAGCATCGATATAAATCGTAATATTACTTTTAAGATGAATGGGCCCGGTGACGTATTTTCCAGCTGGAAAATAAATCGTCCCCCCGCCTCTATTGGACGCTGTTGTAATAGCTTTTTTGATAGCCAATGTATTACTTCCCGTGCTGTCCTTCCGACCACCAAAATCCATGACGTTAAGCCAAGTTTGTGCCTGCAAACCCAACATGAATAAACAGAGTAATACAGTTATTATTCCATGACGATAGCTCTTTCTGATCATATTACTTTAAGTTAATCTTACAATTTTTTAAATCCTTTTGTTGCATTGACTTTACACCGTCCACATAGATGATCAGTCCCTTGCCTTTGTGATATTTCTCGCCAGTGACATCCCAGTAAATAGCAATGTTCTTATTGTGATACGTTAACTGGGTGAGTGAAAAGTAGTCCCATTGATCTTTCGAAATCAACGGTTTTATCTCAAGAATAGGATTAGTTTGTGGTTTTATTCCAATTAGATCCTGAATAATGATATCCGCAAATGTAGAATGGTTATAAAACTTACTTCTCGGATGATCTCCCTTCAACCATTCGCCAGTTTTCTCATCTTGATATTCACCGATGTAGGGTTTACCATTCATAACATGGGATTTGGCATATTTATGGATTTGCTCGTATAAATCGTTTGCGTCAACTGCTTTATTCCTTTTATAATCGCTTAAATAATTAGCCATCCCCCTGATGGTCTGTGAACTTGTAAAAGGCCAAATTGCACCATCCCATTCACAGCTATGTCCAGTTCCACGGGTTCGAAATGTCGGTTCACGCCGCTCAGCCGTTGTTGTTCCCCAAGGTGCATTAAATCCTGCGGTATCGGGTAGCTGCAGCCAAGCTTTTCCATAAGCTGTTCTATCCGGAGGTAAATGAAAGTACCATGGGATAAAACCGATTGCTTCCCGCGTGGGGTGTAGCTCCCCTTTTTCCATCTTTGTTTTAAAAAATTGATCTTCTTTGTCCCAAAGCGAATCCAATATCAATTGGCGTAAAGTCTGTGCATAGGAATTGTATTTTTTCTCTAATTTTGGATTAGACACCAATTTGGCAATTGTCGCAATCGCTACAGCGTTTCCATACATATAGCTATTGATTGACGGACGCATATTATGAACCTTACGTCCACCCGACACCGACTCTTCCATACCATCTTGAACGTCAAATTGCCAAAAGAGTCCATTTTTAGTCTTTCTTTCTTTTTCCCACTTTTTAAAATCCAAATCCAAATCCAATAGGCGGTCTTTTAGATATTGATTATCAGGATTAACTTTACAATAAGCTAGTAAGGCATCAGGTAGCCAAGAACTGAATTGATGAAACCTTGGCTTCGATTGATTCTTGTCTGCATGATAAAGCCAAAAGTCGATGTATTCTTTTAGAAATGCATTGTCACGAATCCACCTTCCTTCATACAAATGGTGTCCGAGCGCACAACTGATTGAATTGTATTTTCCAGCATGCTTCACTGGCTCAATAAATTCGGTCACCAAGGTGCCTTCCGGACTAGATTTGATATGTTTTCGGTAAGACCACCATCGAAAATAATAGGTTTGCTCGATTTCCTTATCCGGACAGTCAAATAAAGGAATATTAGCCATCATCCAGTCATAGGCATCCTTATTCGGAATATTATTGATTACTGCTTCGTTATCGTTTTTGTTAAACTCTTGAACATAGCTGTGAACTTTATCTTCTAATTTCTGCTGTGCCTTTACACATGATAGCGCACAGAAAAGAAGCGCAAGAATAGATTTTATAATTTTCATTCCTTATTTAATATCAAAAAAGTTGAAGTAGATGTATTGTGTTCTCGTAAAATACCCACTTCGTTTAAGTTGTTTATCCTGTACTATCCTGAAGGACATGGTTGTATTTACAATTTGGTTTCCCGATAATAGCCAAACAAGTCGTCTAGATCATCTCCTTGATTGTCCACGTCTGCATTATATGAATTAGAGAGTTGCTCATGATCCACTATACCCAAAATAAGCACCTCTCCTTTTGGAATCTTCAGCTCATTGACCCCTGGAGGAAAGGAATAGGTATGAATATCCACCATCGGCATGTATTGTATTCGTATAGCATTACGTATTCTTGCCTCTGCTTGACCAAAATCATTTGCACTTGCATCAATTTCCAGTATAGGTTTAGGCGCAAAAACTTTGTCATTACTATTAAAATAACCAATCAATATCTTCACTGCTTTATTATTCTTAAAGCGAAGATGTGTTCCCTGAAGCTTTTGCTTTTCGGTATTAATCTGTACCGCTTGCAGTCCTTCCAATTCGTTGGCCAGATGGGTAACAACTAACTCCTGATCTGCATACAATTTTGCGCCCTTTTTCAATGGAATAAGTTGCTGATCATCCAAAAACGTAATCTCTTCTGACTTTAATACCGCTTTGGCATGTGTATAGACATCCGAAATTGTAGCTAAAGAATCTATCGCATGTTTAAAATTATTCAACTCCGCTTCAAATACAGGAAGCATCTCTTTCCAGTGAATGAACGAAGCATCAGCTCCGCGCATGGGTATCTTACGTTGTTTAGTCTGCATGCTATTTGCATATAAATAGGCCTGATTTGTGATCTGCGTAAGTTTTCGATATTCCGTCACACTTTGCTCCAAATCTGGCAGCGCTTTCCGAAGCGCGCCAAGATCATGGGAATACTTGTATTGAAGCAGCTGAAGAGCTGCCTTAACCTTATAGCTATAATGATTGGCCAACAATTGATGAATCCGTATATCAGTAAGCCAGCGATTAAATTCTGCAACATTTTTCATTGGTTTTCCTAACTCCTTAATCAGCGCAGCTGCACGATCTCCATGTTTCACAATTTCTTCCGACACTTGCAGAGGTGTCTCCCCAACATGGCCTTCCTTGTGGTAATCTCTCTCGACATAATCAATAATCATTTCTCCTTCAGGAGCTTCAGATTCATAAAGAAGAGTAAACAGACCATAACGATAAGGATTTATCAATTGCGTCATCAGCATTCCGAGTGAAGACGTCTGTCTATTACCATCTGTAATACCAAATCGCCTAAGTATTTTAGGCGATATCTCACCAATTTCTTCGATAGCCAATAGTAAATTCAGTGCATCCTTCTCGGGAATACCATAATATCGGGAAAGTTCATTCGACCAATAAGATTGCTCTTGTGACAAATCTCGATTTTCATTCCAAGCATATCGTGACCATGCCTTGTACCACATCCAGTCGCGATCTACCTGAAGCAATCTATTATTTACCTTGTCTGCTGCATATGGCCAGTCCCAGTAAGATGCCTGGGGGTAGATATGAATACCGTTTGAATGATGAACTTCATGCATAGCTTTGACCGATCTCTGGATAAAATCAGGTGAGCCATATCTAAATGGTTCCAAGTTGGCTAAAATATGAACATTCTGAATATGGACTGTACCAATGGCACTTAAAGAGCGATGTAACTCGGCCCACTTCCCTCTTGGAGTATAGGTGGTCAGCGCCTCACCATTATATTTAGCCATAGTATAGAGGTTTTTATAAATTGGTAATGCAGCTTTCATAACAGCTGGTGCATCAGTGTCGTGGGCTCTTAAAATAATAGGTGGCTCGCCATTAGTACCTGATGCATGTAATCCGTCCTTTACTCCCGGAATGATGGTATTGGTAAACCAGTTAATATCATCTTGACCGACTCCCTCCATTGCCTCGCCCAACGTGATTAGTAATCCGACGTTTGGATACTTAGCCACAAAAGCAGCAATACTTTTGCGGGTGTAATCAGAAATTAGCGGTGTAATAGCACGATTGCGCTCTTGAGTTTTTAACCCATGACGATCGGCAAAAGGCTTCGGCAGGATGATGTTATAAAACATCTGGATAATCCAAATCCCCCTTTTATTAGCTTCTTTTGTCAAAAAAGTATAGATCTCCTCGTTTTTATCAAATGTTGTCTCATCTACTTCAAGCGCATAAGAATAATCTTTTAATTTCACCAATGAAGAAAAAGGGTGCCCATTCCATAAATACAAAGCATTGTACCTGTTTTCAACCATCATATCCAAATACTTCAACCACAATTTTTTATCATAAAACCATGGAAAAGATTCAGGTGTATAAGGATATTCGTAAATATCATGCCCCGGCAAATACGCAGTTTTTTGAAGGCCAATGCTTGTGCCACGCATAACCATTTTTGGTCCATCGGCCAAAAAGAATGGCCCAGCGTTCAGCCAATGCCTATCTGCCAGCAACGCCATACAGCCATACAAAACCCCCGATTCATCCGTACCGATCAAAGTGATCGGATCTGTTTTGCTCTTTCGAAATAGAACAAAATGTTCTTTTTCAATCAATTTACTCCTGATTGAGTCTGGTAAAGATTTTCTTTGTACTGCCGTACTTACCTCAATATCGAGATCGTCGGTAACACTTGATTTAATCAATTCTTTTTGTAACAGGTCAACTGCATATTGAAACCGTTCTTGATTTACAATTCCTTCCATCGTGTAACGAACGGTACTACTTTTATTTCCGGCATAAAGTTCAGCAAGTATTGAAAAGACAAAAAGAAACATGCATAATAGTCTTTTGCACATAATTGGTTATTTATAATTCACTAATAAATGTTAATTTTACATATAAAATTTCAAACATTAAAATTCGTATCTCGTTTTTTACAAAGGAGATGCTTTACAAATGCAGATTTCTCTATTATTAACTAGAATATTTTAGTATTTTAGAGCATACTCAACAATAATTCATTGAAAAAATATTTGCTATTTCTAGATACAGAAACGTCTGGCCTACCGAAAAAATGGAATAAAAGGTACACAGAAATCGATAATTGGCCACATGTACTGCAATTGGCCTGGATCATTTTTGACGAAGCCCAAAATGAGATCAAACGGAGCAATAAATATATCTACGAACCACTCATTCCGATCAGTCCGGCATCAGAGCAAATCCATGGGTTGACGCCCCCTTTCTTAAGGCAATATGGTGAGAAGAAAAAAGAAGTGTTGCGCAAGCTCAGTCATGACATCAAAAAATATAAACCTCAGATTGTTGGACATTTCCTTTCCTTTGATTTACAAGTATTATCTGCGGAATTCTACCGATCGAACCTTGCGCTTCCGTTTGGTGAAATAGATTATTTTTGTACACTTTTACATAGCAAAAGGTATGTTAGAAATCCAAATATGGTACATCTTCCACTGTCGCTGTTACATGAATCCCTATTCTTGTCTCCACCGGAACATTTACACGATGCAGAAAAGGACGCTGAGATAACAGCTAAATGTTATTTTGAAATGATTCAACGAAAGGATCTAACTCATCAAGATATCCTTAACCAGCAAATAGAATTTCATAACATCTTTTAATTTTTTCCTAATGAAAAATTCCGAGATTATCCTTTCTACACTAAAATCTACCCCTCCATTTCAGGCACTGCCCGAATCCCTGCAGCTCAGTATTGTTGATATATTCAATGAGTACCGCTTCTCCAAAGACACGCTTGTTTATCGACAAAGCATTACAGACATGGATGGGGTAGACTTAATCTATGAAGGTGAATATGAAACATTTTTCTTGGACGATTTAGACAACAAAAGATTAATAGAAATTCACCATAAACCCTATTGTTTTGGCGGAATATCCGTGCTTTTAAATAGAACAAAAGCATTAAAATCCGTAATTGCCAAAAAAGGTACAATTATCTATCGGTTACCTAGGAAAAACTTTATCGAGCTTTGTAACGCTAATGAAGAATTTTTTCATTTTTTCACTAATTCTTTTGGAAGAAGAATGTTGGATGAAGAATTTTCCCATTTTGTCAAATCTCCAGCTTCCTTTGAAGAAAGCTATTTTGCTGCAGATCAATTATATTCAAGAAAGATCGAACACATCACCTACAAAGATATTGTTGCTTGCTCCCCTCAAACGCCCATCTATGAAGTTGCGAAGACTATGGCGAATCAAAAGGTGAGCTGCCTGTTCATAAAAGATGATAACAGCATTATTGGTTATGTAACCGATATGACCTTGCGCGATAATGTAGTTGCTAAACAGGTGCCAGTCGACCACGAAATTATGGAAGTCATGGGCAACCCTATTGTTAGCATTTCAGATCAATCTTATCTTTATGAAGCAGTATTAAAAATGTTCCGGACAAAATCCAGATATCTGCTGGTTGAAAAAGAAGGTAACTACGTTGGATTTTTAAGCCGGAACAGATTATTAAGCGAACAGGGCCAATCTCCACTTGTTTTTATTCAATCTGTCAAGCTTGCAGAAACACTCAATGAATTGCGTGAAAAATGGAACAACGTTCCCGAGATTATCCATCAGTTGCTTGGCAGAGGCGTAAATGCTGAAATTGCCAATCAGGTAATCACAACCGTAGCAGACAGTATTGCACTAAAGGTCATCGAAAAAGTCATCGGAGAAATGGGCGAACCGCCTGCTAAATTTGTATTTATGGTGACTGGCAGTGAAGGGAGAAAAGAGCAAACATTAATGACGGATCAGGATAATGCCATTATCTATGAAGATAAGGCAAACGAACAGCGTGAACTCGTCCGAGAATATTTTTTAAATTTTGCTACCCGGGTGTCAGATCATCTAAATACAATAGGTTTTAGCTACTGTACGGGCGGATATATGGCCAGCAATCCCGAGTGGACACACTCCCTATCCCATTGGAAAAACAACTACAAAAAATGGATTGAAGAAAGTATTCCTGAAAACGCGATTAAGTTTTCAACTTTTTTCGACTGCAGACGCTTGTATGGCGATCAAGGCATTATTAATCAGCTTAAAGAATTTCTCAATATTGAATTACAGCGGCCAAATGATCGCTTTTTTACCTTTATAGCAAAAAATGCCCTTCAATATGAGCCACCGCTAACATTTTTTAAAGCGATAAAAACCCAAACTATAGGATCATCCGAAGTATTCAATATAAAAAAAGCAATGACGCCTATTGTTGACTTGGTCCGCGTATACGCGCTCAAAAACCGAATTTATGAAGAAAACACTGGTGGTAGGCTCAAACAGCTATTAGAATTAGGAATATTCACACAAGAACAATATGAAGAATTACATCAATCCTATTATTATCTGATGTCGATTCGTCTGAAAAATCAAGCAAATCAGATTAGAATAGCCAAACTGAGTCCAAACAATTATGTACCGATGGACAGCCTGACAAATATTGAAAAAGCAACCATCAAAGAGATATTTAAAACGATCACTAACTTTCAGTTGGGAATCAAAGTAAAATTTACCAGCAACCTCTTCGGTTAACAGGTCGAATTAACACCAAATTGTTAAAAATCTCTTTCCGAAAGTTCAATTTTATATCCCTATGTCCATAAGGAAAACAAGGAAGCCATCAGTAAACTGATGGCTTCCTTAACGCATATTCAACTTATTTCTAGATGGTTTTGCTGCCTATTTCGTAGGCAGTCTAATCAGCGTAAAGGAGTATGGTGCAAAAGTTTGAACAAGTTTTTTCCCATTATAAACAACAGTACTTTCCTTTGGACGAATATTTAATGGTTCTTCCAAACTATTACTGACATTTAGGTCGGGATTCGCCAGCGTAACAAGCTGTGCCGTGGCCGTTAGCTTCTTCTTGGAAACTACATCAAGATTAACTTTTTTCGGCTGACTATTGTAATTGACAACTTTCACAATCAATTCCTTTGAAGACTCGTCATAAACTGCAGATGCATACAAACTATCTTTACCCGAAACGGATTCACCATCACGCATAATCGGAATAATAGCTGTGCCCCTGTTGGTTGCATACAACTTTTGAACCTGGTAGCTAGGTGTACCATATACCTGCAGATTATCAACCCAAATTAGATCCGGAGACCATTGCCACCCATCAACATGACCAAACAATGGCGCATAAGATGCCATTTCAACCACATCACCATTTCGTTCAAGACCAGTCATGAATGCAGCTTCAGAAAGAGCTGCCTCCCACGTACTTTTTCCAGGACCATTTGGTCGTGTCGTATGTGAAGCGTATTCACCCGCAAAAATCTTTGCGCCGTTTCGGTTGTAATTGTCATAACGGCTCGCACTTGAAAGAAACCAGGATGGTGGGCGATAATAATGTTCATCGATGATATCGATATTCATGGCACGCAACTTATCATCTAAGAAATCAAAGCGATCCCCCTCTGGATCAGTACCTGAACTCGCTATAATTTTGATCTCTGGATGCTTTTCGTTCAATGCCTTCTTAAAGATGGCCAGACGTTCAATATATTGAGGACCCCAATTTTCATTGCCTACGCCTAACATTTTGAGATGAAATGGCTCAGGGTGCCCCATTTCTGCACGCAATTTACCCCATTTTGTAGCAGTAGATCCGTTGGCAAATTCAATCAGATCCAAGGCATCCTGAACATACTCATCTAACTCATCTAATGGTACAACTTCGCCTGTATTAAACTGACACGCCATCCCACAATTAAGGATAGGCACCGCAGTGGCGCCGATATCTTCTGCCAATAAAAAATATTCGAAGAAACCTAAGCCAAAAGTTTGGAAATAATCTGGCGTTAAACGATGTTTAAATTCAGTATTCCAACGGTTAATAATCAGTTCTCGTTCACTAATTGGACCAACCGTTTTTTTCCATTGAAATCGATTGGCCAAATCTCTACCTTCCACAATACAACCTCCCGGAAACCGGATAAAACCAGGTTTCATATCCGCAAGCATTTGAACCATGTCTTTGCGTAATCCCTTTCGTCTCCCTTTCCAAGTGTCGACGGGAAACAAAGACAACATATCGACGTCTAAAGTGCCCTCACCTGTAAACCAAACATTTAATTTAGCCTTTTCTGTTGTTTGGTCAACAGGAAATTTAACCGCAGCTTCCGACCACGATGCGACGGGATCAAGAGGAAGTTCAGCGGCCCCGATTACCTTATTTTGAGGATCAAGCAGTTCAACGTGGATTGTCATTCCTTTCGCAGTACTTTGGTACTGTAAAGAAAACTCATATGCTCCTCCCGCTTTTACCCCCATTCCCCTAAAGCCTTCATTTTGCAATCCTAATTTTAGATTGCCCGCATTATTTAATCTTAAATAACGTTTATTACCCTTCCGCTTACTGTCATTCACCAGCAAATAAGTCCCCTCAACACCATTTTCGAGCTTCTTCCAGCCCATCCAAGGTTCATCAAATTCAAAGGATCTATTCTTCACCAATTCAGCATAGATTCCCCCATCAGCGCCCAAGTTAATGTCTTCAAAAAACACGCCCCACATATGTGGCGATATTTTCCCCGAGGGCTTATCTAACTGAATATTTAATGCTATTGGTGACTGCGCCGCAGCTGAAAAGCCTAAACCCGCTAGCGCTACCATCAACGATACAACTTTCTTCATCTATATAATTATTTGATCATTAATGTTTAATTAATGAGTTTTAAAACTATCTTAGGTTAATTCCAATACGATTACTGAAAAAGCAGGAATATCTACTTCAACGGTACCATTAACAACCTTCGCCTTATTGTACACGGCAGGTGTAATCGTTGTCGGTTTGTCGAACGAATTAAAATCGCGCAGATGCTCAGCGGTAAGTATTCTACCAGTTACTTTTCCGGCTTTCAACGAGCCCAAATCCACCTGCACCTTATTTTTCTTTTTTGGGTCAATATTCACAAGGGAAATATGTGTACGGCCTTGTTTGTCCTCTGAGGCTGAAACCGAAACCGCAGGGATTTTCTCTTGATTAAATTCAAAATCAGTCGATTGCAGCGATATAGGAATTAACTTAGCGTCCTGATGTACCTTATACATTTCCATGACATGGTACGTAGGCGTCAAAATCATATTCTTCCCTTCCGTAAGAATAACCGCTTGTAATACATTTACTGCCTGGGCTAAATTGGCCATCTTAACCCGACGAGCATGATTATTAAAGATATTCAATGTCATACCAGCAATCATAGCATCACGCATGGTGTTCTGTTGGTAGAGAAAGCCAGGGTTCGTCCCTGGTTCGACCTCATACCAGCCCCCCCACTCGTCTACGATTAGATCTATCAGTCCTTTTGGATCGTATTTGTCCATGATGGCAATATTCTTCTCCACTAGTTCATTCATAAACCAAGCTGATTTCATGGTCTTGAAATACTCCTCTTCCGAATATTTCGTTGCAGAGCCTTTCTTATCCCAGTTGATGACCGCATAGTGATGTAATCCCATACCTTTCATCAAACCACTTGGAATTTTCTTCATGAGTGTTTCGGTCCAATTGTAATCTGCACTATTGGCTCCAGAAGCAATTCGATATAGACCACTCCCATTCGTCCAATCCGACATGAAAGTCGCGTATTTGCGGTAGATATCAGTATAATAATCGGCAGTCATATTTCCACCACAGCCCCAAGCTTCATTTCCTACACCCCAAAATTTAACCTTCCAAGGTTCCTGCCGTCCATTTTTACGTCTCCAATCTGACATGGGGCTTTCTCCTTTAAAGTTTACATATTGAACCCAATCAGCAAGCTCCTGCACCTCACCACTACCAACATTACCAGCTAGATAAGGTTCTGCCCCAAGCAATTCACACATATTTAGAAAATCATGCGTTCCGAATGAATTATCCTCTGTCACGCCACCCCACCAGTTATTAACCATAGCAGGACGTTGGGCTTTGGGGCCAACTCCATCCTTCCAATGATACGTATCGGCAAAACATCCACCGGGCCAACGTAGATTGGGGATGTTCAAATTTTTGAGGGCTTCGATAACATCTTTCCGAACGCCATCAGCATGGGGAATCGAGTCATTTTTTTCACCAACATAAAATCCATCATAAATGCAGCGGCCCAAATGTTCAGCAAAATGACCATATATATGTCGACTTATAATCTGCTCTTGCTGCGGAGTTTGCAATTTGACACTACTCTGTCCATGGAGTAGCCCATTGACCAGCGCGAATACAACGCCTAATGTAAATCTTAGCTTCATCCTATATTGACTTTACTCTTTCACGATAAATTTATAAGTCGTTTTGGAGCTATATTGCTCTCCAGGCTTTAATACTGTCGATGCAAAATTGGGATGATTCGGTGCATCTGGAAAATGTTGCGTTTCCAAACAGAATGCCGAACGGAATGGATAGACTTTTCCTGCTTTCCCTTTAGGGTCTGTATCCTTCATAAAATTGCCACTGTAAAACTGCAAACCAGGTTCGGTCGTATAGACTTCCATTGCAATACCAGTCTTGCTTGTATACACCTGAGCAACCTTTTGGAAACCATCTTTCTTATCAAGTTCAAAATTATGATCATAGCCCTTTCCGATCTTTAGCTGCGCATTTTCATCCTCAATCCGAGCACCAATACGTGCCGGCTTCTTAAAATCGAATGCTGTACCCGCTACCGGCAAACTCTTTCCTGTTGGAATTAAGCTGTCGTCAACTTCTGTAATCGTCTTTGCATCAATCTGAAGTTCGTGATCCAAAATCGAAGAATCACCGGCCCCATTAAGATTAAAGTAAGCGTGGTTGGTAAGGTTCAATACGGTCTCCTTATCCGTTGTTGCTTGATAGTCTATAGCCAACCCATTGTCGTCCAAGGTGTAAGTTACCTCCATCTTGACTGTCCCCGGATAACCAGCTTCTTTATCGGGTGAAGTATAGGCCAATGTAATGGATGTTTCCGTGCTACTAACGACATCCCACACTTTATTATACACACCATTTGTACCACCATGAAGGGAATTTTCGCCATCATTCTTTTCCAGAGAGTACACCTCTCCATTCAGCTTAAACGAAGCTTTACCAATCCGATTACCATACCGTCCTACAATAGCCCCATAAAAATTATTATAGTTTTCCTTGTATTCATTAGCTGAATCGTAACCCAAAATCACATCTGTCATTTGACCATCCTTATTAGGAACATTTAAACTCACCAAGCGTGCACCATAATTTGTCAAGGTAATGGCAAGTTTGTCATTCTTAAGCTGGAATAGTTTAACCTCTTTACCATCAATCTGGCTGTCAAAAGCCTGGTTGGAAGAAGAATCAGCCAATGTCGATGCTGGCTTATTTTGAGTTGACGGGGACTGACAGCCATAAGCTAATGAAGCACAGGTCAACAAACCAATAATAATTTTCTTATTCATCTGCAATTAAGTTTTGTTCCATCGTTTTGATGGAGGCTTCCTAATTTCAATTAGGAATGGTTCATAATCATTTATTTAATCAAACAGCGTTAATGCTACCAAAAACGCACATAAATAGCAGTGACCAATAATAAAGTCACGACAATTAATGCCAATACGGATGGTTCTACTTTGAACATCGATCGATCCAAGACGAAAGCTTTTGGATTAACCTTCGGTCCGAATAAGCTAACGGCAATCATAGCGATCATAGTAAATACAAAAGCTAACCCCATACAGATCTGGAACGGAATTTCATATACACCAGCTTTATTCAGATACGCAGTATAGATCCATGTCTCTGGTCCAAAAACTTTCGTTGCAAACTCGTTGAAGAATATAGACAACGCAAATCCAGTGATCAGTCCAGTGATAGCCGCCGCTCCGGTGGTTCTTTTCCAAAACATACCCAACAAAAACATCGCAAAAACCCCAGGACTAATAAAACCGGTATATTTTTGAATGAATGTAAATCCTCCGGCCCCGCCGATGCCCAGCGCATCATTCCACGTAAACAGCACAGAAAGTAAAATAGAGATAACGATCGTTATCTTTCCTACCCAGACCATTTTAGCTTCACTCGCATCTTTATTGATATATTTTTTAAAAATATCCAATGTGAAGATTGTTGCGATACTATTTGCTTTTCCTGCTAATCCAGCAACAATAGCAGCTGTTAAGGCAGCTAATGCAAGTCCTTTCATACCATTTGGCAAATAGCCCAAAATTGCTGAATATGCATTATCGGCATGAAACACGCCCCCAGGGGCCATTTCTTGTTGTAATGCCCCATTTTTATAGAGCACATAAGCAGCTATGCCTGGAAGCATGACAATAATTGGCATAAACAATTTTAGAAATCCCGCAAAGAGAATTCCGGTTCGCGCAGTCTTCAAATCAGCACCCAAAGCGCGTTGGGTGATATATTGATTGCAACCCCAGTAATTTAAATTGACTATCCAGATTCCCGCAAGGTACATCCCTATTCCAGGTAACATCAGATATTTATTAATATCTTCCTGACTGGCGCCTGGTCCGGGTTTATCAACAAAAAGGTTGAAATGCTCCGGAGAGTCTTCCATCAGTTTATTAAATCCAGCTAACGCATCTTTTCCTAAACCAAAATGTTCGCTGACTAAAGTCAACGCTACATAGGTCGTAGCTATACCACCAATAATCAACACAACAACCTGAATAACATCCGTAAAACCAATAACACGCATTCCACCTAGGGTAATAATCACCGCAAATACAGCTAAAGCGACTGTTATCGTATGAAAGCTATCTCCGCCACCGGCCATACTCGAAATGGCAATTGCCCCTAAATACAAAATCGATGTCAGGTTGACAAAAACATATAAAAACAACCAGAAAATTGCCATGATAAGACTTGTCGTTTCATTGTATCGATTATTCAAAAACTGGGGCATGGTGAAAATCTTATTTTTCAAATAGACCGGTATAAACCAAACCGCCACAATAATTAGCGCTACCGCCGCAATAAGCTCATATGCCGCCACAGCAATACCAACCTCAAAGCCGTTACCGCTCATCCCGATAAATTGTTCAGCCGAGATGTTTGACGCAATCAATGAAGAGCCTATGGCCCACCAGGTAAGTGATCCTTCCGCCAAAAAGTAGTCCTTGCTACTGCTCAAACTATTGGTCTTTTTACGATAAATCCAGTAGCCATAGCCAGCTACGATAAAGAAGTAAATTACAAAGATGATGTAATCTACCGTTGCAAATTTTTCCATATTTCCCAAATTGGTTATTATAAATAAGCCATTTATGCCTTCACGAGAGAAGCACATAAATGGCTTAAGTTATTATTTACTGAGTAAATAATAAAGTTCATTCCATTTTAATTGATCTTCGAGTTTCGCTAGTGTAGTCTCCTCATCGATCAAAACATATTCCAGTCCGGCAATACGCGCAAAATCTTCGAGATATTCAGGCGTCAAGCTCAAACTGTAAGCGGTATGGTGAGCACCTCCAGCTACAATCCAGGCGCTGCAACCTGTTTTCATATCAGGAAGCGGTTTCCATAACACGCGTGCGACGGGAAGCTTTGGTAAATCCTCTTCCACGGAAACACCTTGTACCTTATTAACGATCAAACGAAAGCGCGTTCCCATATCGACCAATGAAGCATTCAGTGCATTTCCGCTCTGACCGTTGAACACCAAACGGGCAGGGTCCGCCTTGCCACCAATCCCTAGCGGATGCACTTCGATACGCGGTTTTCCGGTTGCTAATGCCGGGTCTACTTCTAACATATGTGAACCAAGTACCATTGGATTCTGTGGATCAAAATGATAAGTATAGTCTTCCATAAATGCAGTGGTTCCTGGTAATCCTGCTCCCATCACTTTACATGCACGCACCAAAGCTGGAGTCTTCCAATCTCCTTCACCTGCAAAACCATATCCCTCAGCCATTAATCGCTGTACTGCCAAGCCCGGAAGTTGCACCATACCATGCAGATCCTCAAAAGTATCCGTGAAACCTTTAAAGTTTCCTTGTTCCAAAAACTTCCTTAAACCAATTTCGATTTTAGCGGCCTCGATTAAGTTCGTATGAAACGCTCCGCCAGCTTTCACATTTTCGGCCAACTCATAAGCCGATTCGTACTCCGCCAGCAAGGCTTCAATTTCCGCTTCAGTACTGGCGTTGATAACCTCTACTAAATCACCGATGGCGTAAGTATTTACCGAAAAGCCAAATCTCGACTCCGCTTCCACTTTATCGCCGTCTGTAACCGCCACATAGCGCATATTGTCACCAAATCGTGCAAATTTTGCGCCCTGCCAGTCATGCCACCCAGCTGCCGCGCGAGCCCAAATATTGATCCGTTCAAGCACCTCCGCATCTTGCCAATGGCCAGTCACGACTTTACGCGCTATCTTTAAGCGGCTAACGATATGTCCAAATTCGCGATCTCCATGAGCACTTTGATTGAGATTCATAAAATCCATATCGATACTATTCCATGGAATATCCTGGTTGTACTGCGTATGCAGATGTAACAATGGCTTTTGTAATGCCTTTAAACCTCTAATCCACATCTTTGCTGGGGAAAATGTATGCATCCATGTGATGACGCCTATACAATTTTCTGCACTATTGGCGGCAGCCAATGTGGTATATATCTCATCCGTATTCTTTACGATCGGTTTATATTTTACTCCTACCGGAATCACTTTTTGCGTATGAAGGTAATTGGCTATCTCTTCTGCATGTAGAGCAACTTGTCTTAAAGTCTCCTCTCCATACAGGTCTTGGCTCCCCACGACAAACCAGACCTCTAGTTCTTTTAAATTGATATTCATGTTAAATTGTAGTTTTTCTATAGATTTTTTATTACTCAAACATTATTGACCATAATAGGAATTAGCACCATGCTTCCGTTCATAATGCTTTTTAACCAAAGCAGCTTTTAATCGAGCGGCTTTGGGATTGATCTGTTCTGTCAGCCAGGCCATTTTAGCAACCTGTTCCAGCACCGCACTGTTATACACAGATTTTGCTCCAGTTTTACCCCAGGCAAATGGAGCATGGTTGCCAACGAGAATCATTTCCACTTCTTTATAGTCTAGCTTTTTCTCACTAAAATGATTGATAATCTGAAAGCCTGTTTCATGTTCATAGTTTCCTGCAATCATTTCATCGCTCATCGGTGGAGCACATGGAATATCTTTTGTCAGGTGATCGGCGTGTGTGGTACCAAAAATAGGAATATCCCGCTGCGCTTGTGCCCATGCCGTGGCATAGGTTGAGTGTGTATGGGTTATACCTCCAATCTCTTCCCAGTGTTTGTAGAGCAGCGCATGCGTCTTTGTATCGGACGACGGGCGGAGATCACCTTCAATGATTCGACCGTCAAAATCTACAATTACCATATGCTCTGGCGAAAGTTCTTCATAGGGAACGCCACTAGGTTTAATAGCAAATACACCATGCTGACGATCGACCACACTCACATTTCCAAATGTAAAAAGCACTAAGCCCAATTGGGGCAATTGCATATTGCAATGATATGCTTCCTCTTTAATTGAATTATACATGATTAAATTTGAATGGTTAAACAGTAAGGGCACGCAATTCTTTTCCTTCTACGAAAGCACCCAAAGCACGGTAACGTTCGTAGCGTTTAGCATACATTGGCACCCATTTTTCCTCTGGTATGTAGGTTTGTTCAAAGCCTTGCCCCATCGCTTTCATCGCATCTTCGACCCGGTCATATAAACCCGCTGCCGTGGCGGCAAACATCGCTGCGCCGATAGCGCACGTCTGCTCACTTTTATGGATACGAATCGGCATATTCATTACATTTGCCATCATTTGCATAATAAAAGGTGATTTTTTTGCGACACCGCCCAAACCAATCAAACCTTTCACAGGAATACCCTGAGCGACAAAACGGTCCACAATCGCCTTTGCTCCGAAACATGTTGCTTCGACAATCGCCCTGAAAATACGTGGAGCATCAGTTCCGAGGTGTAAGCCCGTAATCGCACCTTGCAAGGATTGATCTGCATCGGGTGTGCGGCGACCATTGAGCCAGTCAATTGCTAATTCAGACGCTTCTGTTACCGGAAGCAACGCAGCCTGCTCACTTAACCGAAACAATAGCTTATCTTCCAATGTGGCGATCAACTGTTCACGGTTGTCCTCAGACATACCTTCAACCTCTTGTATTAAATTCTTCGTTGGCCACAATAACACTTGCTTCAGCCATGCGTAAGCATCACCAAATGCAGACTGTCCTGCCTCCATGCCAATCATTCCCGGAATAATCGAACCATCTACCTGACCACAGATCCCCTTCACCAAAGTATGCTGTACTTCCTCCTTTGGGGCAACTAGCATGTCGCAAGTAGATGTTCCCATCACCTTACTTAAATAATACGGTTCAATTTGCCCCCCAACCGCACCCATATGACAGTCAAAAGCACCTACACCGACAACGACCGACGTCGTCAGCCCCAATCGTTGTGCCCATTCTTCCGAAAGTTGACCAGCAGCTTTATCGGCCGTATAGGTTTCGGAAAACAGTCGGTCTACTATACCGTCCAACAAGGGGTCTAGCGACGAAAAAAAGGAATTAGGTGGCAATCCACCAAATTCTTCAGCCCAAAGCGATTTGTGACCAGCCGAACAGACACCACGTTTCATAGCAGCTACATCTGTTCCTCCAGTTAATAAAAAAGGAATGTAATCGCAATGCTCCACCCAGCTGTATGTAGCGGCACGCACCTTTTCATCAGCCCTAAAAACATGAAGCAATTTGGCCCAGAACCATTCCGAAGAATAGACGCCCCCCACATACTTCAGATAATCGACTGAATTATTTTGATTATAAAGGTTAATCTCCTTGGCCTCCTGAACGGCCGTATGATCTTTCCATAAGACGAACATGGCATTGGGGTTTTGCTCAAACTCTGGCAGTAAAGCTAACGGAATGCCCTTTTCATTTACGGCAACTGGAGTAGACCCCGTTGTATCAACGGAAATCGCTCTTACGGTTTCACCTATATTGCTTAATCCCGATTTGCTTAAGCAATCTTTTATGGTCGCTTCCAATCCTTCGATGTAATCCAAAGGGTGTTGCCTGAACTGACTTAAAGCAGCATCACAATACTCACCTCTTTTCCAACGCGGGTAGTAAAATACCGAAGAAGCGATTTCCTCGCCATTGTTAGCATCGACCAATACCGAACGGACCGAATCACTTCCATAGTCCACCCCAATGACATGCGATTTATTCATTTTTGCTGAATTTGGTTTATAACTTATATTATAATTGTTCTTAACGTCTTACTTTTCAATTTTCCATCTCTAAAGTTAGCATTGAAAAAAATAATTAGTGTCAAATAAACATTTAATTTTTTAAATATGAAAGAAAATTTTCATATTTAAAAAATTGATCTAACTTCATAGCAGCAAATTATGATTGACCCTACATCCTGATATAGGCATATAATACGGTTTAAAGGAGTATATCAGCCAATTATTGTACTTATTTTTAGCTATTTACTTTTTTACATAGTTTTGCCCATGGAATTGGTGGGGTGAAGTCAGATAAAACGATAAAACGATAGACAATGGAATATTATAAAAAAGATTCAGGGATCCTTTTGGCTGTAGACTGTATCATATTTGGATTTAACGGCGAATCCCTAGAAGTACTTTTAATTAAACGCGATTTCGAACCAGAAAGAAATAAATGGAGCCTAATGGGAGGTTTCGTTCAATCCAATGAAAGTCCTGAAGAAGCTGCAAGCAGAGTGCTGAGACAGCTAACAGGACTTGAAAATGTATATATGGAGCAATGTAGTGTATTTGGGGAGCCTACCCGCGAACCTAACGATCGCGTTGTCAGCATCTGTTACTTTGCCCTGATTGATACGCAGCAATACAAACATATCCTCAGTGATGATTACGAAGCAAAATGGTTTCCTTTGCAAGAGCGCCCGGCACTTATCTTCGACCACGACCAGATGATTACTTCAGCGCAGCACCGCCTACGCATGAAAGCAGCGTTATATCCCATATTATTTGAATTGCTACCCGAGAAATTTACCATTCCCCAAATTGCTGCGCTCTATGAAGGCGTGTATAATATCGAGCTGGATAAGCGCAATTTCAGCCGAAAGCTGCTATCTTCAGATCTTATCATCAAACTCCAAGAAAAGGATAAAGAAAACTCGAAGAAAGGTGCCTATTTTTTTAAATTGAATACGGCTATTTATAAGGAAAAGATCATGTCCTTTCTTCGTTATTTACCGAGCTGGTCTATCGAACCCTAAAAATAAAGCAGGAAAATCTAACCTGACAATAGGAATATATTCACTTTCAATTTTCGTTTTTTCAATTATTCCTTATATTTATCACAGGTATATCCTAGCTTTACATCTAGGAAAAGCTAAATGATGCATTTTATAACTATAAACAACATGAGCAAATTGAGATTAGCATTTATATTCTTTACAATTTTATTTATTTCATCATATACTACACTACAGGCACAAAATCCTGCATCGGCTCCCCCGACTAAAGCAGCGCAACAGGATAATGCCTTCAAGTATAGTCCCGATGGATTAAAAAAAGGAAGTTTGTCCAATCAATTTGACCACCTTAACTATATTTCGAAAAACAACTATGATTTCAAGATGGTGCGTAAAACCAATCTTGACATTGTCAAAAGGAATGTGATTGATACTGTAGCAAAACTTCACAAAGAAATCAGCTCATTGAAATCTTCTTCAAGCAATTATTCTTCGAACACAAAAAATTTGCAAGATTCTATCCAGGTCTTAAACGATCAGCTGGCGCAAGAGAAGGAAAAGACAGAAAGTTTATCTTTCTTGGGAATCAGTACATCGAAAGCTTTTTACAATACCGTTGTTTGGACGATCATTGGGATATTGGCAGTAGCGACATTTATCTTTCTATTTTCCTATCGAAAAGCGAAAGTGGATACAGTGGAATTCCAAAAGACAGCGGAGCAATCCCAGGAAGAATTTGCAACTTTTCGCAAAAAGGCTATGGAAAAAGAACAACTGCTTAAGCGCCAGCTACAAGACGAATTAAACAAAAAAATCTAGTACTCCTTTTCCTAAAATTAGGAGATATATCTTGATCGACCTGTAGCGAATCCATGAACCATTCGATGACAGGTCGATTTTATTTAGCGGTGTAGGTTAAAGAAGAAAAACTATATTTGCATCGATCGAAATTGAAACAGACAGAATTACAATAGATAACATTTTGACCTACATTAATAAATTTATAATTTAATTACAAATTCTATTTGTTTTTAAATACGAATAACCTTATTTTTGCTGACCAAAAAAGAGGCCTTTTATGTCTCTTATATAAAATTGATTAATAAATATTTAGTCCCTATAATATGCCCAAGATTGGTAAAATAGCGCAGATTATCGGCCCAGTTGTTGACGTCAACTTCGCCGACAGTGAAAATCTACCTAAAATTTACGATGCATTGTACATTCAAAAAGAAAATGGACAACGTGTTGTATTAGAAGTTCAACAACACTTAGG